>QZJE01000019.1 GCA_003599235.1 Actinomycetota bacterium | reverse complement strand
ATTTTCAAAAAAAGTTAAATTCTAAAAAAGAATGTGCTAAACTGGCTCAGGTATGAATAAGGTATACATAACAAAAACAACTAGTGCTTCTGTAATAAACGATTACCAAAAACTTCTTCGTAAGGCAAGCTATCTAAAAACTTTTGATCTCTCTCAACCTGTTATCATTAAATTAAACCTCTCCTGGACCAGGTTTTATCCCGCGGTATCAACCTGGCCTTGGCAATTAGAAGCGGTTATTAAAACCCTAATTGAGGATGGAATCAACCCCGAAAAAATCATCCCTGTTGAAAATAAAACAGTTGTAACTGATGTGATGAAGGGTTCAATTAATAACAAATGGCTACCCATTCTGCATAAATACGGAGTAAAAATGCATTACTTAACAGATGAACAATACATTGATTACAAACCCAAATCTCCTCTTCTGGTAATGGGTAAAGTTTTTAATAAGGTATCTTTACCTAAAATCATAATCGGTAAAAATATTATTCACCTTCCTACAATGAAAATGCATGTTTTTACGACTACCACCGGAGCAATAAAAAACTACTTCGGGATGTTAAAAACCACCCGACATTACGCCCACCGGAATATTCACGAAACCCTTGTTGACCTTCTTAGTATCCAAAAAGAGATCCACCCTGGAATTTTTGCAGTTATGGACGGAACAACCGTCGGAAAAGGGTCAGGACCGAGAGCAATGGAGTGGGAAACAAAAAACTATCTTCTGGCAAGTTCAGATTTGGTAGCCATCGATGCCGTAGCTGCCAAGATGATGGGTTTTCACCCATTAGACTTGGATTATTTAAAGTTAGCCCAAGAAAAAAAATTAGGTGTAGCTGATCCAAAAAAAATAAAAATTATAGGCGAAGATGTCAAGCAGATTAACTGGAACTACAAAAAAAGAGACACCTTTGCTTCTAAGGGACAAAAGTTTATTTATCACAAAAGTCCGTTATGGGTAGAAAAAGCTTTACTTCAATCCCCTCTTGTTCCCTGGAGTTACTTTGCTTCTAATTTTTATCATGACTTTTATTGGTGGAATTTATTTGGAATAAAAAGAGTTAATAAATTTTTAAAAACAGACTGGGGGAGGCTTTTTTTAAACTATTAATTACCTATGAAGATTGGTTTTGATTTAGATAGAATTTTTATCAACTATCCTCCTCTTGTACCGGCTAAACTTATCGATTGGCTCTACAAAGACCATACCAAAGAAGACCTCTCTTACCGTATACCATCCTATAAGGTAGAGCAATGGTTTCGCAAGCTAACACATCTTTTTTTTCTTCGTCCCCAAATTAAGTATAATATTGATTTTTTACATCGGTTTATTAATACCTCCACTCATTCTACCTATCTCATCTCCAGCCGATATCAATTCTTAGAAGACATCACCCTAAAAATACTGAAAAAATACCATTTGGATAACTCCTTTACAAAAATTTATCTTAACCAAAAAAACTTACAGCCACATCTTTTTAAAACTAAAATAATCAAAAGTTTAAGACTTGATCTCTACATTGATGATGACTTGGACCTTTTGCATTATCTTTACCAAAACTGTCCTCGTACCAAACTACTCTGGTACAATCCCCGAAGAAGAAAAGTCCATAAAAATGGTGTTGAGCAAATCGACCGACTGGAAGAAATTGAAAGATACCTTTAAAATAAGCTTGTGATAATATTTTCTGATTTTTTAAATATCGGAGCCTGGTGGCTGGTTTTTTTTTCTATGGGAATAGCTTTTATTCCCTTAACTACCAGAATCTTTTCTTCTTTTTTTGACCAGGGATATATCTTTTCCAAGATAATTGCTTTACTTTTTATAAGTTATGCCACCTGGATTCTTGGCTCTTTGTATATTATTCCCTTCTCTTTTACCACCCTCTTTATTATCTGGCTATTTTTTCTAATTCTTAACTGGGGAGTTCTTAATCGCTCTCGGCCTGTAAAAATAAGCTCGTGGAAAACTTGGCTGGCAGAGGAGGTTCTTTTTTTAACCGGTTTTATTTTTTGGGCTGTCATTAAAGGTTTTGAACCATCTATCCATGGTTTGGAAAAATACATGGATTTTGGATTCATTAGCTCTGTCCTGCGTTCAGATTATTTTCCTCCTAAAGATATCTGGATGACTCCCTTATCTATCAACTACTATTATTTTGGTCACCTTGCAACAGCAGTGTTGATAAAAGTATCAGGAGTTACATCTTACATCGGCTACAACTTGATGCTTGCCTCTCTTTTTGGGATCACATTAGCAACTTCTTTTTCAATTGGAGCCAATCTCTACCAATTTTTTGCCACTGCATCCCAGAAGCTACACACTATACGCTACACACTATACGCTGGGCTTCTCAGCTCTTTTCTTGTTACACTCGGCGGCAATCTGCACACCATTTATATTTTTTTCCAGAATTATCAAGTTGAAAACCCCCTCCCTTTTTGGATGCTTTCTCCGGCTGTAAATTTTGCCGGTTACTGGTATCCCAACGCTACCCGTTTTATTCCCTTTACCATCCACGAATTCCCCATCTATTCTTTTGTAGTCTCCGATCTGCACGGCCATGTTTTAAATATCCCCTTCGTCTTACTCTTTATCGCTTTACTGATTAAACTTTTTCATTCTCCCCAACAAAGCGCTACACGCTATCCGCTATACGCTCTCTTCGGTTTACTCATCGCTGTCTTTTTAATGACTAATATTTTAGATGCACCGATATACTTATTAGTCATCTCTTTAGTTATATTTATTAAACAATTAACTCAATCCAAAAAACCTTTTTCTTTAGCTTTGCTTCATACTGTTTACCATATACTGCCCACTACTCTGCTTGCCCTCCTTCTCTCTCTACCCTACTGGTTATCCTTTACACCATTTTCCTCAGGAATTGGGATTTTGTGCTCACCTGATTTTTTGGTGAGTCTGGAAAAAATCGGCCCGTTTTTATTTGAAGCTAACCATTGCGCCCACTCTCCCCTATGGATGTTGGGTATCCTCTGGGGCTTCCCATTATTCGTAATTATTACATTTATTTTCCACCTTCTACCTTCAAAACTCAAAAATCTATCTTCTACTTTCTATCATCTATCGTCTGTTGATAAACTTGTTCTAACTTTAGCTTCAGCTGCTTTTATCCTAATTTTAATTCCTGAATTCTTCTATGCCAAAGATATTTATCCTGCTCATTACCGCGCTAATACTGTCTTTAAATTCGGATACCAGGCCTTTATTATCCTCGGCCTTATTTCCGGCTATATGATCATCAGGATTTTGTCTTTATCTGCCAAAACTATACGTTGTACGCTATACGCTATCCCCTTATTTATATTATTCTCCCTGGTAGCTATCTACCCTTACTTTGCCATCAACTCGTACTTTGGAGGGTTAAAAAATTACCAGGGATTAGATGGCTTCCGTTATTTCCAGCAAACATACCCCGATGACTACCAGGCAATTTTATGGCTTAGGGAAAATATCAAAGGACCCGCCGAAGGCGAGGCTCGCCAAGGGCGGCAGCCGGTAATTTTGGAGGCCCAGGGTGATTCCTATACCGATTACGCCCGGGTTTCTTCCAATACCGGCCTTCCTACAGTTATTGGCTGGCCTGTTCATGAATGGTTATGGAGAGGATCTTATGATGAAGCCGGTAAAAGATCGGGTGAAGTAACTACTCTTTATGAAAGTCCTGATATTAATTTAACTAAAAAATTGCTGGAGAAATATAACGTTGAGTATGTCTTTATTGGTGCTTTAGAAAGACAAAAATATCTTAATCTAAATGAAGATAAATTCAAAAACATGGGACAGGTAGTCTTCGAATCAGGCACTACTAAAATTTTTAAATTAAACTAAGGTTTGGATTTTTGGCCTTGGGGACAGGTATGTTGGTGGTGCCCTTCATTGAGCCTGCCTGCAGCATTACAGACATCCACCTTCACACCCTTTTCCCCAAGGCCTTCTGATATCCCTACTAGTACAGAGGAACAGTCTCCGCTAGAACCACCGCAAGGTTGACGGTGTAATTAGAGGGCTTCACTTGAACCTCTATGCACCGCCCATCCACATGGACGATGCATACATCCAAAACCTGTCCAATGGCTCTAAGGGCAGTCACACCGTCATTCGTTAGACCACCAGGTAGACTATCAAGCCATCCTGGCCTGGGATTCAATCCCACGGGTTTCTCACTGAAAGGCTTTTCCCCCACCACACGGAGGACTTGTGTAGGAAACCGCGTTGGTATTGAACACAATTTCGCCACTTTGCCCTTCCTCCTACTGAATTTGGGATACCGACAAAAACTATTGTAACATACTTCTAGATATCGATCAATATTATAGGATATTTCAAAACGAAGTTGTCAAGCTTTGCTTATAGCTCAGTGATTTCTTCTGTAGGGTAAATCCAAATTTGGACAGTTTTCTTACAAATGGTATCTTCCACCCTAAATCAGTGATCTTCTTTATAGCACCATTTGTCGCTATAGCACGTTTTTGTGCTGCCTAAAAATCTTACAAAGCAAAATAGCGCTTATACACTTCTTCATTCTCTACCTTATCGGCAACTATATAGAGAACCTCTTCTCCTAAACCATAATATTGTCTTAAAAACTCGATCTGGCTGTCACATTTGTAAGGCGTGAGATAAACGCTTCTTTGCAGCTTCAAAAACTGCATTTTTTGCAAGAATTTGCGGAATATCTCTCCCACTATCTTTTTCTCTTTCTTAATATCATAAATAATAATCCTCCACTTACCATCCCACTTTGGAGGTTTATCAACCATCATTTCCTCCAGGTGGTAACTTAACACTTTCTTTCTACCGCAGTCAGTTAATATAATTACTGTCTGCCCATCTTTTTCCTGAAAATCCACCACTTTTTGTTTATAGAGCCTTTTTAGTAAGGAGCGTAACCTGGCCTGGTTAAACTTTTCCCATTCCTTAAACCTCTTCTCCTTTTCCCTTTTCCTGTAATACCCTACAAAAGGCTTAGCAACCATCGGTAAACCGGGAATGATCAAACTGGCAGCCACAAATGAAGTCACGCCTAAGATAAGCAAAACATCTTTGACAGTAGGATTTATCTTCTCCATACCTTGAGCATAACACAGTTTCTCGACATGTCGATATTTTGTGTTGTTACGACTGTTTTTCGGGATAATGAGATTCAGTGATCAGTGCTATTTTAATTCAACAATCTCTTCAATCGGATAAATCCAGATTTGGACTGTTCTTTTTCTGATTGGATTTTTGCCAGAACCATCACGGCCGTCAAACTCTAAGGCTGCTACCTCCTGATATTTACCTAAAACTGCTTTATTATCCTGTATCGGAATTATCACTGAAGGATGGCCGTAAAGCATTGAACGGATATGGCTGGCCGCATTGTAATCTTCATCGATTTCATTACAAAAAGGATTGTCCTGGCAACGGTGGGTATAATCACAAGTCGGATGAGAGAAATCTTCTTTGTTCGCCTGATGTGCCCGTCTATCCGTAGGTGTACAGCTTAAAGCAAAATTTAAAATGTCTTTTAGTAAATTGGGTTCGGAAATTTCCTGCACTACCACACTCAAAGTGGTATGCTTTGTATTAACCACAATAAACCCCTGCCCTACCCCCGATTTTTCCACTGCCTTTTTTACCTCCTCTGTCAGGTTATAAAACTTAGCATATTCATCTGAAGAAAATTTAATCTCTTTGAGATAGGCTTTCATATTTACAATGAAGTTACTCGACTCTTGATTCTAGACCCTAGTCTCTAATATTATTAGTCTTATCTATGCACAAAACCCCACGTCCGGAATTTGTTGCTTTATATAAAAAATGTGCCCTGCCCTTAATGAAATTTTTAATTAAAAGAATGGGGGGGGATACTGAAGCCGCAGAAGAAGTTTTTTCCCGAACCTGTCTGGCCGCCTGGCAAGGCTTTCATACCTTTGAATACAGAAGTACCTACTTTACCTGGCTGTGCCGGATCGCTTTAAACAAAATGGCTGACTATTACCGCCAGCAAGTTCATGAGCGATCAATCTTAATTGCTCCTACTTTGGAAGCTTGGGGAAAATTTCCGGATAAAGACTTTACTACCGAGGAAAAAGTAATTCTGGCAGAATTCAGATCCTCAATCAGACGATGCTTAGATCTGTTGCCAAAAGAAAAAAGACAGTTGATTTATTTACGTTTTTGGAGAGATTTATCTATTAAAAAGATTGCTGAAACTATGGGAATTTCTGAGCGGGCAGCCGAAGGAAAAATCTACCGGGCTAAACTGGCCCTAAAAGAAGTCGTCAGTAATAAGCATCCGGAATTACTTACTACTTTTGCCTTTGTACCAAAAAACCAGACATCTGGATGAGTAATTGTCTATATTTATCCCCCATCTCCATTCGCTCAATTACTTCTCTGGCCTGGCTTATCAGTTCCCGAGCTTTGTCCTGAGAATATTTTAAAGCTCCGGTATCAACAAACACTTGCTTTATTTGTTCCAACTCTTGTTCTCCAATTTTTCCTCTGCCATAAAAACTGTTTAGAATCTCTTTTTGTTTCAAATTAGAGTTTTTCAAAGCATGAATAATTAGCAAAGTATTTTTACCCTCCTCAATATCAGAGGTCACTGATTTACCTAAACCCTTCTCATCACCAAAAACACCTAAAATATCATCCTGGATTTGAAAAGCAATTCCTAACTTATCTCCAAAATTAGTAATATCCTCAAGTAGTTGTTCACTAGCTCCGGCTAAAATCGCCCCTAATTGCAAAGGCCCAACTATAGTATAACGGGCGGTTTTTAAACGAAAAATTGTTAAAGCATCTACCTCTTCTTTTTCACCTTTAGAATAAGGAATTTCCACATCCAACATCTGCCCCAAGGCTGTTTCCAAAATTGCTTGAGAAAACAAAATCATTGCTTTATTTTTTCTCTCAACAGGAAAGCTATTTTCAGCAATTAATCTGGCTGCTAAAAAGTAACCAATATCCCCCAAACAAATTGTTTGAGAGATTCCATGATGATCTCCTCCCAATTCTTTATAGAGAGTAGGCTTGCCCCGGCGGAGATCAGCCTGGTCGATAATATCATCATGAGCTAATATTCCTGTTTGGAAAATTTCATAAGCAGCGGCTGGCTTTAAAATATCCGGGGTTGGCTTTCCTCCTGCCATCTCATAACCAAGTTTTATTAAAGCACCCCGTAGTCTTTTCCCGCCTTCATTTGCTTTAATAAAAGCATCATTTAAATACTTCAATCTAGGACTAACATTTTCTACTTCCTTGACCCATTTCCTAAAGAAACTTTCAAGTTCCCCATCAATCTCTTCAGCAGTTATTTTTAAATAATCCAAAAAATCCATGTGGGATAAATTTACCATATCAAGCCCCAATTTTGCTACTTCAAGGAAGATTCAATTAAAGAGATAACATTCGTGCTGTGAGCTACTGTCCAACTTCGTTCGCAAGCAATTTTTGCAAGATCAACTGAAGGATTAACACAGAAATGGTTCTCAACCATCTCTAACATCTCAACATCCCCTAGCGTATCTCCAAGCGCGATTGAACCCCTCTTGCCATACTTCTTTAGTAAAGGAGCAATTACCAACCCCTTCCCTTCTCTTTGAGCTAGAAACCTTTCCACTCTCCCGGTCAGTAGGCCGTTCTCTACCTCAAAAACAGTAGAAAGAAAGCCGGTAGAAGGAAATAGTTCATGTGTAGCTAAGCCTAAATATTGAGGCTCGCCGGTAATAAAATAGAGATCGTGTGTTCTTTCTAATTTACGGGTTAAAACAGATAGAAAAGGATAAAAATTTTCTTCTTGCCCCTGAACAAAGCGTCTGGATTGCTCTAAAACATCACTGTATGCTCTCCCTTCCAATCCTTGAGCCCAATCAATAAGAATTTGTTGGGCAAACAATTCATACCCCCACTCTTTACTCTGATACCTAAAAAGGTCAACATGCATTGCTTCTAAAGCGGCGGCTGGCAAAATCCCCTCTTGAACCTGCAATTCTGCAAAAGGCAACATCATAATGCCCGGATAGCAAGTACCATCAATATCAACTAAAGCAAGTGCTCTTTCAGTCATTTATCCTATATTATATAAGGGTTCACATTTCAATTGCGCATACTAAGCTAGGTACTTTGACCGAAACCCAACTCAGCAGCTATTCTGCTGGCAGTTTGAGCGACCGTTCCCACCGCACTCAAGTGATAAACAGTCCCCCCTCTTTTTAACACTGGCACCACCTCTTTTATCATTATCCTGTAGTTTACGAAGGCTCTTTTGATGTTTTCTGGTTTATCTCCTGACCGACGGACAAGATAAGAAAGATCTTTGTCGCACCGGTTTTCTACCCTACTTGGCTTTAAAAGAGGATGATAAGATTCTCCACACAAAGGACAGGCCTCTCTGGCTTGAAAACGATAAAGCACCTCTTCTTCTGACAAAGACAGGACAACTGTGCGGATAACCTTTTCCAGACCTTGAGCCCAATCTACCAACACCTCCGCCTGAGGGGCGGTTCTGGGAATATTATCAAAAAAAATAGGGTTCCGGGTTAATCTACTTAAGCGCTCTTTGAGCGCAGGAGCAAACTGCCGATCGGGAATTAACGACCTGGTTCCTTCGCAATGGGGCACCATAACAGGAACAATATCTCTGCCTCTCACCAATTCAGCGTTTAAAATCTCTGCAAAAGTGACAGTATGAGAGGTTTTTCCGCTTGCCGGCGGACCAAGAAAGACAAAAGCGTCCCCTGAATAATCATTCTCTACCCTGCTCATCTTAAGTTAAGTATTTTTTCTCCCAACAATATCCTCTCTTTTGCCCCCAATTTCTCCGCCCGCGCCTCAAGGCTCGATAAATTAACCGTCTGACTGACCAGTACCCCATTTGCATCTTCATAATCATCTTTGTGATGACCCCACGCGTCCATACCAAACCTCCCCATGGAGAATTTAAATAGCACCAAGGCTTCTGGAGACATAAGAGTACACTCCTCTCCCAAAAATCTTACTCGCCGCGAATCAGACTCTAGCTCTTTAAACGAAAACTCTACTCTTTTTTGAGCGCCATCTTCTTTAAACAGAATAGCCAGATCAGAGACCACCTCAACCCCCGCTGAAAAGTTAAGATATTTTGTATCCGCAAAATCACTGACTAGATGTTCAACCGACTGACTCACCTCTTTAGCTACTCTCTGTAAAGCCTCTTCTGAGGGAACTAAAATGTCCAAATCCTTTAATGATCGTCGTCCCCAATAAATGTAGCTACAAGCTCCTGAAACGAGGATGTGTGGAATACCTAACTTTTTACAAATATCACGAAATCGATAGTAATCATCAGCAAGAGTAGGATCTTCAAAAGCAAAAGAGGATATTTTCCTAAACATCTCCCGCATCACTGAAGAATAGTCTGATTGCACCTCTAATCGGTGAATTATAGCTCCCCCCTCCAACTCTTTACCCACCACAATTGACCCACCATGTGCTCCCCACTCCATACAGTGCACCTCTAAACCATTCTTTTTTGCCCAATTTATCAAAGCCTGAGTTTCCGCTTTATCATTAGGAATACCAGACATGATATACCCATGAGGAGGAACGGAAGCCAAATAAGAAGAAAGTGCTTCTGTAAACTCCTCTGTTTGCCCCCCCGCTCCCGTTACCAAAGACCGTGTCAAAGGAGGTAAGTGTAAAGTTTCAGCTACCTCAGCTACGACCGAATTTACATTAAAGCCAGAAGGGTCAGTGATAATAATTATAAATCTACGGGAATCTTTGGTCATAGTTTCCTTTTTTTGATTACGGAAATTCTCATAAGCAACAACCCGTTCTCTGCTCATTATAGCCGGTAGTATAACTTACACCCTACCAATCCGTAAAGAAATTGTGTTTTCCAACAGTTTAACTCCTTCGACTGCCCAAGGCGAGTAACTTTGAGTGTTTTGTTTAAAATCTTTTAAAAATTCTTCTTTGTCCATCCATTTATATCCATATCCCACTTCTGGATTTAAATTTATCTGCCCGTTATACTCCCCTGTCAACATAGCACAGTGCTCA
>QZJE01000004.1 GCA_003599235.1 Actinomycetota bacterium | reverse complement strand
ACCGCCGCCATGTTCTCCGCAGTCTGAAATTCGACCCTGATCCCTTTTTCAGCAAGTATCGGCCTGTATTTATCCAGGACACGGTCCACCAGGGAAGAAATATCAAATATGGTCTTTTCCGGTTTTAAATAACCCGATTCTATCTGTGAGAGGTCCAGGAGGTCTTTGACCAGCCTGTTCATTTTGTTTGTTTCATCCATGATCACTTCACAATAGAAGTCCTTGTTTTCCTCGTCTTCATTGACATTGAGTTTTAAACCCTCGGCATAACCCTGAATTAAAGCAATAGGTGTTTTAAACTCATGCGAAACATTGGATATGAATTCCTTTCTCATTTTATCAATCTGCCGCTCACGCTCGATATCTTCCCTCAGTTTGTCATTGGCGTCCTGCAGGTCTTTGATTGCCTGACCCAACTGGTCGGAAAGGGAATTTATACTCCTGCCCAACTGACCAACTTCATCATCAGAATCAACAGGATACTTTTTGCTAAAATCCAGTTTAGACATTCGCTGGGCAATCTCATTAAGATCCAGGACAGGCCTGGTAAATTTTCCGGTAAAAAAAAATACGGCTGCCGCGCCCAAAATAATGGTGATAAAACCTGTAAACAGGAAAAACCTGTTGGCCAGGGCCGAACTTTCATTAATTGCCACAATGGGTGTGCTGAGCATCAGTACTTCCCCGTTATTCAGCTTCGATACCAGGACCAGGAATTTTGTTTTCAGCCTGGGATCTGTGAGTACATCGATCACGTATTCACCTTCTGACAGGGCCTCCAATTGCGGTTGAACCGGCTGAATCAGTGGCAGCCTCTCGGGAAGTCTTCTCCTGTGGTCGGCATCAAAAAATCTGGGGAAGGAATAATATTTTAAACCGAAATCATAGTCAAGCAGATAGATGTTTATACTTCTGTTACGTTCAAGATTCTCCAGTTCGAGGGAAATTGTTTCCAGGTCACCCGCGTACAGCCTGTCAATGGCCTCTTTACTCTCAACCAGGGTTTGTTTTTTCTGCCAAACATAATACTTCCCCAGATACTGTGAATTCAGAAACAGGGAAATAATAACAAAAAATACAATTAGTCCGGTGATTCCCAAAAAGAGCCTAAAGCGTAAAGACATTTTCATTTCCTCACCTCAAACCTGTACCCCAACCCCCTGACGGTTTGGATAATCTCACTCCTGGCACCCAGCTTCAGCCGGAGCTTTTTGACGTGGGTATCTACCGTCCTGGCATCACCATAATAATCATAATCCCAGACCGCATTTAAAATCTGATCCCTGCTCAGAGCCCTGCCGGCATTTTCGGCCAGGTACAGCAGCAGTTCGAACTCCTTGGGGCTTAGGTCGACCTTTTCACCGTCCACATAAACATATCTGCCTATTTCGTCAATGTCCAGCCCGTTAAATGATTTGACATCCAGATTGTTTTCGGCACGCCGCAGCAGGGCTTGTACCCTGGCGGACAGAATTTTGAGGCTGAAGGGTTTGGCAATATACTCGTCCACTCCCAGGCCGAAGCCGTATAATTCGTCTGATTCCTCTCCCCTGGCAGTGAGCATGATGATAGGAATCCCGGATGTCCTTCTTATCTCCCGGCAAACAGTCCATCCATCACACCCGGGCATCATAACATCCAGGATAATTAAATTAATTTCCTTGTCCTGATGAAACCTGTCCAGGGCCTGGTTTCCGTCAGCGGCTTCAATAACCGCATATCCTTCCTTTTTCAGAAAATCTCCAACCAGCCGTCTCATCCTGGCCTCATCATCGGTAATCAGTATTTTCCTGGCGCCCATGATTCTCCTCCATAGTATTGCAATTAAAAATATTACTGCTGATTCAAGTATAAATGTTATTTGTGTCCAATTTGTGAACAAAACAAAAAGAAACCGATCCATATTTATCCCCATATGGAGCAGTTTATAGTTTCCACAGTATTTTATTCCCCGGTTTTGGGGATTTGGTGTTTCATATCCTTAAAGCCCTGATAGCCCTTAAACCCCTTAAAGCCTTTGAAACGAAACAGTTTTTTTCCTATAGCATCTGCCTGTTCCTGGGTAATAGTGCCGTTTGCAGTCAGCATACTCAAGGGGTTTTGCAGTTTTTCCCGATTATCCTCTAAATACTTCTGCCGTTCTTCTTGAGTCATATCTTTTATTTTTGTGATAAGGGCCTGATGTTCTGCCTGGATATCTTCCAACTGCTGCAAAATCTTATCCGATTGTTCCTGGGTGATAGTACCCTGGTCCACAAATACCTTCAGGCTGTCTGATATCCGCTGCCGGTTCTGTTCCCGTGCTGTTTCCTCCATTTTTGCCTTAATCTTATCAGCCTGTTCCCGGGTGATAATCTCTTCCGCAACCAGTTCGTCAAGCAGGCCTGTTTTAGCGCCGTACTTTTTCGCCATTCCTGCCGGATTCATAACAGATTGTTTAATAAAAGACAATTTTTCGGTAAATTTTTGTATGGCAGAGCTGTTATTATCTCCAGCCAGGGCAACTCCACCGGACATCAGCATTCCGCTTACCAAAACCCCGGTTACTGCTTTTTTTAGAAACTTTTTGTCCTTCAAGCCTAAAACCCCTTTCATAAATATTTTTTGTCCTTACGGGCTTTAGTATATACAGTGTTTGTGTCCGTCCTGTGAACACCAGGTGAAGGTTTGATGTAATATTTAAACGGATGGACCATCAAGTGGTTATCCATCCGTTTACTGAGTTCTTTATCCGATGGCTACTCGCCAATTCCACCTTTGGACGTATTATTCAAAATCGAAAAAGCTGCCCCCAACAGTTATATTGTCCGCATAACCGACAAAATTCCAGGGTACAGACTGGAACCCGGCAGCAACACGAACACCTCCGCCCGCACTGGAATTAACAATTTTGGCATTCGGGTAAACATTCAGGTATTCCGAGATCGCTTTAGGATTAACCGAAGTCATTCCGGCCACACCGTCAACCGACCACCAGCTGCCGTTTAAGGCATCCCAGGTCTGCCACTGATTAAGCAATACAGACTGTCCCTGGTCCTGTGGTTCGAAATAGAGCAGGTCATCCCACTCCCCGTCATCATTTATATCAATATTCAATATCATCCAGGGAGCGACCTGACTAACCGCACTGCCGCTGACATAGGTCATATAGGACAGGGCGGATAAAGATGAGAGCTGAGTACCCGTAAAATTCGGATTCCGGATTTCAGCCCAGCCATAGGGCTGGCTGCCCGTGACAAAATATGCGCTTGTCCCTCCTGTCGGGCCGGAAGTAAACCCACCGCCGGCTCCGTAACCGGTCCCCAGGGTCCAGCCCTGGCTGTTAACAGTCCCACTGTTTGGGGCCTGGATTGCATGAACATTTATAGTAGCGGTGCCAAAATTGCCCTGGTAAGAATTCCCGGCGTCAGACGGAAAACTATAGTTAATAGTAAAATCCGCTGTTCCTCCGGCAGAAATCGGTATGATCCCGTTGGTTTCGGACAGGGCAAGAGGAGTAGCGCCTCCGAACAGCGATGCGGGGTTTGTATCGGTATCATATACAAATCCTGAAATACTGACTAAAGCATCCAGACTGCCGTTGTTTATAACTGTGAGGGTTCCCGAGCCCGTATCCCCGGGTGCCAGGTTTGAATAGTGAATGTCAGTGGAGAAAACCGCCCCCTGTGGTGTGACAGAATCAATTACCAGGGTTCCGGCAGCAAGAGCGCTGGTACTGCTCTGGGCGCTGTCCGTAAACAGGGCAAATGTTACACCAAACCCCATTATAACAATGATTAACACAATCAAGGCTACACTCAGTGTAAGTCGTGTCTTCATTTTTTTCCCTCCTTTCCATGCAAATTTATCCAATTTCATACTAAGACAGTCAGTATAACATGTCCACAAGAATTGGTCGTAGAATTCCGACATCTTGCACATCAGCTGAAAAACGTGTCATATTTTCCTCGAAAAATTGATTTTACCGGCAAAAAAAATAAACGGATGGACCATCTGATGGCTGCCCATCCGTTTATGAAGCAAGTTTCATTATAGACTAACACCCTTCAGCCTTGTACTCCTTAACCAGCTTATTCAATGCCCTCTTTTCGATCCTGGACACATATGAACGGGAGATACCCAGTTTCCGGGCTATTTCCTTCTGGGTCTTTTTCATCTCATTAAACAAGCCGAACCGCAGCTTAAGTACATTTTTTTCCCTTTTGTTCAAATGCTGCACCTTTTCCAACAGCCGCCGCTGTTCAAAATTGCTCTCCACCAGGTCGGTCACTACCTCAGCATCTGTCCCCAGGACATCAATAAGGCTTATTTCATTGACACTTACTGTTTATCTGTTAAGAAAACCCCTAGAATTCTAGGGGTTTAATTTCTTGGTAGCATATGTACCGCCGCCAGTAACTACGCAGCTATCATATCCTAACTGCTGGGCGTTTACCAGCTTTTTTAAAGTAGCTTGTCTGTCCGTACAATTTAATTCCTGGTTAACAGCCAGCTCTCCGTTATCCAAAATACCCAGTAAGCCGTACGGTAATTCTTTGGTATCCACAAACGGTACTTCTTTTAAGGCCATATGTCTACCCCCTTCGTCTGTCTAGCCCTTCTTCTGACGTTCCAGGTATGCTATTACGTCCTTTTTCTGTACCCGCCATACGCGCCCAACCTTAGAAGCTGGAATTTCTTTATTTAATATCTTTTCGTAGACGGTTTGATAGTGCAGCTGTAAAAATTCCGCTGCTTGTTTAATTGTCATTACTTCCGGGCTGTTCATATTAGTTTCCCCCTCTCATTATAAAGGAATTTAACAGATTCCTTCAAGGTAAAAGAATGTCGAAATATGTCGTTTGATTAGGTTTATTTTAGTCCTTTTAGGTTCTGTTAGGTTTGTTTTATCCGTATTAGGTTGTCTTAGGTCATTTTTAGCCATAATATAGAAATATTCAATTCTATTATGTGTTTTTCTCAACCACTCTTTATTTTACTATACATATCCTAACTTTTCAAAAATTTATTAATTCAAAATAAAAACCCGTCTACTTGACGGGTTCGCTGTAAATGCGACTAGCAACATCTATAAATTTAGTAGCTGTTTTTTGTAACTTAGCCAATTCTTTAAGTTCATGGGGAATTCCTTTTTCCAAGTAACCAAGTACCGTTAATACGCCTTCCAGCCTTTGGGTTACTTCCTGCTGTGTAATGTCCCCATTATCATACTGCCGGGTAATTTCCAGTATAGCTTTTTTGATAGGCACTAACATAAAACTTACCCCCCTTAACCTGCGTTCTTTAATTCGCGGCTATTAATAGCGTCGGCTATCTGTTCAGCCGTCCCGCTGGCAATAAAGATACCTTCGGCGGCAGTACGCAGCCCGTACCGTCCCCGACTTATACGGTTAACCTTGTACCGGCCTACGGTCTTTTCGCCAAAGATGGCCTTAATAAATTCCACTGTAACAGGCATACGCCTTACCTCCTTTGCTTAATAATTCGTTTCGATTAACCCCGGTAAGCCTTTGCTTCCCGTTCTATCGGTTTCCAGGTATCAGTACCCGGCCTGCTACCGAAAACCATTTCCGGGGCTGCTACGGCCTTACTGTACCCTTTAGGATATTTCGCTACTTCAAGTTCGGCGCCGTTTCTTTGGAAATAGCGGTATGTTACCCCCAGCAGCTGGGCGGCCCGGCTTTTTCCAGTAGTAGCAATTAACCCTATAGTACCGTCCTCTAATTCACAAGTGAATACCATTAAGTCACTCTGCGGCAATATTACCGGGGTTTCTTCTTCCTGGGGTTCCGTTTTTTCGGGTTCCGCAGCCGGTTCCTGCCGTTTTCCAGCGTTAGACATATACTGTATATAGTCCCTGGCCCTGGCCGCGTCCTGGGGGTATTTTTCCTGGTATACAGTAAGCATATCCTCTATTAATTCCCGGTGTCCCGCCTTTCCTGTAACCTTTACCAAGGCGTCCAGAAGTTCTTTAGTCTGTGGCTGCATTTTAGTATTAAAGTTAGTTAATGTTAAGCCCTGTTTAACTTGTATTCCCCTCATGTATCCTTCCTCCTACTATCCTTATTACCTATAATTGTAAAGGGAAGAAGTAAAGAAGTCAAGAAATAATTATTTCTGACGGTTGTTTGATGAAAAATATATAAAGACAAAAAATTAGAAGGGGGGTAATTAAAATATGTTTACCCCAGCCATGAGGAAAACAATTCTACCCCCCTACCTAAAAACATACTATGTATATATTTATTACTAAACTATAAGTATATTAATTATATATAATACTATTACTATTCTTTTATTAATAATACTATACAGTATTAACCCTTTTAACCGCTGGAAGATAAAAGCCGCCCGGCTATACTACCAGGTCGGCGGGTAATTCTTCGCAGGTTTCTTTCCAAAGTTCTACCAGGCTTACGCCCTTCTTCCATGTATGGCCGTACCTTAATTCGGCCTGCAGCAGCTTGTAGAAGTGCTGCGGGTGCCTTTTCATGTTTTCGGCAGCGTAACGGTCAGGCATGAATATACAGGCTACGCAGCTGCAGCGACCCAGGTATTCGTAGCAGGGGTGCACGGGCAGCCCCAGGCGTTTACCCTGTTCGAACATACTGCCCTTTTCGAAGTCTAGTACCGGCCTGTGCCAATGACAGGTAAATACGCCCTTCCTGGTAGTTTTTAAGGTAGTCCTATGTACTTCTACGGCTGGAAGTTTCGCTCTCCTGGGGGATTCGTCCCGACGTTCCCCGGTCAAGTATAAGCAGCGCTGGCCCAGTTTATCCCGGTTCGTCCGTATCCATTTTTCCGTAATGTCCCGTTTTAGGTAGGCGGTACACCAGCGGTTTTTACTATCGGGCCATTTTTGCCTATGTTCCAGCAGGCCCAGGAAGCCTTTTTCGTGCCGCAGGATAACCCATTTAATACCCAGGCGGCCAGCGGTAGCCCATACCAGGCTGTCGTTAATATCGTATTCTAGCCCTGTATCGCAGTATACCAGCCATATCTTTTCTTTAGGGAAGTTCTGCAAGGCCCAGAAAAGGGTACCTGTGCTATCTATTCCCGTACTGTAGTTAACTATAACGCTGTCGTAGTCCCCGAAAAGTTTAACCTGTTCCAATGCCGAAACCCCCTTTAAAGAAGTTGGGGCCAGTGTTTAGCTGGCCCTGTACTTAAAGCTTAACCCCGTAAAATGTTTCTTCTATTTCGTCACCTAGCATTTCTCGCTGTCCATGGTGTACGTATACGGATACGTCTGTATCTTCTTCGGTGTATTTGTACCTTGCGTCGTCTGGAATTTCCTTAATACTGTCTACCATAACTAAGTCAATCATGCCGCCGTAGAAGTCAGACCATACTCTTTTTACCATACCTAACTTACCTCCTTCATGTTTGGGTTAAGCGGAAGGGGCTTTACAGCCCCCGCCGGGATTCTCGGCTTATACTCCCTGGCCCCGTCTAATATTGTCTTTCTTCTACGTGGAATCTTAATCCACCAAATCCGTTTAACCAGTGCGCTAACCGCAGGGCTTTTTGTTCGCTTTCATGTACGGAATGAATATGATTTTTTACGTTGTATTCTTCAAGAGTTAAACTATTTTTGACTTCACCGTTACCGATAATAAGAAAAGCTCTCACTTTATCGTCCTCCCCGTTTTTAATATCGTTATTTACGTTATATTTATATTAACACCGAGAAGTAAAGAAGTCAATACTTCTTTATTAATTTTTGTTGAAAAATAAAAATTCCCCCAGGCCTTACGGCCCAGGGGATAGCGGGGTAAACGTCCTGGCTGGGGGTACGCCCTTCCAGCCAGGTATTTTATTCTTTAGCGTCGAAGCTGCTGTAAATTCCTGCCCCGATAGCCAGGTAAGCTAACAGGTCTACGCCCTGCTGCCAGGTACCCGCGTCTATGGTAATACCGTTAGCCTGTAATACTTTGTAGGTAAACGCGGCAGCGGCCCCTATAAATATAGGGTTTCCCATTCGTTTTTTAAGCTTTTCTAACATGATTATACCCCCTTTAATTCGTTCTGTAACTTAAAGTATAGCTGGTACTTTTCCAGCTTTTTGTTTATTTCGGCGGTTTCCCGTTCAGCTACTAGCGCCCGGTCGTTAGCCCTTGCTATGTCGTCTTCCAGGGTAGCTATCCTGGTTTTAAGGTCTGCTACTACTTGGCTGTCGCCCTGGGGCGGCGTAGGCGGTTGTACGGGCGGCTGCGCGGGTTCAGCTGTCGCCCTGAGCGGCTTTAAGTAGCTGTCCCTTATGCTTATCCCGTAGTCGGCAGCTGGCGCCCATTTACCGCCCAGGGCTTCTACCGTAGGCGCCTTACCCTTAATGTATGGGAAGTGCCGGGGGTCTGGGGTACCAGCTTTAGGGTATCCGGGCGCCCCTGCGTATAATGCTGCATGGTCTATATGGGCCTGTACGCCTTCTTCGGGGGTACTAAAGCGTTTATGTGCGCTGCTGTCCCGGTCGCCCCCGCCCGCCGTTATTTTTAAGCCACAGGGGTTATTATAGCTAGTGTCTAGCCCGGCGTTACTCCTGCCGTTCCTGTAGCCGCCGTCGGTTTCCTTGAAGGCCTGGGCGTATACTACTGCCGGGTCTACCCCTACTAACGGGGCCAGCTGCCAGTATATCGGGGCTAGGTCTATAAACCATTTAGTAGCCCCTTTAGCCTTGGCCCAGGCTACGGCCTGGCCGACTGTGGCCGAAGGCTTCGCTATTATTGGGGTACTAAGCTGCTGTACTGGTACTTCGGGTACATACGGTACGTCTAGGTACTTACAGGTACCAGCGGCGGCCTGTTCTGCCTGCTCTTTTTGGTACTCGAAGCTTAACATTAAGGCCGCTTCCTTGGTTACGTCCATAAAGCCGTTTTCAATTAATGCCGCGGGCATATTGGTTTCCCTAAGTACCGCGAAGTTAGATTCTTTTATACCCCGGTCTACCTGCGGGGTTCCCTTTATCATTTCCCCATGTAAGCCGGTAGCCAGCTTTTTACCTTCTACGCTGCCGGGGTAATGGTGTACTTCGTAGCCGCCTTTAGTTTCGTCCCAGTTACCCTTAAAGGCGTTATAGTGCCAGCTTACGAATAGGTCGGCCCCCGCGTCGTTAGCCCGCTTAATGCGGGTTTCTAAGGGTACGTCCTTATCTTCTGGGGCCGTAAACATGGTATCTATACCGCAGCGGTTAAGGGCTGTCGCGTACATTTTAGCCGCTGGGGCGTTAAACTGATTTTCCAGTATTACTTTACCGTCGGCCATAGCCGGGGTACGTTTCCCCGGCGTGTCGATTCCGTGGCCGTCGTCTACAGCTACAAGTTTTCTAGGCATTTTTCTTTTCCTCCCCGCTATACTTCTTTGCTTAGTACGGGTTCAATAACTTTACGTAACCAGTCGGGGACAGGTGCGCCTATATGTACGCCGTTTTCCAGCAGGCTAATAAACTCTTTACCAATGTACCAAAACGCGGCCCCGTCCCGTAGGGCGTGTTTCATATGCAGGATATTTTCTCCTACCAGGTGCGCGGCTCCGATAAGTAAAAACATGTAGATTTTTCCGTTTATGCCCTCCTTCGCGCGGCGGCTCTGCCAGGGTACACGCTGTTTATACGAAGCCATTAGGCCCGTAAGATAGTCTGCTATAGCCATATAAAGAAGTACGTACACTACTATATCCAGCCCCCCCACTATCTCCGATAGCAGGGCGCCTACGGTTGCCAAAAATAGTTTTACGCCTGTTTCGCTACTATCCAAGTTCAAATTACCTGCCCCCCTTTGTCGGTATCAAATTTAAAGGGCCGCTATTGTGCGGCCCCCTGTTTAGATTAACTTTTTAAGTATTTCTGCCTGGTTAGTAAGTATTAATTCTTGCTGCTCTGCTAAGTCTGCTAAGGTTACTATTATGTCAGAAATAGTTGCCTGGCCCTTAGCCCGTTGTGTTATTTGCTGCTTTAAAGCGGTTCCCTTGTCTGCCCTTTGAGCGGCCCTGCTTTTTTCTATAACCAGCTTATTAGCCATTAACTGTCACCCCCAAAATGGCCCGGCAGCCGTTGGCAGCCTGGAATTCTACGGCATACCGCCCTGATTCTGCGGCGCTAAAAGTGAGAATACCTTGCCCGTTAACCATGTCTACCGGGATTACCTTGTCTTTACAAATAGCTTCTACGGTCGCGGGAACGTCTAAAACGGTGCCATTTTCGTCTGTCCAGGCTACGGCTATAGGCAGTTCTTCGCCTGCCGCTATAGCCGTCTTTTGCGCTTCGACGGATAGCCCGTACCAGGTTTCCGTTTGCCTGTCAAATTTTTTCCCCAGATAAGCGTCGTTTCCTTCGGGAATTTGTATTACATTAGGCTTTTCAATAGGTTCAGCCAAAATGCCTATACAAAAGCAGATGTCGTTTGCGTCCAGCTGTGCGCAAAAAAACATTTTTACCCCCTCCTTTTTATACGATTTCCACTACCCATAAAGCGTACTTATAGTTTACAGAACCGCTAGTGCCCCCGGTTTCCAGTCTTACGGTTGTAGAGTCTAAGAATGTGGCCTTCACTTCACGATAGTTGGCATCGTATGCTCCTTGCACAGGCTGTAAAATTATGAAAGCTTTACTGATATTGACGGCTGATATTGCTATATCTGTTATCTGCTGGCCGCTAATTGCGCCATAAAATTGCTGCGTATTAATTGGGCCATTAAATCGTATAACTTCCCAGGAAACGTAGACCCAGTTACTTCCATCGGAAGCTGTCCTCCTAAAATGTAGATTTGTGGTAGAAGTAAAATAAAGCTGGTACTCTGTATAAGCATCGCCGTTATGGGTATATTCAGGGCTTGTTTTGACGCTGTAAAAGGCAAGGGCCTTAGTTAAATCTACGGTTGATATAGCTACATCTTTATCTGTTTCATACGCCCCGGTACTAAGGGTTCCTCGTTGAATTGACGCTATGGCCGCTCCTGGTATGACGCTGCCTGCCGCCCCGAAAATGTTAGCCCCGCTTTTAATGTTCGCAGCTATTAAGTCGGGGTCGCCTACTACGTAGCCCGCGCCGTTATGGTATCCCGCAGGTATTGTTATGTTACCCGTACCTGGTGTTATTACTTGAGCGCCGCGGTCTGTCATGTTACCCGTTACTAAGGCGCCGTTAACGAAGGCTTTTTTACCGCTTAGTATGTTGGCTACAGCTGCCGGGGCTACGCCTTCCGTAGTATCTACTACTTCGGTTTTACCTGCTACCCCGAAGATATTGGCCCCAGCTTTGATATTGGCGCTTACTAGGTCTGGGTCGCCTGCTACCCCGCCGTCGGTATTATATATACCCGCAGGTATGGTTATTATAGCGGTACCTGGGGTAATACTTAAACCGTTACCCCTATCTACTAGGGTACCTACATTATCGTTACCGCTGGCATTAGAAAAGGTTTTCCCGGCCCGTACGTCGCCTGACTGTGCGTCGCCTAA
>QZJE01000005.1 GCA_003599235.1 Actinomycetota bacterium | reverse complement strand
CACTTACAAAAGCTGATAAAGAACATATACATCATCGGCTGATGCGTCAGGGCTTTTCTCAGCGACGGACAGTCCTAGTCATCTATGCCTGGAGCGCTTTATTAACAGGGACGGCACTATCTCTTAGATTTATGTCAGGAATCGCAAGGTTGACCTTGCTTTTTATTTTAATTCCGGTAAGCTTTTTATTGGCATATTTAAGCGGTATATTTAAGTGGTTTAACGGAAATAATCGAAAAATATCAAATTAGTATTGATATTTATATAATAGTTTTGTAGGATTACTTATTGGTTATCTACTTGATAATTATTTTCATACTAAGCCCTGGTTTATGATAGTTAAGATAGAGAAGTAACATTGATGATATTTGAAAAATTAGTAAATTTATTGCAAGCCGGTACTTTAACCTGGGTAATCCTTACAGCAATCGCTACTAACTTCTTAATTTCTGCCAGTGGTATTTATTTCACCCTTAGAAAAACATTTAAACAAACTATAGTTATTATCATTTCAAGCCTGGTTTTAAGACTTTTTGTTTTGAGTTTCTTCTATTACAAGCTCATTAACGCTAATATGATGAATGCTTTTCCTATTACTCTATTTTTTATCGCCAGCTATAATGTTATGACTTTTGTAGAGCTGGCTTGGTTGTATAAAACCACTAAGAACGATTATACAAAAGGAGTTTGGTCAAGTGGAACATCTTAATCACCTGATAGAAGAGTTTTATATACATCCTATTAAGGGTATTGGTCCCTGGAAATTATTTGGGATTGATATGACTCCTTCTAAAGCGGTAATTGTGATGTGGCTAGCGGTAATACTGGTTTTTCTCATTCTATTCATTGCTTCCAGGCGGGTTCGTTTGATTCCTAAAAAGTTTCAAAGCTTGATTGAAATAGCTTTTGAATTTGTTAATAACGATATTATCGTAACAATGATGGGGGCAGGAAATGCCAATTGGTTTCCATTACTAGCAGCACTGTTCTTCTTTATTTTATTTTGCAATCTTTTGGGACTGATTCCTTTTTCTTTTACTCCTACTAGCAGTATTAATGTTACAGCTACATTAGCAATTATGGTTTTTATAATTGTCCAATTTACAGGAACTAAGAAGCATAATCCTGTAGGATATGTGAAAAGTTGGGTTCCTTCGGGTATCCCAGTCGGAATAGCAGTAATAATGTTTCCTATTGAACTGGTTAGCCAACTAGTAAAGCCTTTCTCGTTAGCCGTACGTCTTTTTGCTAATATGCTGGCCGGCCATTTGGTTTTAGGATCTTTCCTAGGGCTAATTTTATTATCGGCAAACTATCTTATAGCTCCTTTTCCTTTGGCGGGAGCTATTGTGATATACGTTCTTGAATTGTTGTTTGCTTTTATTCAAGCTTATGTATTTACTTTTTTAACAGCTATGTATATTGGAGATGCGTTGCATGGCCATTAATAGAGTCGAGAAACTGATGTCTGACATCTGAAGTCTGACGTCTGATATGAAAAGGAGGATTTTAATGAATTTTACAGGACCAGGAATTGGAGCAGGAATTGCGATGGGTTTTGCTGCTCTGGGAACAGGGCTTGGCATTGGTATTCTTGCCGGCAAAGCTTTGGAAGGTATTGCTCGTCAACCTGAAGCTTCGTCTATGATAAGAACGACCATGATTATGGCTATCGTCTTTGTAGAGGCCATTGCTCTTTACAGTTTTGTAATAAGTATCTTACTCTGGCTTAAATTACAAGCATAAAGGAAGGTGATATTAGATGGAGTTATTTAAACCGGAACCGGGTCTTATTATTTGGACTCTGTTGGCGTTTGGAACCCTCCTTGTGCTGCTTAAACGATTTGCTTTTAAGCCGATTTTAGGTGTGCTTGAGGAAAGAGAGAAGAGGGTAGCACAGAGTTTGGATAAAGCAGACAAGACTCGTGTGGAAGCTGATCGTCTGTTAGCTGACTACAAAAAGCAAATGAAGGAGGCTAAAAGCCAAGCTCAAAAAGTAATTGAAGAGGCCAAATTAGCCGGCGAAAAAACCAAGCAAGAAATAATTGCCGCTGCTAATGATCAGGCCCAAGAACTTATCGATAAAGCCAAAAAGCAAATCGATAAGGAACGAAAAAAAGCATTAGAGGAGATTCAAAAAGTCTCGGCTGACTTAATTTTGTCTGCTGCTTCTTCGGTAATCGGCAAATCTTTGTCAGGACAAGATCATCAAAAATTAATTGAGCAATATTTAGATGAGGTGAAACTTAATTAATGTCTACTGTGATAAAGGACAGCACATCAATAAAAGCTTATGCCAAAGCATTACTAGATATTGCTAAAGCTGAGGGCAAATTGGCTGAAATTAAAAACGATTTATTCCAGGTTAGTCAGCTGTTTAAACAGCAAAGCGACCTATGGTCTTTTTTAAATGATAACCAAATGCCAGCTGATAAAAAAAGCAAAGCCTTAAAAGAAATTTTAGGTGACAATGTCCAAGACCTTACTTTGAATCAATTAGATTTTTTAATTGATCAGGGGAAGCAAAAGCTGATTTTTGATTTTGTTGAAAAGTTCAACCAGTTAGTTGAGATTGAGGAGAATAAAGTTACTGCTGAAGTAACAACAGCTGTTCCCATTGAGGCGGCTGAGCAAGAAAAGATAAGGGCGAAGTTAAAAAAAGAAACAGGAAAAGAAATCGAGCTAAGGCTGATTGTCGATAAAGACATAGTCGCAGGATTGGTAATCAAAATCGGCGACCGGGTAGTAGATGCCAGCGTTAGAAACCGGCTTGCTCAACTGCATGGTGGAATAACAAGTATAAAATAAAGAGAGGTTATATATGGCGGTAACAATAGATTCAAAACAAATAGCCAGCGTTCTTGATAAGTACATCAAGCAATATAAGCCAGCTGTATCCAAAGCCGAGGTAGGAGTGACCTTAGAAGTAGGAGACGGTATTGCCAGAGTATCTGGATTGCCTTCGGCTATGGTTGGCGAAATGCTTAAATTTCCGGGCGATATCTATGGTGTAGCTCTTAATTTGGAAGAAGCCGAAGTCGGAGTTGTTCTTCTAGGGGACTACACCAAAATTAAGGAAGGCGACCGGGTCCAATCATCTGGCCGAATTTTAGAAGTTCCGGTAGGAGAGGCTGTTTTAGGCCGGGTAGTAGATCCATTAGGACAACCTCAAGATGATGGAGGCCCTATTAGCTTTAAAGACACTATGCCGGTAGAACGTGTTGCTCCCGGTGTCATTTCCAGGCAACCGGTACGCGAACCCTTACAAACAGGGCTCAAAGCTATTGATTCGATGATTCCAATTGGCAGAGGTCAAAGGGAGCTAATTATCGGTGACCGCCAGACCGGTAAAACAGCTATTGCCATTGACACAATCATCAATCAAAAGGGTGGCGACGTCATGTGTTTCTATGTTGCCATCGGACAGAAAGCATCCACGGTAGCTCAGGTTGTTGAGAGGCTAAAAGAGCACGGAGCTATGGATTATACAACTGTTATTAATGCCCCAGCTTCCTCTCCGGCACCACTGCAGTATATTGCACCTTATGCAGGATGTGCTATGGCTGAATATTTTTCCGAGAATGGAAAACATACCTTAGTAATATATGATGATCTATCAAAGCACGCGATAGCATATCGTCAACTGTCATTGCTACTTAGGCGCCCACCTGGACGTGAGGCTTACCCGGGCGATGTATTTTATCTGCACTCTAGATTATTAGAGAGGGCTTGTAAGCTAAACGATAATTTAGGTGGAGGATCCCTTACTGCGTTACCGATTATCGAAACACAAGCGGGGGACGTATCTGCTTATATTCCTACTAATGTAATATCCATTACCGATGGCCAGATATTTTTAGAGACCAATCTTTTTTATTCTGGCGTACGTCCGGCTATCAATGTCGGTATTTCGGTATCACGGGTCGGTGGCTCAGCACAGATAAAAGCCATGAAGCAGGTGGCTGGTAAATTAAGGCTGGACCTTGCCCAGTTTAGGGAATTAGAGGCTTTTGCTCAGTTCGGAAGTGAGTTAGATAAGGCTACTCAAGCTCAGCTGGCTAGGGGTGAGAGTACAGTTGAGCTGCTAAAGCAAGCTCAGTATGAGCCTTATTCAGTTGAGCGGCAAATCCTGTCTATTTATGTCGCTGTTAACGGCTATCTTGATGACATTCCTGTCGAAGACGTAAAGAAATTTGAGGCTAGTTATCTTGATTATATGGAAACCAGCCAAAAGGACATTATAAAAGCGATTCTAAAAGATAAAGAAATCAAGCCGGTGGTAGAGGAAAAACTCAAAAAAGCTATCGAGCAATTTAAAGCTACCTTTGCACCAGCAGCTGAAGAGGAATCAGAAACCAGTAGCCAGGAGTCAGAAAAAAGTGAGGAAAAGAAATAAGTGACTAGGCACCAGGCACCAATATGGCTGAGCAAATACGGATTATAAGAAACCGCATAAAAAGTGTTAACAGTACCAAGCAGATTACCAGGGCTATGGAGATGGTGGCCACTTCTAAGATAAAGAAAGCCCAGGAAAGAATCGAGTCCTCGAGAACTTATGCGGTAAAGATGATGGAGACTATGCAAGACATTGCTGCCAGAGTGTCAGCGGCAGGCCAAGTTAGCCATCCTTTGTTAAAGCAACGTGAATCAAAAAAATCAGCTATTTTAGCAATCACCTCCAACCGCGGGCTAGCAGGTGCTTTTAACACCAACATTATTAGACGGACAGAAGCAATGTTAAAAGAAAAGCTAGCTGAAGATAAAGAATTACACCTATTAATGGTAGGGAAAAAGGGCATTAACTATTTTAAGTTTATAGGTTATGAAATTGCTGAAGAATATAACACAATATCGGATAAACCTACTTTTGAAGATGCAAAAGAGATTGCTGATAAGTTGATTGAGCTTTATTCTAGCGCAGAGATAGACGAGGCACACGTTATTTTTAATCATTTCAAGTCAGTTATGGATCAAAAGCCGATGACCTATCAAGTGTTACCAGTTCCCCGGGAAATTACTTCCGGTGGCTCAGCTCAATCAGATGTTTTGTTTGAACCTGATGCAGCTTCAATTTTAGAGACGATGCTTCCCAATTACGTGGAGATATTGATATATAGGGCTCTTTTAGAATCAGCTGCCTCGGAGCATGGCGCTAGACGTACGGCCATGAAGGCAGCAACTGACAATGCAGAAGATATGATTACAGGCCTAATTAGAGTGCTCAACAGGGCGCGCCAGGCTCAAATTACAAAAGAGCTTGCAGAAATTGTCGGCGGGGCTGATGCACTTAAGCAAGCTAGTGAAGCTGGATAAGGAGAGATAATGACAACTGCAACCAAGAATATGGGAAAAATTACAGAAATTATCGGACCGGTAATTGACGTTGAGTTTTTTAGCACTGATAGCCTGCCGGAGATATACACTGCTTTAGAAATTAAAGCTGAAACTGCAGTGGGAAAAGTTGATTTGGTGGCTGAGGTCCAGCAGCATATAGGGGACACAAAGGTAAGAGCGGTTGCATTGTCATCAACCGATGGTCTGGTAAGAGGGATGGAGGTTGTTGATACTGGTGCTCCGATATCAGTGCCGGTAGGAGAAGAAGCCTTGGGCCGGATGTTTAATGTTTTAGGACGCCCAATTGACGATGCTGGTGAAGTAAAAGCAAAAACCTATTATCCAATACATAAGGAAGCACCCAAGTTTGCTGAACTTGAGCCTAAAACCGAGATTTTTGAAACTGGTATCAAGGTTATCGATCTTTTAGCCCCGTATGTAAAAGGCGGGAAAACTGGCTTGTTTGGCGGGGCCGGAGTTGGAAAAACTGTCATTATTATGGAGCTAATTCATAACATTGCTACCGAGCACGGCGGCTATTCTGTCTTCGGCGGGGTTGGTGAGCGCACCAGGGAAGGAAACGACCTATTCATAGAAATGAAGGAATCAGGTGTTTTAGATAAAGCTACCATGGTTTTCGGTCAGATGAACGAGCCTCCCGGAGCCAGGCTTAGAGTAGGGCTTACAGCTCTTACCATGTCTGAATATTTTAGGGATCAAGGCCAGGATATGCTGCTTTTTATCGATAATATTTTCCGTTTTACTCAAGCCGGCTCTGAAGTATCTGCCTTGCTAGGACGGATGCCATCTGCTGTTGGATACCAGCCAACACTTGGTACCGAGATGGGTGAGCTGCAAGAGCGGATTACCTCTACCAAGAAAGGTTCTATCACTTCAGTACAAGCTATTTATGTGCCAGCTGACGACTTAACCGACCCTGCTCCGGCAACGGCTTTTACTCACTTGGATTCAACTACCGTATTGTCACGACAAATATCCGAGCTTGGTATTTATCCGGCGGTAGACCCTCTGGATTCAACTTCCAGGATTCTTGACGCAAATATTGTTGGCGAGGAGCATTACGCAGTTGCTAGGCAAGTACAAGAGATTTTGCAACGTTATAAAGATTTGCAGGATATCATCGCTATTTTAGGTATGGATGAATTGTCAGAAGAAGATAAAATCGTTGTGCAGCGAGCTAGAAAAGTACAGAAATTTTTATCACAGCCCATGTTTGTAGCTGAGCAGTTTACCGGCACCAAAGGTGTCTATGTAAAACTAAAAGACACCATCGAGAGTTTTAAGCAGGTTGTGGAAGGCAAACATGATGATGTACCTGAACAGGCTTTTTATATGGTCGGCACCATTGATGATGTAAAAGAAAAAGCAAAAACGCTAAAGAAAGAAGAGTAAGTTTGGCTGCAACTGCTAGTAAAACGATAAAATGTGAAATCGTCACCCCCGAGAAGGTTGTATTTACCGGCGAGGTAGAGATGCTGGTAGCTACGACGACCATGGGAGAGGTAGGCATCCTTCCCCTACATATTCCGCTTGTTACCGAACTTTGTGTGGGAGAGCTAAGAATTAAACAAAATAATAACTGGATTAGGATGTTTATCGGACGTGGGTTTTTAAAGTTTTCCCTGGATATAGCTACGGTATTGGTTAGTGAAGCTGAGTTTGCAACTGATATCGATGTTGTTGAATCCAAACAAGAGGCGGACCGTTTAGCTAAAGCTATTGAAGAGAAGACCGATGGTATCGACTTTGATAAGCTGCAAGAAGAATATCAGGCTGCTTTAGCGAAAATAAGGGTGGCAAGCAAGAAATAAAACTTGTAACCTTAGCGACACCTGCTGCGCGACTATATCTTAAGCTCACTTCATAGGGCGAAATTGGAACTTACATTTGGTCAAATCAACCAATTTGCCGCCACTATTGCATTCGCTTAATTCTATATTGCTCGCAATGGTGTCTAAAAGGTACAAGTTTTATTTTAGTAAATAGGAGAGGGTATAATATTTAGTTATGAAATATATAATTGAAGGTGGTAAGCAACTTAAAGGGGAAGTGACTTTAAGCGGGGCTAAGAACTCGGCCTTAAAGCTGATGGCTGCTTCGATACTTACTAAACAAGAGGTTATCTTAGAAAATGTTCCAAAAATAGGGGACGTTTTTACAATGATCGAGGTTTTAAAAAGCTTAGGGGTCAGGGCCGATTTTGACAATGGAACACTTGTTTTAAAGGCAGATAACCTAACCAGTTATGAGGCACCATTTGATTTAGTGAGTAAAATGCGGGCTTCAATTATTGTGCTTGGTCCACTCCTGGCTCGTTTGGCCAAGTCCAGAGTTGCTCTTCCGGGTGGATGTAAAATAGGTTTGCGTAAAATTGATATCCATATCAGAGGTTTAGAAGAATTAGGGGCAAAAATCGAGGTATCTCACGGATTTATCAGTGCTCAAGTTAAGAGATTAACAGGAAAAAAAATTGAGCTTGATTTTCCATCCGTAGGAGCAACTGAGAATCTTTTAATGGCGGCAGTGCTAGCTAAAGGAACTACTATTATTGAAAACGCTGCCAGAGAGCCTGAAATTGCCGATTTAGCTAATTTTTTGTCTAACTGCGGAGCCGATATAACGGGGATCGGAACTGATACAATAAAAATAGAAGGGGTTAAACAACTTAAGGGTTGTCGATATAGAGTTATTCAAGATCGTATTGAAGCTGGCACATATTTGGCAGCTGCTGCTTGCACCAAAGGGGATATCCTTATTAAGAGCGCTGACGCTTCATTGCTAACAATGGTAATCCATTATCTTAAAGAAGCAGGCTTAGATATCACGGCAAATGCTAAAGGGATTAGAGCACGCTCTAACGGTTGCCTTAGGGCAATTGATCTTGTAACACTGCCATATCCAGGATTCCCAACGGATTTGCAAGGGCCTTTAGTTGCGTCTTTAGCCGTGGCTAAGGGTTCTAGTATAGTTACCGAAAATGTTTTTGAGAATCGTTTTATTTTAGCTTCGGAATTAAACAAAATGGGGGCGAGTGTTTCTACTCAAAATCACCATGCGGTTATCAAAGGAGTACCCAATCTTATCGGGACAAAGGTAAAAGCACCAGATTTGCGAGGAGGAGCAGCCCTAATAATTGCCGGACTATTAGCCAAAGGCGAGACAGTAGTAGAAGATGCTTTTCATGTAGAGAGAGGATATGAGGATATTTCTAGCAAGCTTCAATCGTTGGGAGCAGACATAAGAGTTGAAAGGTGAAGGATGAGGGTTGAAGGGAGATATATGTTGAATCAGGAGCAAATCAAAGAGGTTATTCCGCACCGCGAACCATTTTTACTAATCGACCGAATTGAGGACTTTGAACCAGGAATAAGAGCTGTTGGATATTGGAAGCTAACCCCTGATAAGTTTTTTTTCAAAGGTCATTTCCCCGATTATCCGGTAACTCCCGGAGTTTTAATCGTTGAATCCTTAGCCCAGGTAGGAGCGGTAGCGATGCTTTCAAAGGAAGAAAATAAAGGTAAAATTGCTTTCTTTGCCGGTATTAACGGAGTTCGCTTTAAAAGGGAAGTAAAACCGGGTGATGAGCTTCGCTTGGAAGTAGAAATTACAAAAGCCAAGGGAGTTATCGGCATGGGTCAAGCTACGGCTTATCTCGGCTCAGATGTTGCAGTTAAGGGAGAGCTAATGTTTGCTCTTAAAGCAGTAACCGGTGGCTAGCAGTAGTATTGTATTTGCAGCTTAATGTAATTATACTAATGTAGGCCAGTTAATAATAACGAAAGCAATATTCATTTAAAGCAATGCCTAAAATATGTACACTACAGAAAAAATCGGACTGAAGTCCTTCATAAACTTAATACTTTTTACTTTTATACTAACAATTTACTTTTCTTTTCCTATAGCAACCTATGCTGATACTTGTTCTACGATAAGCCGTGAGCAAATAATTGCTTATGCTAAGACAGGGGTAGGCAGTCCTTATATTTGGGGCGGAGATAAATGGGACCCTGCTAACCGCAAGTGGGGCGGAGCTGATTGCTCAGGTTATGTCTTAAAAGCTTGGCAGGTTCCTCGGGCCTATGCTTACAAACAAAGTGCCGGCCATCCTTATACCACCTTTAGCTTTAAATATAGGAGTTATCACTGGTATCCCATCAATCTTTCTGAGCTGCAAAAAGGCGATATTTTAGTAAAAGATGACGGTCATGGAAACGGGCACGTCGTTATCTTTAGCCACAAGTATAAAAACGGTAGCTACGTTGTATACGAAGCTAAGGGTAAAGCATATGGAATAGTTTATGGGGCAAAGTATATTTCTAGCGATTACGTTGCTAGAAGAAGGCATAATTTAGCAAATGTTTATCCTAATTTTTTTGTAAGCAAGAGATTAAGCAACAAAAGCCTTACCCAGGCAGTTCCATATTATTTTGCAACACCTACAACATACTTTGATTATTTCTCTAGTGATGATTTGCTAAATGTTAGAAATGCGAGCAATACTGTGGCTAATATTAGCTCCTATATTAATTCTAATCCTAATGTTACCCTTGCCCTAAACCCATTTCAAAATCAAGCTTATCAAGGCTTAAGTTTTGGCACTGGCTACCTTAGTCTTTCTTCACAAAACCCCTTATTGGCTTCCAAGCAAAATCCTGATACTACTGTGCAAATGAGCCAACCATCATTTTTTGTATCTACATGCTCCTATATTGCTTACTTTAGACCACCCTATGATTCGATTTATGTTAATAACATGTCATCTGCTAAGAACACGGTAACGCTGTCATTAATCAATGACGGCAAGGTAATTAGAAAGTTTAGAAGAGTAATTAATCCTAAAGGAAGATGGCGTTTTAATCTGTCTAAAACAAAATGGGCTAAGAAGATAAGAAATTGCTATGTTAAGTCGCAGAGCTCAAGGCAGGGAATCTTGATGACTAAAAGGATGCCCAACACCAAAACAGTTTCAGCTGTTCCTCATAAACATGTTAGAAATAAGAACTCCTTTAATTATGTTGAGCCTTTAACGGATACCTACTATTTATCCAACCTTTCCAGTAAAACCAATAGATTTACAGTCTATATATATAATGCTGGAAAATTAGCCTACCTAAAGAAAAGCAAAGTAATAGCTAGGGATTTAATTAAACTTAACTTAGCAAAAACTAAGATAAGCCAGGGATTTATGGTTATTACATCTAATTATCCGCTGCTTCTAGAAAGATTAACTGTAACAGGTGCATTTTATTCCGGGGTAAGCTCCAGGTACCTAAATTATAAATATTATCTGGATTTATTTAATCCTCAAGCAGACTCAATAGTGATTGCTAATCCTAACCAAGGGACTTTTAGTCTCGACACTAATGTTTACGCTAATGGGGCTCTGGTTTTAACCGATACGCGCAGGATTCCGGCTTCTAATATTGCTGTATTTAGCCTTAAAAATACAACTGCAGTTAACTATTCAAACACCTTCCTTCAATTCAGCGCTAAGTTTCAGTAATCTAGAGACTAGAGACTAGAGACTAGAGACTAGAGGATAGTGTATTCTATACACATGAAAGTACTAGTTACTGGTGGGGCTGGATATATCGGCAGCCACACTATCAAGCATTTACTTAAAGCAAGCTATGAGCCCTTAGTCTACGATAATTTATCAACTGGCACTAAAAGCGCGGCCCAGAATTGCAAGTTAATCGTAGGCGATATTGCTGATAAAGATCTTCTTAAAAAGACTTTAGCAGAAGAAAAACCTAAGGCAGTTCTTCATTTTGCCGGTTTAATTGATGCGGCTAAATCAGTTGAGCAACCTCAACTATATCTAAAAACAAACTGCTTTGATGGGATTGGCTTGTTAGAAACTATGCTTACTGAAGGTGTTACCAAAATTATTTTTTCATCTTCTGCCGCAGTATATGGAGTCGCTAAAAAGATTCCTGTTAGTGAAGAGGCACCTGTTTTACCGATTAACCCCTATGGATTAAGTAAGCTTTTATTTGAGCAAATGATGGAGATATATGCCGCCAAAGGCTTATCTTTTGTATCATTGCGTTATTTTAACGCTGGGGGCACTGACATTGAAGGAAAGCTGAGGATAGGCCAGTTAGCTAAACCCGATCTTATAAGCACTGCTATCAGGGTGGCGGCAGGCTTGCAAGATAAGTTGTATCTATATGGAGCCGACTATCAAACAAAAGACGGTACCTGTATTCGCGACTATGTCCACGTGGACGACTTAGCAAAAGCACACGTTTTAGCTCTTAATTATCTTTTGTCTGGCAAAAAATCAGATACTATTAATCTAGGAGCAGGCCTGGGATTTACCAATAGAGAGGTTATAGAGGCAGTTAAGAAAATTAGCGGGCAAGATTTTAAGGTAGAAGAAACCAGCAGGCGGCCGGGCGATCCTAAAGAAATGGTGGCTAGTGTTCTTAAAGCCCAAAAAATATTGAAATGGGCTCCTGAGTATAGTGATCTTGATACAATTGTAAAGACAGCTTACAGGGCAATAACGAAGTGAAAATCAATTCTTCTGATATTAAAAAAATACTTATCATCAAATTAGCAGCTATGGGGGATATTTTATTTGCTTCTGCAATTGCTTCTAATCTAAAAAAAAGTTTTCCTAATGCCAGTATTGACTGGTTGGCCGATAGCTGGACAAAAGAAGTAGTAGACAATATCCCTTCTGTCGGCAAGGCAATATATTATGACCGTCCCTGGCTTGCTCAATCTAAAATAAAAGGCTATTTAGAGATACCTAAGTTGGTAAAGAAGCTAAGAGATAAAAAGTACGATCTGGCAATAATTGCTAATCGCTCCAGCTTAGCGTCCAAGTTAGCTAAAATGGCTAAAATCCCTCTAAAAGTGGGTTTTGGAAAATCTAAAAATCTAGATGTAAATGTTATATATGATTCAAGCAAGCCTGAAGTAGATAGAAATTTAGATTTACTAAGAGCAATCGGCGTTGAAATTGTTAGCAAGAAAATGGTTTTTAATGTTAATAAACACATAGAAGAGCAGGTAAAGAAAAGATTTCTTAGCGGAAAAGATAGGGTGGTTTGTCTATCTGCCGGCGGAGGCCAGAATCCGGGGCTTAAGATGCTGCTTAAAAGATGGCCAATAGAATATTTTTGTGAGCTTGCAGCTATGCTTATTAAGAAAGGTTTTGGTGTAGTTTTAGTTGGCGGTAAAGAAGATAAGCTTTTAAGTGATGAAATATCTAAGAAAACTAAAGCTATTAATCTAGCCGGAAAAACCAACTTAGCAGAGTCGGCAGCAATTATTAAAAACAGTTGCTTGTTTATCGGAGCAGATTCTGCGCCACTATATATTGCGGCTGCTGTAGGTACTGCCACTCTGGGCTTATACGGACCTACTGATCCCAGGATACTATCTCCAATAGGGCCAAGAAACGCCTATCTTTTCAAACAAAGCCACTGTAGCCCTTGCTATACCCCACAGAGTATAGTTCAAGGACGCTATAATGAATGTCAATATAATCAGCAGTGCTTAAAAGATTTAAGCGTTCAAGAAGTTTTTGCTAAAGCAATGGAGCTCTTAGGTGGATAGGACTCATATGCTTAAAAAAGTAGACAAAATAATCGGCCGCCTTATATTGGCATTGTTTCCCAAAGCTAAAGATCTTCCGGTAAGTACTAACTATAAGAATATATTAATTATTAAAACGGTTGCTATCGGAGATTTAGTTTTACTTTTGCCGACTATAAAGGCTCTAAAAGAGCATTTCAAAGGAGCTAAAATCACCTTATTTACAACTCCTAGAGTAAGGGAGGTAGTTGAAGATTTAACTTTTATAGATGAAATTATTTATTATGATATTTTAGGCAAAGATAAGGGCTTAAAAGGCTTAAAAAAGCAGATAGATATAATTAAATCCAAGCGGTTTGATGTGTCTGTCGATTTCGAGCATTACTATAATTTCACCGCCATTATTGCAAGGTTGGCTGGTATTAAAACAATGGCAGGGTTTAGCATTGAAGGCCAGCCTCGTAAGAAATTGTTTAATATCAAATATCCATACCTAGTTGAAAGTCACGAATTGGAAGCTTTTTTTCAGGCTGCTTTGGTATTTGGAGTTGCAAAAAAAGAATTAGTCCTAGTGCCGTTGGCTACAACTGACGAAGATAGCTTATTTGTAGATGCGTTACTATTCTCATCTGGCATTCAAAAAGGCGATTTATTAGTTGGAGTTCATCCTGGAACAAGTAATTCGGCAAAGTCTAGAAGATGGTACCCTGATAGATTTGCTGAGATAATTGATGATTTAATTAAAGGATATGGTGCTAAAGTAATAATTACCGGGACTAAACAAGACAAGGCAGTAATTCAAGAGATAATGTCTGAATGGTCAGATGGTGGGGACAGACGCCAATCGGGATTATGGCGACCTGTCTGCGTAACAGAGCTTAGCTTAAAACAGTTTGCAGAGCTTTGTCGAAGGTGTAATCTTTTTATTAGTGTAGATACCGGGCCGATGCATATAGCCTCGGCTATGGGGACAAAGACTGTTGGCTTATTTGGGCCTAATATCCCATCAAAATGGGGCCCTTACGGCTTCTTGGATTTAGCAGTTTATGAAGAGATGGATTGCAGCCCTTGTACTAAACAGTATCTGGGAAAAGTATCGAATTGCACAACTGGTGATTGCATGAAGCTTATTACGGTTGAGAAAGTTTTGGAAAAAGTAAGACAGGGATTAGTCAGCTGTAAGCCGTAAGCTATAAGCAGTAAGATTAGTTTTTCTTAAGGCTTAAAGCATACAGCTTAAGGCTTAGTAAGTATTCCAAAGGAGTGTTGTGTCAAAAAAGATATGGGTTGTCTTATCAGTGATATATGATATCGCGGCTGTAAATTGTGCCATTATTGCTGCTTTTTACATTCGATTTTTATCAAAACCTCCGGCTTTTAATTTCGATGCTTACAGCAAAATAGCTCTATATATTTCACTTATATATTTGTTGGCAGCATATATTTCTAGTGCTTACAGCTTAGAAGAAATGGTAGCAAGCGGTCTCTTTGGACCGGTTTTTAAAAGCATTAGTATTAGCTGGCTCTTCTTAGGGGTTTTTATTTGGTTCTACCGCGCTTTTAGTTTTCCTAGGACAGTTTTTTTAATAGGTTGGATTTTTGGGGTAGCAGCTACATATGGCTGGAGATTAATAAGCCTTAAAGGCATAAACATAAAATGGCCCACTGAGAGGATTCTAATAGTAGGCCAATCTAGTATTGCTAAGGATATTATCAAGAATCTCAAAGAGCACAACCTAAGTAATTACAGGCTTGTCGGTCAGGTAACTGAAGCCAAAGATATATCAAAGATTGTAGAGGAAGAAAAGGTTACCAGGATTATTATCACTGACTCTATAAAGACAGCTACCCTAGAGGAGTTAGCTCAGCTGGGATTAGCTAATTTAAGGATAGAAGTAGTGCCCGATCTTTATGAGATTCTAGTTGGAAGGATTGATTACAATACCTTGACCGATATTCCTTTGCTTGAGTTAACCAGGAATAATGTTAAAAGCTCATACCGTTTTTTAAAAAGACTAACTGATGTAGCTCTTTCTTCTGCCTTACTGATAATAAGCGGGCCTTTAATAATTTTGCCAGCTAGTATCGCTATAAAGCTAACTTCAAAAGGCCCTGTTTTTTATAAACAATTGCGGGTTGGATTAGATAACAAAGTTTTCACCCTTGTTAAGTTAAGAACGATGCATAATGAGGCGGAAAAAGTAACCGGTCCTGTATTGGCTGAAAAAAACGATAGCCGGGTAACAAAAGTGGGCAAGTTTTTAAGAAAATACCGTTTAGATGAACTTCCTCAAATGCTAAATATCTTTTCTGGGCAGATGAGTTTTGTAGGTCCTAGGCCTGAGCGTCCTGAGTTTGTATCAAAATACATTGATTCTATCCCAGGCTACGCTAGCCGTTTTAAAATGCAACCCGGGGCAACCGGACTAGCTCAGATAAGCGGCTCTTATGCAACGGATGCTCAGCATAAACTCAAGTTCGACTTGTTTTACCTGTATCACCGCTCATATCTGCTTGATTTAAAAATCATGCTAAAAACCATCAAAGTAATGGTTTCAGGAACAGGATCCCACTAAATTAGGAGTTTAAACGCATTTGGATAAAATTTGGAATATTGCCAAACCTAGCAAAAAAGCAGCAATGTTTGCCAAGGATGTTAAATTATCCCCTATAACTGCCCAAATACTTATTAATCGGGAAATAGATACCTTAGAAAAAGCGAAACGTTTTTTTAGTCCCGAATTAAAATTACTAGACGATCCCTTTAATCTGGCTGACATGGCAGGGGTTGTTAAAAGAATACAAAAAGCTATAAAGAACAAAGAGAAGATTTGCATCTATGGCGACTACGACGTCGATGGCATCACCTCTACGGTTTTGTTAACTCAGGTGATAAAAGAGCAAGGTGGCCAGGTTGATTATTATATTCCTTGCCGCTTTAAGGAAGGCTACTCACTAAACAAGACGGCATTAAAAAGACTAAAAGATAACGGCACTAGCTTGGTAATTACTGTTGACTGCGGAGTGTCCAACAAAGCAGAGATTGAATACGCAAAAAAGATAGGTTTAGAAGTAATTATTACTGACCATCATCTGCCGCCTAAAGAGTTGCCCGATACTTTGGTAGTTAATCCTAAAAGAGTTGATAGTAGCTACCGTTTTAAAGAACTAGCCGGGGTGGGAGTTGCTTATCAAGTAGCTAAAGCCTTAACTTCAGATGAGTTAGTTAGTTATCTGGACTTAGTTTGTTTAGGCTCGGTTGCCGATATTGTCAGCCTGGTAGAAGAAAACAGGGCTCTGGTATCAAAAGGTATCGAGGTTATAAGGGACTCGGCTCGGCTAGGGCTTTCTGCTCTCATTAAAGCCGCTGGAGTAAATCAGCAAGAGATAAGCAGCGGTCAAATCGGCTTTGCTATTGCTCCCAGGCTAAATGCCGGGGGTCGGATGGAAAGTGCTCTTAAATCGGCAGGATTACTTTTATGCGATGACCAAGCTAAGGCTGATGAGATAGCTGCTGATTTAGACAAGATTAATAGAGACAGGCAGAAGATAGAGCAGCAGATGTTAGAGGAAGTACTAGCTCAAGTAGAGGCAGAAGTTGATTTAGACAAAGAGAAGGTAATAGTGCTGGCATCGCCTAACTATCATGATGGAGTAAAAGGCATTGTTGCCAGCCGGGTGGTTGAGAATTATTTTCGGCCCACTATTTTGTGCTGCCTAAAGGATGGAAAAGCCAAGGGAAGCGGACGCAGTATCCCGGCTTTTAATCTTCACAGTGCATTAACTAAATCTAAAGACTTGCTTAATAGGTTTGGCGGACATGCCGCTGCTGCCGGGGTTGATTTAGATGAAGCAAACATCGCTGATTTTCGAAGGCAGTTAAATGAGCTAGCTGCTAAAGAATTAAGAGAAGATGATTTAAAGCCCAAGGTTCGAGTTGATTGCAAGGTTAACTTCAGTGATTTAACAATGTCTTTAGCTGACGAGATTAAGAGTTTGGCTCCATGCGGTATGGGTAATCCCAGCCCAGTTTTATGTGTGGAAAACGTATATTTAAAAGAACAATCCTTACTTGGGCAAGATAAGAAGCATGTTAAGTTTAATATGTGCCAGGATCAAAAAAATATTTCAGCAATTATTTTTAATAGTGCTCAAGCTCAAGAAATTGCTACTGAAACTAGGCCTGCTAATATCGCTTTTGCCTTAGAGCAAAACTTGTATCAGGGGACTGTAAATCTTCAGGCACGTGTTACAGACATTAAGTTTCGCTCACCTAATTATCAAAACAAGGATGAGCTCATAAACCATCTTTTTGCAACCGCAGAAGAAATAATAGATGACGATGACTATAAACATATAGTAGAGGTTGATAGTTTTTATACCAAAGTAGCTGGTGTTACTTTTGATGGAAGGCAAGAAGTTATTGCTAATGTAGAATCAGGCACAAAATTGCAGGTTATAAGGGAGAAGTTTAATAAGCATGACACCAATGCGATAAGAATTGACACAGTTGATGGGGATAATCTTGGGTTCTTAAATGCCCGCTTGGCCAAAAAACTAGCTTCTCACATAGACGAGGGACAAAAATATTTAGGACAAGTAAGTGAGGTAACCGGTGGCCAAGACAAAAACTATGGCGTCAATATTTTTATGTATAAAGAAAAAGTTAAAAAAATTGTTACAAAGAAAGAAAAGCAATCTAGTAGCCTTCATGCATATAAAGGCCAGAAATTATTTGACGAAATCAAAAGGTTGTTATTAGGAGATATTCCTCTAAGGGATAAGCAGATTGAATCTTTAGAAGCACTAAAAAAAGGACAAAATTGCTTAACTATTATGGGTACAGGTCGTGGCAAATCTGCTATCTTCCACATTTTTTCTTGCCTTCAAGCTATAGAGCACAAGAAATTAACTATCATGCTTTATCCGTTGCGCTCCCTAATTACCGACCAATACTTATATTTACAGGAGATGATGGAGAAAGCCGGTTTAAATGTAGCCAAGCTTACAGGTGAGGTTGACGCCGGTCAAAGAAAAGAAATATTTAGTGCAATTGAAGGAGGGCAGGTAAACGTTATATTAACCACGCCTGAGTTTTTATTTCACAACAAAATGCATTTTCAACAACATAAAGATAAGATTGGATTTCTGGTAGTCGATGAGGCCCATCATGTGTGTACTTCTTCAAGGACCCATCGTCCTATTTATCGTCAGATTGATAAGTTATTACCAGATCTTGGTAACCCCTTAGTTTTTGCTGCTACGGCTACCGCCTCTGATAAAGTAGCCGATGTAATTTGCAATTCCCTTTCTATTAATAAGGTAATTATTGATCCAACAGTAAGAGAAAACTTAAAAGTTACAGATAAAAGAGGGTTAAACGATAAAGAAAGCTATTTAAGAAGCTTGGTGAGTTCTTTAGAAAAAACGGTAATTTATGTTAACAGCCGCAAAGAAAGTGTAGAATTAGCTGCTAAATTGCACAAAGTGCCTGGTTTAGATAAGCAAGTTGTTTATTTTAATGCCGGAATGGGCCCCGAGCTAAGACTGGCAGTTCAGAAGGGATTTTTTGCTGGTGATTTTAAAGTGGTGGTGGCTACTTCTGCTTTTGGGGAAGGGGTAAATATTCCCGACATTAAAAACGTTGTTCTGTATCACTTGCCCTTTAATTTTATTGAGTATAACCAGCAGAGTGGCAGGGCCGGAAGAGACGGCAATGAGGCTATTATTCACCTGATGTTTGGCAGGCGGGATGCTTCTATTAACGAATTTATATTGGAATCTGCTTGCCCTAGCAGGAAGAACTTAACAAAGATTTACCGTGTTCTGCAAAGGCTTACTAAAAGCACTGATACGATTATCATGACTAATGAAGAGCTGTTAAAAGAGGTAGAGGAGGACTTTGGATCGGTAAAACTTAGCAAAAACGCTATCTCAGCAGGGCTAAAAATATTTAGCGAACTTGGTTTAATACAGATGCAAGGCGGCTTTGGTCAGCGGGAAATCACTCTGCTAAATAGCAAGAAAGTAGATTTAAATGAAAGTATTGCTTTTGAGGAAGGGATGCACGAAAAAGAACAATTCGCCGATTTCAAAGACTACATTCTATCAGCCTCACCCGACGAACTCCTGGAGCTAATAAACCAACCCATTTATCCTCAGGACAGGGTTGAAGAAGAAGTGACGATAGTTTAGATAAGTAAAGCCTTATCGGCACTGGCTTGCAACTATGGCTTTCGCTTCACTTCACAGGGCGAAATTGGAACTTAAAATTGGTTAAATCAACCAATTTGCCGCCGCTGTTCAGTGAATCTTCAGCTCATGTTGCTCGCAACGCGCCTCAAAGGCTTTACTATCTAAATTACTGATAAGAAGTAAAAGGGTTTAAGGGTAGTTAGTCCTGCGAATACTTTTAAAAGACACACCCAACTTAGTATTGGTTACAAAGAAAAATGTTATTGACAATCGAACATATGTTTGGTAATATACCAATCGATGAGTAAAAAGAAAGGTTGGTATCGTCATGACGAGTGGTGTATTATCTAAGCAAGAAAACTTATTCGAAGCAATTACTATGAAAACAACAGTCAAGCAAAGTTTACAGAAAAAGCCCTCTTTAAAGCACTTTTATCAGAATAAAGGAATCCAGTTGATCATAGGTAATTGCTTAAAAGAAATGCCTCTTCTTAAGGCTTCTTCGATTGATTTAATTTTTGCCGATCCCCCATACAATCTTTCAAACGGTGGGATTACTTGTCATGCCGGACGTATGGTTTCTGTTAATAAAGGGGACTGGGATAAATCTAATGGCCATGATGCCGATTTTAAGTTTCACAAGCAGTGGCTTAAAGAATGTCAGAGGTTGCTTACACCAAATGGAACTATCTGGGTTAGCGGAACACACCATGTAATATATAGAGTCGGTTTTGCTATGCAAGAGTTAGGTTTTAAGATACTCAACGAGATTAGTTGGTTTAAACCAAATGCTGCTCCTAATCTTTCTTGCCGGTATTTTACTCATAGCCACGAATCGATTATTTGGGCAGCCAAGAATAAAAATTCCAGGCATTATTATGACTATCAGCAAATGAAACTAGAAAATGATGGTAAACAGATGCGCTCGGTTTGGACAATTCCAACTCCTAAACCGTATGAAAAAACATTCGGTAAACACCCAACTCAAAAACCGCTAAAACTTCTAGACCGTATCATCAGGGCATCTAGCGAGCCAGGGAGCCAAATACTAGATCCCTTTGTTGGTTCTGGAACAACTGCTGTAGCTGCAAAAAAACTCGGCCGCAAATGCATTGGCATAGACCAATCAAAAGAGTATTTGGAGTTAGCCAAGAAAAGGCTGCAGGGCTAAAACTGATGCTAAAGCAAACACTTATCGAAAAAATAAATAAGTCAGAATGGTGGCATGTACCACCTAGGGATAAAAATGCTT
>QZJE01000008.1 GCA_003599235.1 Actinomycetota bacterium | reverse complement strand
CGGGTCAAAGCGGGGGAATTGGTCAATGTCAAAGTTGACTTAGTTCTAGCTAACGACATAACTGCGCCTCTAGCTATAGAGGAGCTAAAAAAGGCTGGCATAGATAAAGTCTTTGATAAAGACAAGATTGCTTTAGTGCCCGATCATTTTGCCCCCAATAAGGACGTAAAATCAGCGGCTCAGTGCAAAATGATGCGGGAGTTTGCCAAAATCCAAGACATCACTAACTATTTTGAAGTCGGCCGTATGGGGATTGAACATGCATTGTTGCCGGAGAAAGGCTTGGTTTTACCGGGAGATTTAGTAATCGGAGCTGACTCTCACACCTGTACTTATGGTGCGCTGGGGGCATTTTCTACCGGTATGGGCTCAACTGACATTGCTGCTGCTATGGCGCTAGGTGAGACTTGGCTAAAAGTGCCTCAGACTTTGAAGTTTAATATCGAAGGAGAGCTAAATAAATGGGTTAGCGGCAAAGACATTATTTTATATATTATCGGTCAAATCGGTGTTGATGGTGCTCTATATAAAGCCATGGAGTTTACTGGTAGCGCTACCCAATCACTGTCGATGGATAGCCGCTTTAGCATCTGCAACATGGCTATTGAGGCCGGAGCTAAAAACGGCATCATTGCCCCAGATGAGACAACCAAGAAATATGTTGATGAGCGGGCTAAACATTCTTACGAAGTATATGCTAGTGATAGCAATGCAGTATATGAGAAAGTATATGACATCGCTGCTTCTGATATTGAACTGCAAGTGGCCTTTCCGCACTTGCCATCTAATGCTAAACCTGTAGGTGAGGCGGGTGGTATTAAGATTGATCAAGTAGTTATCGGATCTTGTACTAACGGCAGGATTGAAGATTTACGTATAGCTGCTGAGATATTAAAAGGCCATAAGGTAAATCCGGATATTCGCTGTATAATAATTCCGGCAACCCAAGCTATATATCAGCAAGCCATAGATGAAGGATTATTTGAGATATTTCTAGATGCGCAAGCGGCTATTTCAACTCCTACTTGCGGGCCTTGTTTAGGAGGCTACATGGGGGTTCTAGCAGCCGGGGAGAGGGCAGTAGCAACTACCAACCGGAATTTTGTAGGGCGCATGGGTGACATAAAAAGCGAAGTTTACTTAAGCAACCCGGCAGTGGCAGCCGCCAGTGCTATTACCGGAAAGATCATCAGCCCAGAGGATGTAATATGAAAAACAAAGTTTATTCCTTTGAAAAACTAGCTAAACTAGCCATAAAGAGAAAAGTCGAAGAATCACTCGGTCTCATGAGGGGTTTTGAGTTTAAAACGCGTTTCCTTGAAACCGATTATCAAGCTAGGGGAGAGCATGGCCCTACAGTTACCATCTGGGTGGAGTTTGAAACTGATTATCCACATTACTGGGATTTAATTCCGGTGGTTGTTACTTATAAGGGCCACCGTCTCTATATTAGTGATATTTGCTCAAGGACCGAGCAGTATTGCGTTCAATCCCTAAAGAAGTTTATGAAGCGAATAATGACTAAGATTGAAGAGGACGAGTCAATTGATATTTAAAGGTAAAGTTCATAAATACGGCGATAACATAAATACAGATGAAATTATTCCGGCTAGGTATCTAAATACTATCGATGCAGCTGAGCTGGCTTCGCATTGCATGGAAGATGTCGATGCTGATTTTGTCAAAAAAGTAAGCAAAGACGATGTTATGGTAGCCGGTGAGAACTTCGGCTGTGGCTCTTCAAGAGAGCATGCCCCGGTATGCATAAAAGCAGCAGGTGTAAGCTGCGTAATTGCTAGTACTTTTGCTAGAATATTTTATCGTAATGCTATCAATATAGGTCTGCCTTTGCTGGAGTCAAGGGAAGCGGCTCAAAATATCAGTGATGGCGATGAAGTAGAAGTAGATTTGGCCAAGGGCGTAATTAAGAATTTAACTACCGGTACAGAATACCAGTCAACTCCTTTTTCTTCTTTTGTAGAACAAATAATATCTGCAGGCGGACTAATGAACTACGTAAAACAGAGATTAGAGGCGAGAGGGTAGAGGGTAGCGGATAATGGATTTAAAGATTACAGTTCTTGCTGGTGACGGTATAGGGCCGGAGATAATTAAAGAGGCCAAAAAAGTACTGGACGCAGTGTCTAAAAAATATGGGCACAGCGTTATAGCTGATGACGGTTTAATCGGCGGTATAGCTATTGATGAAACTGGTAATCCGTTTCCTAAGGAAACTATTGATAAGTGCCAAAGCAGCCAAGCAATATTACTAGGAGCAGTTGGCGGGCCTAAGTGGGATACAACTGACTCCAATAAACCTCGCCCCGAGCAAGGACTTTTGGGATTGCGAAAAGAACTTGGGCTTTTTGCTAACTTGCGTCCTGTAAAAGTTCATAACCAGCTAACTGAATCTTCAACCCTTAAATCTGCGGTTGTAAGTGATATCGATATGATAATTGTTAGAGAATTAACTGGTGGTATTTATTTCGGTAAAAGTGCTCGCAGCGATGCTCTGACTTATGATACTTGCGAGTATAGCTCAGAGGAGATCATTCGTATTTTTAGAATAGCTTTTGACATTGCCATGAAGAGGAGAAATAACTTAATTTCGGTAGATAAAGCCAACGTCTTAGAGACCTCCAGGTTATGGCGGGAGATAGGCCATTTGTTAAAGGAAGAATACGCTGATGTTGCATATCAAGACATGCTGGTTGATAACTGTGCTATGCAGCTTATCAGAAACCCTGGACAATTTGATATCATTGTTACCGAGAACATGTTTGGCGATATCTTAAGTGATGAAGCTTCTATGCTAACTGGTTCTATCGGCATGCTGCCTTCTGCTTCATTAGGAGAGGGAAACATCGGATTATATGAGCCTATTCACGGATCAGCTCCCGATATTGCCGGCATGGATAAAGCTAATCCAATGGCTACTATATTATCGGTAGCGATGATGCTTAGATACTCATTTGACCTAGAAAAAGAAGTACAAGCTATTGAAAATGCAGTCGAGCAAGTGCTTGAACAGGGATATAGGACTCCTGATATAATGCAGGAAGGAAAAACTGAAGTTAGCACCTCAGAAATGGGAGATTTGGTGGCTAAGGAGATTTCATGACAATTCCAAAAGTAGATAAAATATGGCAAAACGGAAAATTAGTTAATTGGGACGAAGCCCAAGTTCATGTACTAACCCATGGCTTGCATTATGGGTCTGGTGTATTCGAGGGCATCAGAGCTTATGAGACTACCAAAGGCCCGGCAGTATTTCGCCTGACCGACCACATCGAAAGACTTGCGCGCTCAGCTAAAGTTTACCGCATGGACCTGCCATATAACACCGACGAATTAGTTAAAGCAACCAAAGAAGTAATCAAAGCCAATAATATAAACAGTTGTTATATTCGTCCCATTGCTTTCAGGGGATACGGCGAAATGGGGCTCAATCCGATGGCAGCTAATGTAGATGTTGTAATCGCTGTCTGGCCGTGGGGCGCTTACCTGGGCGAAGAGGGGATAAAGCATGGAGTTAGAGCCAAAATCAGCTCATATAGAAGAAATGATGCTAATACTATTCCGCCGGCGGCCAAGGCTTGCGGTCAGTATCTAAACTCTATCCTAGCTAAAATCGAGGTAATATCAGCCGGATATGACGAGGCTATCCTTCTTAATGTCCATGGTGATGTGGCTGACGGTAGCGGTGAGAATATTTTTGTGATAAGAAATGATGTTATCTATACACCACCAACTTGCTCAGGAGCATTAGAGGGCATCACCAGGGCTTCGATAATGAAAATAGCTGAAGACCTTGGATACCATGTAAAAGTAGGTAAAATGGTCAGAAGCGACCTGTATCTTGCTGACGAAGCTTTTTTTACCGGCACTGCAGCTGAAGTGGTACCAATTAGGGAAGTTGATGACAGGGTAATCGGCGAGCCTGGAAAAGTTACCAAAAAAATCCAAGAGGTTTTCTTCAAAGCGGTAAAAGGCGAGGAAGAAAAGTACCTCGACTGGTTAGAGCACGTGTAGTCCTCGCCGTCATTGCGAGGAGGTCTGTGGCCGACGTGGCAATCTCGTTAAAGGAATAAAATGGCCAATAATATATTTATATATGACACGACGCTAAGAGATGGAACACAGAGGGAAAATGTTTCCTTCTCTGTTACTGATAAGCTGCTGGTCACAGAAGAACTAGACAGGCTTGGCGTGGCCTACATCGAGGGAGGCATGCCCGGCTCTAACCCTAAAGACACTGACTACTTCAAAAAAGTAGCTAAACTCAAACTCAAAAACTCTAAGCTAGTTGCATTTGGGGCAACTAGGCGTAAAAATACCAAAGCAGCTAAAGATCCTAATCTATTAGCTCTTATTGATTGCTGTGCATCCGTGGCTTGCATTGTAGGCAAGAGTTGGGATATTCACGTAACTTCAGCCTTAAAGACTACCCTGGCCGAAAATCTCAAGATGATTAAGGAATCCGTTAAGTTTTTAAAAAGCAAGGGTCTTGAAGTCCACTACGATGCCGAGCATTTCTTTGATGCTTATAAAACCAATCCAAAATATGCCATGCAGACAATACAAGCAGCAGCCGATGGTGGCGCCGATTGGATTGTTCTTTGTGATACTAACGGTGGTTCTCTTCCTGACGAAGTTGGGGTTATCGTTAAGACAGTAACAGAAAATATCGACACCCCTGTAGGTATGCATGCCCATAATGATTCCAATTGTGCGGTAGCAAATACCGTAATGGCGGTTATAAATGGGGCAACACAGGTGCAGGGGACAATCAACGGATATGGAGAGCGTTGCGGTAATGCCGACTTATGTTCAATAATTCCTAATCTGCAGATAAAAAAAGAATATAAATGTTTAAAAAAAGACCAGTTAAAGCTTTTAACTGAGGTATCTCATTTTGTATCTGAGCTAGCAAATATCAACCCGGATCCTCATCAACCTTACGTTGGCGGGAGTGCTTTTGCTCATAAGGCCGGCTTGCATGTAAGCGCTATTGCTAAAAATCCGGATACTTATCAGCATATAGTGCCGGAGCTTGTCGGCAATATACAGAGGGTGCTCTTATCTGAGTTATCCGGGAAGAGTACTATTGTGCTTAAAGCCAAAGAGCTTGGAGTGGATTTGAGTAAAGAGCCTGAAGAAGTTGAAACAATACTTAAAAAAATCAAAAAGCTGGAACACGTAGGCTATCATTTTGAGGCCTCCGATGGTAGCTTCGAAATACTGATGAAAAAGACTCTTGGCAGCTACAAGCCTTTCTTTAAGTTGGAGAGTTTTAGGGTTTTAATGGAGAAAAGAGAAGACGGCCAAGTTATGACAGAGGCTACTATCAAGATCCACTGCAAAGGCAAGAGATTAGTATCTACAGCCGAAGGTAACGGCCCGGTTAATGCTTTAGACTTGGCTATAAGGGATGCCATCGGCAGGGTGTATCCGGAACTATCTTCTATCGGTCTTACCGACTATAAAGTACGTGTGCTCGATGAGAAAAAGGGCACAGGCGCTGTAGTTCGCGTTCTCATTGAGAGCACTGACGGCAAAAAGACCTGGGGTACCATTGGTGTTAATGAGAACATCATCCAAGCTTCCTGGGAAGCTCTCGTCGACAGCGTCGAATACGGCCTTAGCCATAAGGTTAAATAATCCCCAAAATACCCTAAAAATTAGGGTATTTAAGCGATTGTTTGCTTAGTAACGTATAATACAACTATGGAGCTACTGGTTAAATCTATTGCACTTAAGAGTCCTCTTTATACATCCGTCCATCTAATAATAATCCTCGCCTCGGCGATATTGGGGTTTTTGGCCTACAAACGAAATCCGAACAACCCTAATAACAGAAGCTTTTTAATGCTTAATTTAAGCTTGGCTGTATTTGTGGCTGTCACTTATCTATCCAATCTCGACTTGTTGTCGATCAGCACCCAAATATTTATCAATAGGCTAACTTTTTCCATTGGCTTTATTTTAGTTATTGTATTCTTTAATTTCTGCCTGATTTTTCCAGAAAAGGAAACTAAAAAGTCCTTTGTATATCAGCTGTTGATAATAGCGTGTTTGGGATTGGCAGCCTTTGCTGCCTTCTTTGACTGGATGGCTGTAGAGAAAGTGGTCTCTGGCTTAGTGACCTTTAGACCGAGGTATCCAGGCATCTTTAGGTTGTTTTTCTATGTTTATGCTCTCTTTGCTTTTTGGGGAATTGGCATCCTTTACCAAAAAATTCGAAAGCTAAAAGGCAAGGAACGCACTCGTGTTCAGTATGTATTTCTAGCAACTTTGCTTTATATAATCTACATTTTCTCAACCAACTTAATCCCGGCGTATTTCGGCCGGCGTTTCTTTATTGGCCATACAGCTTTAGGAGCTATTGTATTTGTCGGCTTAATCTCTTATGCGGTAATAAAACACCGCCTGATGGATATTAAGCTAGTGCTTTTGAGGTCATTGGCTTATTTAACTATGCTTGGGTCTTTGGCGGGCGCTTTTATATTCTTTGTATACTACCTCAAGGTCTATTACCAGCAGTTCGTGGATCCAGACATTGTATTTGTGTTGGCTAGCTTTATAGCTGCCTTTGGCTTTCAGCCGCTTAGGCGACTTGCAGAAAAGACTACCGATAATTTATTCTTTCGCTCTAATTACGACTTTAATGAAGCTTTGAGTAAATTATCTGCTGTGCTTAACCATGGCGTGGTTGTATCAAAACTGACTGATGATCTGCTGGGCGAGCTTAAGGCAATCCTTAAAGCGCAAAACGGACTCTTTATATTATCAAAGGATGAAAACAAATTTCTTTATTGCCTTGCTAAGAATAGTAAATCGGTGACAATTGAAGAGTTGGAAAGGGAAGAAGACATCATCAAGCTAAGAGAGGCTGGTTTAGAGGTTGTGGTTAATATTCCAGATGATGATAAGTGTTATGGCGTGTTGGCTCTTGGGCCTAAACAATCCGGCGAGTCTTACTCTACAAGGGATCTAAGGCTATTAGAGATTATTGCTCCTCAAATAACTATGGCTATAAAAACCGCTAAGAGCCAGGAAGAGCTTATTGAGAAGGTAATTGAAGAGCGCCAGAGAATCAACCAAGATGCCCATGATAGAATATACAATCGCTTGGGGGCTATGGCTAAGTTATCCGAAGCCGCTGCAGCTCAGTCTAAGGATAAGGAGCTTTTTGAACAGTTGGACTCTGGTCTGCGTCAAACCGTTGTTGATCTACAGAAAATAGTTAATAAGGATACGGCAACAATTAAGACTAACGGCAAGCTGGCTAGTAGCTTGAAGAAAATATGCCAGCAGCATCAAAAAGACTACAATCAAGCGGTTAAATATAGCTTTAAGGCATCTAATATGTTAAACCTTGATGACATGGCGTGGGATATCGAGTGTATATTGCAAGAGTGTTTAAATAATGCCGGCAAGCACTCAGGGGCAAAGAAGATTCGGGTTAATTTGGCACAAAATAACGGCAACTTAGTTCTTGAGGTAGCAGATAACGGCAAGGGCATACATAACCTAGATATTAGTAATCTTCCTCAAGAGCATTTGGGCATTAATGGGATAATTGACAGAGTTGCTAAGTTTCAAGGAATTGTTGATATTAACAGCAATAATGACGGAACAAAAATATTAGTTAGTATTCCACTAGGTTAAGCCACTGAAAATCAAGTAAACACCTATTGCTATCATAAAAGCTCCGCAGGCTATTAAAGCATATTGGTAGTACTTGCTGTGGAATAGGTCTTTGCCCTTATGCACCAGATAAACTAACCCTATTGCTAGACCAATGAATACAAAATAAAAGGCTGCTATAAATGAGATGCTTAAAATTACGCTTATTTCGTAGGCTTTAATAGTTAAAGGCCCAGCAATAGCTGACCAGAAGATATAAGGATGGGGATTGCTGATATTTATCAATATTCCTTTATATAGGCTCTGCGTAGAAGTAGGCTTAGTTTCTATATGCCTCCTGTAAATAGTGCTAATTCCGTAGAATATAACTACCATTCCTCCTATAACACTCAAAATATTAGTTATTTTTTCTGGGATTTTAGCAAGAATTAACATAATCACTGGTGCAATAAGTAAATCAGAGAAAATGGGAGATAAAGCCACCATTATTCCATTTTTTAGGCTACCTTTGATAGTTTGAGCTATGATTAGGGCTGTCAGGGGGCCAGGGGTTATGGCAGCTGATATTCCTAACAAACAGCCTATTAAAATGTAATTCATGATCTTAGGATACCAAAGCTCGGGGTCCTGTCGCTACAGTATCCCGTCGTGCTTAGAGGTAACTTGCGCGCGCCGGAAGCCCTCTTCCGCGCCACCCCTTGCAGGCGGTATAATAAACAGCATGAAAATATGTCGGTATCTGCGCAATGGCATAGACTGCTATGGAGTGATTGAGGGGGAGGTAGTTAAGGCTACCAGCAATCCTTTTGGATCTGACGTTATAAGCTACCCGGGAGATGAATACCGGTTAAGTGAAGTTGAGTTATTGTCTCCTAGCAGTCCATCGAAAGTAGTGGCGGTGGGGCTTAATTATAAAGACCACGCAAAAGAGCTTGGTATGGAAATGCCGGATGAGCCTATACTATTCCTAAAGCCTCCAACCAGTGTTATAGGCCCCGACCAGGAGATAAAATATCCGGCGCAATCCAAAGAAGTTGATTATGAAGCCGAACTAGCTATTGTGATAGGTAAAGCTACTAAGGATGTTTCAGTAGAAAATACAGATGATTTCATATTAGGTTATAGCTGTGCTAACGATGTAACCGCCAGGGATTTGCAAAGGAAAGATGGCCAGTGGAGCAGGGCTAAAAGTTTTGACACCTTTTGTCCAGTAGGTCCTTGGATTGAAACGGAGCTAGATCCCGACAACTTGGACATAAAACTGCTACTTGATGATGAAGTTAAACAACATTCTAAGACAAGCCAGATGATGTTTAATTGTCGGCAGCTTGTTAGTTTTATCTCCAGAGTAATGATGTTATCGCCGGGAGATGTAATACTAACCGGCACTCCTCCAGGGGTAGGCCCAATGCAGCCAAACAGTAAAGTTGAAGTAGAGGTTGAGGGAATAGGCAAATTAATTAATGTAGTGGCTGGTGACTAGTGGCTCGTGACTGCGATTGCCACGGCTCTTCGAGCCTCGCAATGACGATTAAGCGTTTTACTTTGACCCTTGACCTTTGACCTTTACCCGGCTAAGCGCCAATCGGTATCCATCTGCACCGTAATTAAGATATCTTTTGACGCGGCTGATGGTAGCAGAGCTGGCTCCGGTTTCTTGAACTATTGTCTCGTATTTTTCGCCCTGGCTTAGCTTTTTAGCCACTTCAAAGCGCTGGGCTAGGGCTTTTAATTCTTTTACTGTAGATACGTCCTCAAAAAATTGATATAGTTCTTTTTTGGTTTTCAATGTAAGTATTGCCTCGAATAAAGAATCTACATGGCTGTCTTTAAGTCTCTTATCCAAGTTATTGCTCCTTAAAAAGGTCTTTTAACCTGATATATGTATCTTCTAGGGCCTCTGAGAGTACTTTGGTATCTGCGATAACCGGCATATAGTTGGTATCTGCTCCCCAACGGGGAACAACATGGGCATGCAGATGGTCGGCAATGCCTGCTCCGGCAATACGTCCGATATTCATTCCTACGTTGAATCCCTCAGGGTTAAAGGCTTTTTTTAGGGCTTTGATGCTAAGCGATATTAAGTCCATTATCTCTGCTTTCTCTTCGGTATTAAGCATCTCAAAATCGCTTAGATGGCGGTAAGGCACAACCATCAAGTGGCCGTTGTTATAAGGAAAGATGTTCATAATAACAAAGGCATGCTTGCTTCTATGCAAAATATAGTTGTCTTTATCGGTATCTTCAGAAGGCTTTACGCAAAAAATACAGCCCTTTGGCTGCTCTGACATAATATATTTCATTCTCCAAGGAGCCCATAGCTTTTCCATTGGTTAAAGGATACAGGATACAGGATACAGGATACAAGAGAGAGCTAAATTGGCCCTTTAATGATACGGGCCTATCGATTAATATAAGTAAAGTAGCGAGCAATAATTATGGTAAATAATACATCCAATCATAAATCAAACAACGAACAACGAACAACGACTAACGGCTCTTTTGTTCACTTACACAACCATTCCGAATATTCACTCTTGGACGGGGCTTCCAGGTTATCAACCCTTATAGCAAGGGCTAAAGAGCTTGGCATGCCTGCGGTGGCCTTAACTGACCATGGGGTGATGTATGGCACAATCAAGTTCTACGAAGAAGCCATAAAACAAGGTATTAAGCCCATTATCGGCTGCGAAGTATATGTTGCTCAAGGTAGCCGGTTTGACCGGGGGGCAGGCAAGCAAGATTCACCTAATCACTTAACCTTATTGGCTAAAAACAACGAAGGTTATAAGAACTTGATGAGATTAAGTTCAGCTGGTTTCCTAGAAGGTTTTTATTACAAACCTCGGATAGATTGGGAGATATTAAGTCAGCACGCCGAAGGATTAGTGGTGTTAAGCGGTTGCTTAAAAGGCTATCTGATAGAGCTTATACAGCAAGAAAAGGAAAAAGAAGCAATTAAGCTTATCAACCAATACCAAGCGGTTTTTAAGGATGATTATTATATCGAAATCCAAAACCAACTGCTTGAAGGCCAAGTTGATATCAACAAAAAACTGGCTAAGCTGGCAAAAGCCCAGGGTGTGGGATTAGTTGCTACCAATGATACCCACTACGTCCTTAAAGAAGACAGCGTTAACCAAGACGTTATGCTCTGCATCCAAACCGGCACTATTTTAGAAGATGTTAAACGCCTCAAGTTTGGCACCCAAGAGTTCTATTTAAAGAACTGCTCTGAGATGGAGCAAGTAGTAGGAGAGTACCCTGAGGCTTTGGATAACACTGTAGCCATAGCTGAAAAGTGCAATGCTGACTTAGAGCTAGGTAAGATATTATTGCCTCACTATAAGGTGCCTAAAAACTTTAGCCTGGAAACTTACCTGGAAAAGCTCTCCTACGATGGACTTAAAGAACGTTATCCTGATGCTGGTAAAGAGATTAAAGATCGGCTTAAGTATGAGCTGGATGTAATCAAAAAAACCGGTTTTGCCGGTTACTTTTTAATCGTTTGGGATTTTGTGCGGTTTGCTAAGGAAAATAAAATTACCGTTGGACCGGGACGCGGCAGTGCTGCCGGCAGTATTGTCTCTTATGTTCTAAAAATCACCAATATCGATCCCTTAAAAAACGGCTTACTTTTTGAGCGGTTTTTAAACCCGGAGCGTATCAGTATGCCGGATATAGATATTGATTTTTGTTATGAGAGAAGAAACGAAGTAATTGACTACGTAGCTAAAAAATATGGCTCAGACAAAGTGGCCCAAATAATAACCTTTGGCACCATGGCGGCAAGGGCTGCTACCAGAGATGCAGGCAGGGTGTTTAATATTCCTTATGGCCAGGTTGACAAAATTGCTAAGCTGATTCCAGAGATGCCGGGCACTACCATAGAAAAAGCGCTTGCTACGCCGGATTTAGCGGCTCAATATGAAACTGATGAAGTAACTAAAAGAATTATCGATACCGCCAAGTCGTTAGAAGGATTGGCCAGGCAGGATTCAATACACGCTGCAGGGGTGGTTATTTCTAAAGACGAACTTACTAACTATACTCCCATACAGCGTAAAGGTGACTCTGAGCTTACCACTCAGTATACCATGGAAGATATCCAAAAAATTGGGCTGTTAAAGATGGATTTCTTAGGCCTTAGAACCTTAACGGTAGTAAATAATGCAGTAGAGATTATAAAGAATAACAAGGGCGTAGAAATAGATATCGATGATTTGCCAGAAGGTGATAAAAAGACTTATGAACTGCTGCGCCATGGCGATACTATCGGTGTCTTTCAGCTGGAAAGCTCTGGCATGAGAAACCTGCTTCGGGAGCTGCAACCCACTAATTTTGAGGATATCGTCGCTTTGCTGGCTTTATTTAGGCCTGGCCCTCTAGGCTCTGGTATGGTTAAGGATTTTGTCGACCGTAAACACGGACTAGCCCCCAGCAGCTATCTTCATCCCATTCTAGAGCCCATCATAAAAGAGACTTACGGCATTATTGTCTACCAGGAGCAAGTTATGCAGATAGCCAGCACTATGGCTAATTTCTCGATGTCCGAAGCTGATATCTTACGCAAAGCTATGAGTAAAAAAGAGCCGGAGGTATTAGCTAAGATTAAAGACAAGTTCTTAAAGGGTGCTAAAGAAAACGACATTGATGATAAAACAGCCGGCCATATCTTTGATTTAGTGGTACATTTTGCCGGTTACGGTTTCAATAAATCACACTCGGCAGCTTACGCTACTATTTCATATCAAACTGCTTATTTAAAAGCTAACTATCCGGTTGAGTACATGGCGGCTTTGCTTACCTCGGTGGGCGACAATAAAGACAAAGTAGCGGCCTTTGTAAATGAATGCCGGCGCTTAAAAATCAAGGTGCTGCCCCCGGATGTTAATTTAAGTGGCTCAGGCTTTACGGCCGTAAAAGACGAGATTCGCTTTGGTTTGTCGGCAGTTAGAAATGTTGGTTCAAACGCTATTGAAACGATTATTAAATCTCGCCAGGAAAAAGGGCAGTACAAAGATATCTATGACTTTTCTGAAAAAGTCGATTTATCGGTTATCAACAAAAGGGCCATGGAGAGCTTAATTAAAGCTGGTGCTTTTGATTCACAAGGACACAGCCGCAAATCACTGCTGTCTGTCTATGAAAATGCTGTTGATATCGGCAATAAGCGCCAAAAGGATATTAAAAACGGTCAAGTAAGCTTCTTTGATTTAGGGGTTGAAACAGTATCAGCTGCTCAAAACCAATCATTAAACGACGAAGAAGAAATGGACAGCCGCCAACTCTTATCTTACGAGAAGGAAATGCTTGGTTTATACGTTTCCGGTCACCCGCTAGCTGGCATGGAAGGGGTTTTAAATAACTTTTCCGATTTGGCGCTTATGTATTTAAAAGAGCAAAACGACGGAGTGGTAAAAACAGTTGCCGGAATAGTTTCCAGGATTAGCCAGATAAATACCAAAAAAGGCGATCTAATGGCTTTTTTAACGCTGGAGGACTTAGGCGGCTCGGTGGAGGTTGTTGTTTTTCCTAAGATCTATGAAGACAAGCGAGCTATTTTAGCTGAAGATAAGTTACTTACCATTAAAGGACGCATTGATAAAAAGGAAGACGATGTCAAAATAATTGCCATGTCAATTGAGGAAATAGATGCTAAAAGCGCTAATCCGGCTAACCGCTGTCTGTATATAAAGATTAACACTGATGCTTATAACCAGGAGACAATCTCTAGCATGAGGAGCATTCTTGCCTCTCACCCGGGGCCTACTCCGGTACTGCTAGAGCTAGAAGATGACTCCGGGTTAACTAAGTTTAAGTTCGGTAAAGAGTACCAGGTAAATCCCCAAGGTAAGTTGATTTCTGAGTTACGCGAGCTTATTGGAGTAACGGCTATAAGAACCAAGTAGGTCCCTCGGGGTCCTGTCGCTTCAGTATCCCGTCGTGCTCGCTAAACGACTGCGCGCGACGGGAGCCCTCTTGCGCGCCACCCCTTCGGCGCTATTATTAATTTAACTCATGAATCTGGGAGAAGCAGCGGTATTGTTGATTGTAGTCCAGGCCGTATCCGACGACAAAGACATCTGGTATTTTAAAGCCAACGTACTTAATCTTTAAGTCTTTTTTTTGTTTGCTTTTTTTAAGAAGCAGGGAGCATATCTCTAGGGATTTAGGTTGCCGGCTGCGGAGGTTTTTTATCAGATATGAAAGGGTTAGGCCAGTATCGACTATGTCTTCTATGATTAGAATATTTTTCCCTTTAATATCTTCGTCTAAGTCTTTAAGGATTCTTACAACACCTGAGGTTTTTGTGCTAGAGCCGTAACTTGATATGGCCATAAAATCAAGTTCAATGGGCATATCCATGTGACGCACCAGGTCTGCTAAAAAAATAGCTGCTCCTTTTAAAATACCTACCAGTAATATGTCCTTTCCCTGGTAATCTTTAGATATCTTTTTAGCTAAGGAAGCGACTTTTTTCTGCAATCTGGAATTGTCAATAAGTACTTTGCCGGGCTTTTTATCCATCTTTAGTCTCAATTTAACAAGTAAGCAGTTCTAACACAAGCACTTCCTTGGTTTTATTAGTAATTTTTACTCGGTCGTCTATCTGATATCCAGCTATCCAGACTATTCCTTTTTGGTCCTCTACAATGGGCACCCAATCTCTTTTTCTTTGCGGTACTTTTTGGTTGATAAAAAAATCCTTGAGTTTTTTAGTCTCATTCATCCCCAAAGGAGTGAAACGGTCACCATTTGTTCTGGTTCGCACGAATAACGGTCCCTTAATTTTATTTTTGTCTAGGCAAGCAACACTAAGAGAAAACCGGCATTTTTGCCTAGCTTGAGTTTTTGAACTAATTGACTTATTAAGATATGGAATAACGGTTTTGCCTCTGGTTTTTAGTTTAATCGGTTTGCCGCTAGGTATTGCCATATGTTCTTTTTTGCTGAGTATTAAATAATCGTATTCCTTAAAGACGACTAGATTGCCAGGCAATTCCTGTTTATACGAACGGTTTTTGTGCTTGGCTCTAATATCTTCAATATGCTTCGACTCAATTTGTTCAAGGTTTCCATTGATGCTGCTAATGGCATACAAGATAACTCGGCGTTGTAATGAGGGCGGTAATTTATCCACTTGTTTAATCGATAGACTAACCATATCCTTAGCTTTCTTAGAACAACCCCTGTATTCTTTATCTGCCAGTTTATCTAGCAATACCTCGTCTTCGTTAATTAAGACGATATTTTTAAGTAAAACATCCTTAAAAGCAGGATTAATTTTTTCTATTTCGGGCACAAGTTTTATCCTTATTCTGTTGCGCAGGTAATCGATTTTAAGATTAGTAGGATCAGTTACGTACTTGATTTTGTTTTTTTCTAAGTACCTTTCGATTTCAATCCGGCTAACATCTAACAAAGGACGGATAATTTTTCCTCGCTTAACCGGCATAGATTTTAGGCCAGCAAGAGAGGCTCCTCTTATCAGCCGGATAATAAAAGTCTCAATTTGATCGTCACGATTATGGGCAATTGCGATTTTGGTAGCGCCGGTTTTTATTGCGTTTTCCTCTAAGAGCTTATAACGCACTTTTCTTGCTGCGTCTTGGATAGATAATTTATGCATTAAGGCATAGCTTTTAACGTCATACTCTAAAATAGTGATAGGTAGTTTAAGTTTAGCTACCTCTTTATTAACGAAAGATGCTTCTTTTTTGGAAGAGTCTCTAAGAAGATGGTTTAAGTGAAGCACATGAAGACTTAATTTGTAATCCAGATTGTATAAGTAGTGCAGCAAGGCCATAGAATCCGGCCCGCCTGATACGGCAACCAGCACTTTCTCTTTAGGCCTAAGTAGTTTATTTTTTCGGATGGTTTCAAGGGCTTTATTTACCATTCCATCTCTTAAATAAGTTGTGTTCGATCTTTAATAAATCCAGTACTTTGCCAACTACAAAATCAACAATATCTTCTATGGTTTTAGGTTTGTTATAGAATGCCGGCATAGCTGGGGCCACCAAGGTACCAGCTGATGACAAAGTCAGTAAGTTTTTAATATGTATTTGATTAAAAGGCGTTTCCCTGGGGACGATAATTAAAGGGCGGTTCTCCTTTAGGGCCACATCAGCAGTCCGCTCTATCAAATTGCTAGATATTCCGGCAGCTAGGGAGCCAACAGTAGCCATGGAACATGGCATAACTATCATAGCCTCTAACGGATAGCTGCCACTTGCAATTGGAGCCAGCAAGTTATCCCTATCATAATAAGAAATATTTTTAGAATTAAAATGATTTTGCAGAAAGGTAGTCCTTGTTTGTTCATCACCATCTAACTGGAGTCCATTTTCTTCTTTAAGTACAAGCTCAGCTGCTTTAGAGATAAGTACTGTTACAGTAGAGCTTGTCTTAATAAGTTCCTCAATTAATCTTAAACCGTATATTGTTCCACTGGCTCCGGTAATGGCCACTACGTAATTTTTCATGTGAGGATGGCAATGAGGGCAAACGTCGAAATTATCACACTAAAGAAACTGTTTACCGTAAAGAAGGCTTCGTCTAATTTGCTTAAGTCGTTAGGTTTAATAATCAGATTTTCATAAAGAAGTAATCCGCCTGCTACTACTAATCCTATAAAATAAATGTATTTTAGATGGCTTAAATACCCGGCAGCTGCAAAAGAAGTAATAGCAATAACGTGCAAGCCCTTAGTTATCATTAGCCCTTTCTTAACCCCATAGCAGGCAGGGATAGAATAAAGGTGTTGGCTTCGGTCAATGTCTACATCCTGGCAAGCGTAGATAATATCAAAACCTGAAGCCCAGCAAAAAACTCCGAATGATATTAAGACTACCGGCCAAGAAATGGTGTTCGATACTGCTACCCAGGCACATGCCGGAGCCAACCCCAGGCACAATCCCAAACCTAGATTAGCTAATGGGAAAAATCTTTTTAGAAAAGGATAAATAGTAAAAACAGCTAAGACGATTGGCCATAACAACTTGGCTAAGTAACTTAATTGAAACACTGCAATAAGAAAAATAACAATAGATAAAGTAGCATACAAACAAACTTCTTTATGTGACAAAAGTTTTAAAGGTAATGCTCGGTTTTTAGTGCGAGGGTTTTCTGCATCAATCTTGTTGTCCACCAGGCGGTTAATCGACATTGCGTAAGTTCTGGCTCCTACCATTGCTACCGTGACCCAAATTAATTGATTTATGGTGGGAGTGCCGCCTGCTGCCCAAAAAGCTCCCAGGTAAGCAAAGGGAAGAGCAAAAATAGTGTGCTCAAACTTAATCATTTCTAAAAAAATCTTCAATCGCTTATTTAAAGCCATACTCAGACCATCTCTTGGTAACCAGGTCTTTTACGATCTTGCTCATCACAATATCATCAGGCCACTGCCTATCATGGCCTTCGTCCTTAGTCTTAATTGTAGCATCTAGCCCTACTTTAGAGCCATAATAAGGGGTGTTAGACGAATGGTCCAAAGTGTCCAGAGGGCCTTCGGTGATATATATATCTCTAGCCGGATCAATGTTGTTAAAAACTTTCCAGGCGACTTCGGAAGCATTTTGGACATCTACTTGCTTGTCTACAACAACGATTGCTTTAGAAAACATCATCTGTCCCAGGCCCCAGATGCCATCCATTACTTTTTTAGCATGTTTAGGAAATTGCTTATCTATTGAGATTAATACACAGTTATGAAAAACGCCTTCAAAGGGCAAGTTCATATCTACTACCTCGGGGATTACCGCTTTGACAGCTGGTAAAAACAGCCTTTCTGTGGCTTTAGCCATGTAGCAGTCTTCCATCGGCGGACGACCGACAATTGTAGTGGGATAGATTGGTTTTTTCCGATGAGTGATAGCTGTTAAATGAAAAACCGGGTACTGGTCGGCTAAGGAATAATACCCCGTATGGTCGCCAAAAGGACCTTCCAGGCGGGTTTCATTTGGTTCAACATAGCCTTCTAAGATAATCTCTGATTCAGCAGGGACCACCAAATCCACTGTTTTTGCTTTAACCACCTCTACCGGTTTGCCTCTGAGCATGCCTGCTAAAAGCAACTCATCAAATCCAGGCGGTACAGGAGCAGTGGCAGAGTATATTATGGCCGGATCGCCACCTAAAGCCACAGCTACCTCGGTTTTTACTCCTTTTTTCTGGTTCTTCCGGTAATGCTGCGCTCCGGTATGATGAATATGCCAATGCATTCCGGTAGTATTTTTATCGTATATTTGCATACGGTACATTCCCATGTTTTGCAATCCTGAATTAGGGTCTTTAGTGATAACCATAGGCAGGGTAATGAACTTGCCTCCGTCATCAGGCCAGCATTTTAGCACCGGCAGCTTGGTTAAGTCGATATCATCGCCTTCTAAAACAATCTCTTGACAAGCAGCTGCTCTAACTTCCTTGGGCTTAGCTCCTGCTACTTGTTTTAGTTTTAGTACAGAACTGATTTTATCTTTAAAACTGCTCGGAAAACCGGAGGGGATTAGATCTAAAAACTTATCTGCTACTTCATTTAGATTATTAATCCCTAAGGCCATACTCATGCGTTTTGAGCTGCCCATGGCATTGATTAAGAGTGGCATATCCGAGCCGTTAACGTTTTCAAACAACAAAGCCGGGCCAACTTCTTTGCTTATGCGGTCAGCAATTTCAGTGATTTCTAACTCGCTTGAAACCTCAGCTTTTATTCTTATTAACTCGCCGGCTTTCTCAAGTGTATTTACAAAATCTGCCAAATTTTTATAGGCCATCTCACTCCTTGTATCAGGTATATAGAATAACTGATACAAGGAGTAGGGACAAGGGATTAGGGATGAGGGATTGCTGCTATTGCAGCATGTGCTGTTTTTGCCTAGAATGTACTAGTTACGCATACAGATTAAGGATGATTATGTTAATCAAGGAAAAATCAGTTATCGCCGAATTAGGTGAAAAGGTTGTTTCGGGTGGACGTCTTACCAAGAAAGAGGCCTTAAAACTTTATAAAAGCAACGATATACTCACTCTGGGATATTATGGCCGCGAACTAAAAAAACAAAAAACCGGCGATAAAGTATTCTTTATCACCAACCGCCATATCAACCATACAAATATCTGTTTAAACCGCTGTAAGTTTTGTGCTTTTAGCAGGGACGAAAATGAGCCTGATGCTTATGTTATGTCTATTGAAGAAGTTGTAGAAAAGGGTCTGGAGTCAGCCAAGGATAATATCAGTGAGCTCCATATCGTTGGCGGTTGTCATCCAACTCTGCCATATTCTTATTATCTGGATATGATAAGAGAGCTTCACAAGGCTTTACCTAGCGTCCACATTCAGGCTTTTACCGCAGTCGAAATAGATTACTTTGCTCAAATCTCCAATAAATCAATCCATGAAGTTTTAGCTGAGTTTAAGGATGTGGGGCTAGGCTCTCTACCGGGCGGAGGGGCTGAGATTTTCTCCGAGCGTACAAGAGCCCTTGCTTGGGAGAAAAAAGTAGGAGCTGCCCGCTGGTTAGAGATAATGGAAGCAGCCCACAATCTGGGGATTAACTCTAATGCTACCATGCTCTATGGCCACATCGAAACTCTAGAAGAACGTATTGACCATATGATGAGACTTAGGGATTTACAAGATAAAACCGGTGGCTTTAAGGCCTTCATTCCCTTGGCTTTTCATCCGATGAATACTGAACTCGACCAGTTAAGCGGTACCACCGGCTATGAAGATATTAAAACCCTGGCAGTTGCCAGACTGGTTTTGGATAATTTCGACCACATTAAAGCTTTTTGGATTATGATAGGCCCCAAATTAGCCCAGGTATCACTGCAGTTTGGAGTAGATGACATTGACGGCACGGTAGTTGAGGAAAAAATTACTCATTCAGCTGGAGCCGAAACTGAAGAATATATAGAAAAGAATAAATTAATACATTTAATTAAGGACGCAGGGTATACGCCAGTTGAAAGAGACACTCTCTATAACGAACTCAACACTTTCTAAGCAGGCGGCAGCCCGGGTGGGCCACATCGAGTATCTTAATTGTCTGCCGCTTTACTATGGTTTGGAGTCCAAGGGGTTTTTGCCTAAGATAAAGCTTATTAACGGCAAGCCTACAGAATTGTCAAAAATGCTCCTGGAAGGCCAACTAGACATTGCTCCCATTCCTTCTATTGAGTATGGACGTCATTTTAAGAAGCTAAAACTGCTTTCCGATATCTCTATAAGCTCTGATGGGGAGGTAAAAAGCATTCTTTTGGTCAGTAAGTATCCTATTGATATGCTGGATAAGAAGACAATATGCTTAACTTCAGCTTCAGCTACCTCACAAGTTTTACTTAAGCTGATTTTATCTCTTAAATACCACCAAAAACCGGGTTATGTACAATCAAGTGATAGCTATGATAGAGCTCTTAAAGATTTTGATGCTGCACTTGTTATAGGAGATGAAGCTCTGGATTTGTATTATCATAAGCTTAAAGGAATATATAAGTATGATTTGGGCAAGGAGTACAAGGAGCTAACTGGCGAAAAAATGGTCTTTGCTGTTTGGGCGGTTAGAAATGAGTTTGCAGATAAAAATCCGGAACTCACCAAGGCTTTAGACCAAGCCTTTGGTCACTCGATTGCTTATTCTAAAAAGTGTTTGTGTGAGGTAGCTCACTACGGGGCAAAAAGACATTTGTTGGATAAGGACATATTAAAAAGTTATTTTGATGCTTTAAGATTCGACTTTAATAAAGAGTATCAAAAGGGGTTAATGTGTTATTATCAAAAGGCAGTTGACCAGGGATATTTAAAAGAGTTACCCACTCTTAATTTCTGCTAATGGAAATACTTAACAAGGTTTATAAAAGCCAACGGATAACTGAAGATGAAGCAATTGCATTGCTAGAACAAAAAGATTTAATCGGGCTAGGCCAAGCTGCCAATTATGTTCGCCAAAAAAAAATACCTGGGAACCTGGCAACTTTTGTTATCGACAGAAATATCAACTACACCAATATATGTACTACCAAGTGCAAGTTCTGTGCTTTTTTCCGTCCAGAAGGTGATCCCGAAGGCTACACTTTAAGCGTTGAAGAAGTAATCGATAAAATCAGTGAAGCTAAAGCTTTAGACGGCACACAGATTATGCTGCAAGGGGGCTTAAATCCACAACTAGACCTTAACTATTACCTAACTATACTTAAAGAAATAAAAAAGAAGTTCGATATCCAAATACATTCATTTTCTCCACCTGAGATAGTCTACTTTTCTAAGCAATTCGGTATGAGCTTTAGCCAAACGCTACAAACACTTAAGGAAGCGGGGTTAGATTCAATCCCCGGCGGCGGAGCTGAGATTTTAGTAGACGAAGTTAGAAAAATAATCGCTCCCTCAAAAATACCGGCCAAACTGTGGCTTGAAGTAATGGAAGAAGCCCATAAATTAGGTATGAAGTCTACTGCTACCATGATGTTTGGAAGCGTAGAAAGCTATGCTGACAGAGTTGAACATATGAAAAAAATCAGGGGATTGCAGGATAAAACAGGTGGCTTTACTGCTTTTATCCCTTGGACATACCAGTCGGGACACACCGAACTGGGCGGTGAACAGACAACAGCTATTGATTATTTAAAAACACTGGCAGTTTCTAGGATATATCTGGATAATGTACCTAATATCCAGGCTTCTTGGGTAACTCAAGGGGCAAAAATCGGGCAACTGGCGCTAACATTCGGGGCCAACGACTTAGGCAGCATGATGATTGAAGAAAATGTTGTGGCAGCAACCGGTGTTAACTATAAATTAAGCAAAGAAGAGATAGTAAGAATTATCAAAGATGCCGGCTTTGAAGCTGCCCAAAGAACTACGATGTATGAAGTGATAGAAAGATATTAGAGAAAATCTCTTGCGAGGGATTGATGGTTAAGAAAGATATTGCTAAAAATATAAATTCTGATTTACATGCATCTTTTGCAATTATCGGTGGCTCTAGCACTCATTCTATAGATTTTCCGGTTGGCCAGGCCAAGGTTAAGATATTAGATGAAAAAGAAATTGATACTCCATACGGCAAAAGTCCTCAGTTTAGGCTCTTTGAGTATAACGGCAAAAAGATTTTAACATGCAAGATGCATGGCTGGAGAAACGGGATTAGCAGGGCCGATGCTTCAATGCAGGTTTTTTGGGTACTTCAGCAAGCCGGGGTAAAAACGATTTTGGGTGAAGGCGGAGTAGGCGCTTTATCTAAACGTTTAAAAACCCGGGATTTAATTATTCCTCATGATTTTGTTGATTTGTCCAGCCGGCGTAATTTGGTTCTTAATGGCAGCCACTTGCTCATTATGCGAGAGCCTTTTTGCCAAAATATACAAAAAGCTATAGTTAACTCTTGTGTAGATGAAGGCAAGGAGAGGGTTTTCGAAGAAGGCGTATATGTTTGTACAGACGGCAATCGTTTTGAAACCAAAGCCGAAATCAATATGATGAAGAATTGGGGCGATATTGTCGGCCAAAGCTTAGGACCGGAGGCTTCATTAGCCAGAGATATTGGAGCTTGCTATGGTAGTCTTCAGATGGTTGTTAACTATGCCGAAGGTATTGTTGGACAATGGGACTATGATGAGTTTAAAGATATTTTCTTTAGCGAGTCTCAATCGATTGCCAACATCTTACTAAAGAGCCTTAGTTTGCTAGACGAAAAAGCAAGTTGCCAGTGTGCAAACCAGCGGAAAAAGTCACTCCTAAAATGATACTAAAAGCAAAATGGCTGGTTCCGGTAACCAGCAAAATCATAGAAGACGGTGCCGTTTATATCTTAAATGGCAAAATCGCAGATTTTGGCCGCGCTGAAGAAATTACTTCAAAGCATCCAAGAGCCAAGCTTAAGGATTTTGGAGAAGCTGTTATTCTCCCGGGATTAATAAATGCCCACACCCATCTAGAACTGTCTCTTTTTAAAGGAAAACTGCCTAAAGGAGATTTTGCTAATTGGTTAAAAGCTTTGGTTGGCAAGTTGCCGAGCTTAACTGAAGAAAAGCTATTAAACTCTACTCAATCTGGGATTTTGCGGCTAATAAGAAGCGGGGTAACAACGGTTGGCGATATTTCTTCTACCGGGTTTTCGATATCCGAGTTAGCCAAAAGCGGTCTTCGGGCAAAATGTTTTGTAGAAGCAATAACATTGTCAGAATCTTTCGACTTGGATACCTTTTATAACAATCTTAAGCATTTTATTAGCAAGACTAGAAAAACACGTGTGGAAATCGGGATATCTCCTCATACTATATATACCGTTGAACAAAAATCGTTAAGAAAGCTGGCTGCTTTAGCAAGAAAACTTAACTT
>QZJE01000015.1 GCA_003599235.1 Actinomycetota bacterium | reverse complement strand
AGACACTGTGAACAGGTGGAGATGATAAAGGACTGCAACATCGCTGGTAATCCCGTTCTCGCATGTTTTCTTGCGGTTCTAGGTGCAGTGTCATCACAATTGGTATATTCATACTGGCCGCAGTATCGTAGATATATTTAACAGCCCCTGCTTCATGAACGTGGACGATGTCAATGTCGCCCATCTTTATTCTTGCTAGCACCTTGGATAAATGAATGCCCATGTTTTTACGGCGCTTTGGGGTGTCTTTTCCCCAATATGAACCGATGTTTTGGTCAATTGTTACGTAGTGCTCTCCGGATACCTTGGAGTCTCCAGAGCAAGCAACTATTGATCTGTGTCCGAGAGCATGCAGTCCTTTATCAATATGATGTATGACCATCTCTATCGGGCCATAACCACGATCTGACCTAATGGGTTGGCTTACTGTTCCCACATGCAGTACTGTGAGCAAATTGCGCCTTGTCTTGATGGGCATACAAAGTCCTTTGGTTATAACGGGAGGCTTTTAGGGGCACGAAATAACTTAGTGGTTCAATGGATAGTAATACTATTATACTCTATAATTGTCATTTATCATAATGAATTATTTCTTCTATGCCTACTTAATTAAACTGCTTGCTTTTGTTGTGTATAACCCTTGCGATGTGGTATAAATGTATTCGCAAACGCGACGCGGGGTGGAGCAGTCTGGTAGCTCGTTGGGCTCATAACCCAAAGGTCACAGGTTCAAATCCTGTCCCCGCTACTTTCAAAAAAGCCCTTTGTACGGGGCTTTTTTTATTGTCCAAAATCAACACCAAAACAGGATTTGAACTCTTGCTTATCTAGCAGCAAAAACCCATTTACTGCTGCCTAAATACTTGTATAATAAGAATGCTGTTCAGACTCTATTATTTAAGTAGGCAATCCAATGAACCCTAGCTAGTTGCTCTAAGGTAAAAATATGATTATAGATGGCCATGCTCATGCGTGCGGTGAATTTCTGGTAGCAGAAAACATTATAAAAATCTTAGACAATAATAAGGTTGAAAAAGTTGTTCTGGTACCCGGTGAATTAGATAGTAAAAAGACTTATTTCTTACCTGATCTTGGAAAGTGGTTCCCCAAAAAGGATGTTCAATCTATTGTAGATGTTATTATTATCAAAAATGTGATACCTGCAGTTAGAGCTACACGGCACATTGATGCCGGCAATCAATACCTGTTCTCGTTAGCACAAAAATATCCTGATCAAATCATCCAGTTCTTTTGGGCACTCCTTGCTAAATATAACAATCTAAAAGAATTAGAAAAACGATTTAGTGATTGGAAATTTAGAGGCATTAAACTCCATCAATGCTGGGATGCTTTTACAGTTAATTCAGAACCATTTGAAATTGTTGCTAGGTTTGCTGCCAAATATAACCTGCCTATCTTTATACATATATGTTCAAAAAAAGAAGTGTTAGCCTTAATTGATTTCATTAAACGCAATCCGGAAATCAAGTTTATCATTGCCCATCTTGTCGGATTAGAGTTATATATTCAATCAGGGTTAAAATTTGAAAATGTATATTTCGATATTTCGCCGCCTAAATTAATTTCTATTTACCGACTAAGTAAAGCTATAGATTATTTAGGAGCTGATAAGTTAATCCTGGGTTCCGATACTCCGTATGGTAAAAACAATCTAGAAACAAACATAAAACGTATAGAAAACTTACAGATTTCAGAAAACGAAAAGGAGCTAATGCTCGGCGGCAACATCAAAAAGCTCTTAAACCTCTAGTCTATATGCTTTCCCAAGCGCCTTAATACCAACAACTCGTTTACCGCAGAGTTCAAATAACGTCTCATCCGGTCTACCACTAAAAAAGCCCCCTTATGGGTCTTTTTTAGTGAACAGGGATAAGGGATGAGATACAATATAACCATGCTACCGAAAAGCCGGCTTGGAAAATGGTCAGTAGGACTAAATGCCGTTTTTATGACCATAATAATTACTTCTCTTATCTTAGTTTTGGTGTTAAATGTGCTTTCTTTTGATGACCACTGGTGGGACGTAACTGTTCCTATCGCGTTCTTATTAAGCATGGCTGCTTTTTTTCTTGGCATACGAGCTGTAAGCAAAGATAAAGAGCGCTCTATTCTGGTTTATCTGTCCATTGTCATAGGCATACTAGTAATTTTATTCATCCCGCTTCATAGCTTATCCATCCAAGATTGATTATAAGCAGGTGTTGTTGAATTGGTAATAAATGGGTAATAATTAATACCTAATGAAGCTACTAACCGATACGGCTCTAAATGCTGCCGAAGTAAAAGGGGCCACATACGCTGATATAAGAATAATCAATTCACAAAGTCAATCGCTGGCGATAAAAAACGGCCAGGTAGAAGATATTACTGCCGGCAAAAGTAGCGGTTTTGGGGTCAGGGTAATTCTCAACGGCTCCTGGGGTTTTGCTTCCAGCAATAAGTTGGATGAAAACGAGATTGAGCGTGTAGCCACACTGGCCTGCGACATTGCTACCGCTAGTTCTAAGCTAAAAATCAAAGACATAGAGCTTTCAACTGCTCCCAAAATCGAAGCCGACTATATATCTCCGGTAATTACCGATCCCTTTAGAATATCAATAGAAGACAAAATCGCTCATCTTCAGAAAGCCGAATCGCTTATTAGAAAAAACAAGGCAATAAAAGTATCAACGGCCCACATGGGGTTTTATAAGACAAATAAGACTTTTGCCAGCACACAAGGTAGCTATATTAATCAGGAGATAATCGAAAGCGGAGCTGGAATAGATGCCATAGCGGTAAGAGATGGCATGGTGCAAAACCGTTCCTATCCCAATTCTCACAGTGGTAACTTTGCTACCAGGGGTTACGAGTTTATTGAATCGTTAGAATTAGAAGCTAATGCCCAGCGTATTGCCGAGGAAGCCGAAGCTCTATTAACTGCGGATGTTTGTCCAACCATGGACACCGACATCATATTAAGCGGCAACCAACTGGCACTGCAGATACATGAATCCTTAGGACATCCGGCTGAACTTGACAGAGTTTTAGGTATGGAAACAAGCTATGCCGGAACCAGTTTTTTAACCTTAGATAAACTCGGTAAGTATCGCTATGGCTCAGATAAGGTAAATATCTATGCTGATGCTACTATCCCCGGAGCCCTGGGAAGCTTTGGTTATGATGACGAAGGTGTACCAGCACAAAGCTTCGACCTGGTAAAAGAGGGAATACTAGTAGATTACTTAACCTCTAGAGAAACAGCTCCTGTTATAGGCAAAGATTCAAACGGCACTATGAGAGCGGACGGATGGCAGAACCTGCCATTAGTTAGAATGACAAACATTTCTTTAAAACCAGGAGATTACTCTTTGGAAGAGCTAATTGCTGACACCAAAGAAGGAGTTTTATTAGATACCAACAAGAGTTGGAGCATAGATGATAAGCGGCTTAATTTTCAGTTTGCTACTGAAATTGGCTGGTTAATCAAGAACGGCAAAAAAGTAAAAATGCTAAGAGACTGCAACTACCATGGCATCACGCCGGTTTTCTGGAATAACCTTGATGCTATTTGCGGTCAAGAAGAATGGATTGTTTGGGGCGTTCCAAATTGCGGTAAAGGCGAGCCTAGCCAGATAGCTCATGTTGGCCACGGGGCCTCACCGGCCAGGTTTATGAATGTTAAGGTGGGAGTTAAGCCTTGAGCGAAAAATTACTGTCCGCCAAATTAGAAGAAGCGCTTAGTTATTCTAAAGCAGATCAAACCGAAGTGATGGCTTTTAATTACCAATCAAATTTAACTAGGTTTGCTGGCAATACTATCCACCAGAATATGTCGGAGACTAATAATCAACTGCTGGTTAAAGCTATTGTCGATAAAAAAATCGGAGTGTATTCGGCCAATAGCATGGATAGCAAAACTATTAAGGAAGCGGTAGAAAAAGCCTATCAAATAGCAGCTTCTTCTGTAGCCAAAGAAGATTTTGTTTCCTTACCTGAGCCAAACTCAATACAAAAGGTCGAAAGGTTTTTTCAAAATACGGCTGATTTTTTACCTGAGGAGCGGGCCGAAGAAGTAGCCAAACTAATATCTAAGGCCAAAAGGAACAACTTGCAAGCAGCAGGAGCTTATCAAACAGGCTGGGTAACTTTGGGGGTGGCTAACTCATTGGGGCTGCTAAGCGTGCAATCCCAAACTGAAGGCTCGGTCAATACTGTTATTACCTCATATACCAGCTCTGGTTTTGCTTCAGCTAGAAATGTCGATGTATCCAAGATCGATATTGAGGATATTGCTGGTATAGCTATTAATAAAGCCTTAAGTTCTCAAAATCCAATAGAGGTAGAAGCTGGTCACTATGACGTTATATTAGAGCCACAAGCAGTAGCTGAAATGATAGGAATACTAGCTTACTGCGGCTTAGGATCTCAGGAAACCCAAGAAGGGCGCAGCTTTATGTCGACTAACATCGGCAAACAAATTGCAGATAGATCAGTATCCTTGTTAGATGACGCTCTTAACCCTAAAATGACCGGTTTTAGCTTTGATTTTGAAGGGGTGGCCAAACAAAAAGTGTGTTTTATCGATAAAGGTATGGCTAAGAATGTGGTATACGATACATTTTCTGCTAACAAAGAAGGCAAAAAAAGCACAGGACATGCTCTTCCGCCGGCTTCCAAACATGGCCCCATGCCTCTGAACCTTATACTTAAGCCTGGCCAAAAAACTTACGATGACCTTATAAGGGAGACTAAAAAGGCAGTATTGGTTACCAGATTTCACTACACCAATATTGAGGATCCTGTACAGACGATATTTACCGGGATGACCAGGGATGGAACTTTTCTAATTGAGAATGGCAAAATAACTAAAAGTCTAAAGAATATGCGTTTTACTCAAAGCATTTTAGGGGCTCTATCTAATACTATCGGTATTACCAACAAACAGCAATTAGTTGAAGGGATGGGTGGCTCCTATCTTTGCCCGGCTATCGCTGTTAAGAATTTCAACTTTAGTAGTTTAACGAAGTTCTAATTTAAGTATTTTTCATAAATATCCGATATAATTGTTTCTAAAGTGTTGGTTTACACTTTTTGATTAGTAATGGTATAATTACGCTGTATATTTTGATGCAATAATTACAGCAAAGGAGACTCTAAAATGACAGAAACACCAGATTTAGAACCAAGAGAATCAAGAAAGAAACCGTCTCTTCTTGATCAGTATCTTCCAAGTTCGACCTCCAAATTAATTGCTGCATTGGTAATAGTCGCCATAGTTGGCGTAGCAGGGTTTTTTATCTATAGTGCTACAGCCGGCAAAGCAGCAGCTACGGTAAACGGAGAAAAAATACTGCTAAGTCAGATTAACTCAGAATATAGCGCTTATGTTTCCCAGTACACAGCGGCAAACAAGCAAAAGCCTAACAAGCAAATGGAGCAGAGCATTAAGCGCTTAATACTGGAAAGACTGATTAGAGAAAAACTAATCAAGCAAGCAGCAGAAAAAGAAGGCATCAAGGTATCTGATAAAGATATTGACAAAGGTGTTGAACAAATCAAGAGCTCTACATCTAAAGAGGCTTTAGAAAAAGGTTTAAAGCAAATGGGTTGGACTATGGATGATTTAAGGAACAGGATTGCTGACCAGTTGCTACAGACCAAAATCCGTGAGAAAGAAACTAAGGGAATTGAAATTAAGGACGAAGAAGTAAAGAAGTATTATGATCAGAACAAGAAAAATTATTATGTTCCCGAGCAGGCAAAAGTAAAAATTGCTAAGTTTGACTCTCAGGATAAAGCTCATAAGTTTTTAGCTGATGTTAATGGCGGCAAAGATTTTGATGCTGCTGCTAAAACACATGTTAAAGGCGGAGTTCAGTCTCAATCTCTGGGCAAAGATCAAATAACCGGCATATATGGAAAAGCTGTAACGGATGCAGTTTGGAAACTATCTAATGGCCAAGTATCAGACGATGTAAAGGGCCAAAGCGGTTATTACGTTGCTAAACTGGAGTCTAAATCAGCTGGTAAGCAGAAAACTTTTAATGAAGTTAAGCAAGAAGTAAAAGGGATGCTTACATCGCAAAAACAACAAGAGAAGTTTAATACCTGGCTTGAGGATGTGCGCAAAAAAGCTACTATTAAGGTTTTAGTTAAAGAGCTTGAACAGGCTAGCAATAATACAGTAACACCTCAAAGCAAAACTTCTACCAAGAAGAAATAATAAATACATTAAAGAGTCTCCCAATAAAGCCCTCAGTGTAATAGCTGGGGGCTTTTTGCTATCATAGCAATATGCCTAAGCAACATGACGCAATTATAGAGTTTAAACAATTAATTGATATTGTATCGCAGCTAAGAGCACCCAAAGGAGGATGCCCTTGGGATCTAGCTCAAACGCCAGATAGTATCAAAGGCCATCTTATCGAAGAGGCTTACGAGGTAGTAGACACAATAAATAAAGGGAATACTAATCATTTCAAGGAAGAGTTGGGAGATTTATTGTTGCAGATAGTTCTGCATGCCCAGATGGCTAATGAAGCTTCCTATTTTAGTATTATAGATGTTATTAATGAAATTAACGCTAAGCTTATACGAAGACATCCTCACATCTTTGGCAAATCCGACTCCGCTTCCTGCGAAGCTACGCCGGACAAGGAAGGGTTAAGTACTAGAGAAGTGCTAAAGCAATGGGAGCAGATAAAAAAGAATGAAAAAAAAGAAGAATCTTTTGTTGGTGGCATACCCAAAGGGCTTCCTTCGCTGCTATATGCTCAAAAATTACAAAACAAAGCAGCTAGGATAGGTTTTGATTGGCAAGATCAAAAAGGGGTAGTTGACAAGGTAGAAGAAGAAATTGAAGAGTTTACTGCTTTGCCTGTTACTAGCAAGCAGCAAGCAGAGGAAGAGCTAGGAGATATTTTATTTAGTGTTGTAAACCTTGCCAGGCATCACAAAATTGATGCTGAAAGCGCTTTATTTAAGGCTTCAGAGAAGTTTAAAAAACGTTTTGTGGCTATGGAGCAGTTAGCCAAAGATGGGAAAAAGTCGTTTGAGAAATTAAGTTTAAGAGAAAAAGAAAATTTATGGATGCAGGTTAAACAGGAGGAAGGTCAATGTCTTTGATTACAAAAATTGTCGGCAGGCAGATATTGGACTCAAGGGGTAACCCTACAGTAGAGGTTGATATTGTACTAGATTCAGGAGCTTTTGGCAGAGCATCCGTTCCCTCGGGTGCTTCTACCGGGGCTTTTGAGGCTTTAGAGTTACGCGATGGAGGAGAACGTTATGGCGGGAAATCAGTAGAGATTGCTGTAAAAAATATCAACGAAGCTATCGGCACTCAATTGCTAGGAATGGATGCTTCTAATCAGCGAAAAGTTGATCAGGAAATGCTGGATTTAGATGGTACCGAAAATAAGTCTCGCTTGGGAGCAAATGCAATATTAGGAGTGTCATTAGCAGTGGCCAAAGCCAGCGCAGCTGAAAAAAAGATGTCTTTATATGAATATCTGGGTGGAGCACAAAGCAACTTAATACCTGCGCCTATGATGAATATCTTAAATGGCGGAAAGCATGCAGACAACACGGTTGACCTGCAGGAGTTTATGGTAGCTCCTATTGGAGCTCCTACATTTGCTGAAGCTCTTAGAATGGGAGCTGAGATATTTCATGCTTTAGCCAAGGTGCTTAAAGGTATGGGTTTATCTACTTCTGTAGGGGACGAAGGAGGCTATGCTCCCAATCTAAAGCATAATGAAGATGCGGTAAAAGTGATAATTGAAGCTATCCAGAAAGCCGGATACGAGCCTGGGAAGGATGCCTATATTGCTCTAGATCCGGCTTCTACAGAGCTTTATGAAGATGGTAAATATCACTTAGCAGGCGAGGGGAAAGCACTAAGTTCAGAGGAAATGGTGGCTTATTACGAAGATTGGGTGAGCAAATACCCGATTTATTCCATAGAAGATGGTATGGCTGAAGAGGATTGGGATGGCTGGAAGCTTCTAACCGAACGCATGGGCGATAAAACTCAGATTGTTGGCGATGATTTGTTTGTTACTAATATTGCCAGGCTGCAAAGGGGAATTGATTTAGCTACCGCTAATTCAATACTCATAAAATTAAATCAAATTGGCTCCCTAACAGAGACCATGGATTGTATAAAATTAGCTCAAAAAAACGGCTATACGACGGTTATATCTCACCGCTCAGGAGAGACAGAAGATACTACTATTGCTGATTTAAGTGTAGCGGTAGGGGCTGGCCAAATCAAAACAGGCGCTCCCAGCAGGACAGATAGGGTATGTAAATACAACCAGCTCTTAAGGATCGAAGAGGAACTAGGATCTTCTGCAAAGTATGCGGGTTCTGCAATTTTGAGTCGGTAATGTTCCAAAAGACCATCAAATAATTATATTTCACCAATCGGTTAACGAAGGTTAGTTAACTATAATAAGTTTTCCAGGATATAGTACTTGTTTTCACTATATATTTTTTATTAAATTCCCTTAAGAAGCGCTTAACTTCTACCGATAATAGTAAATATGATTATGATTAGCAGGAAAAGCGCTTTTTTAAGAAAATTCATAGTTTGGCTATTAATTTTTGCTTTAGTTAATATTGTTGATTTATTAGGACAGACTTTTTCTCCTTCGGTAGCCAATGCTGCAGTTAGTAATACTAAAACCTGGACCACCAGGGATGATTTTTATACTGGGACTAATAAATATTGGACTGATGTTGGTGGGAGCAACTTAAGTGATGATGCTGAGTTAAAATTAAAAAGCAGACACTATGGAATAGGTACTTCTAATTATGCTTCCAGCTTTGGACAAGGGCCAATGGCCAGCCCACAACGAAAAAAAGTTTTTAACGCTTCTAATGGCACTCTGGCAATACTTTATAATAATAATACTGCTGAATCTCCTTCTGGAATAGTTGTTAAGCATTCACATGATTCAGGCCAAACTTGGCAAGGGGCTACTCAAATTTCAACAAATAACTTTTTAGTTGGTGGAATAATGGATGCCGGTAATAACATATATGTAGCCACCTCTACCAATAATACAACAGGGAGCTCTAATTACGATGTTATTTTTCACAAACTTACCTATAATGCAGGAACTGACGACTGGAGCGTAGGTTTACCGGTAACCGTTTATGATTCACCAGATGGCACCAAAGCAGGGGCCGAAGCAAATATTGAACGAGATGCGTCAGGCAGGTTATGGATAGTTTATAGGTATTTCGATGGGACAAATTATAGTTCAAGAATTGTATACTCTAGCGATGATGGCGCAACCTGGAATCTGTCTACCGACACTGATACACCAAGTGCAGCTTCTTCTTATCGCACAGCCTTACTGGTTTCCTATGGAACTAAATTAGCCTGCATTTTTGGAGTTAATGAAGGTGGCAACAACGAGCTTAAATGGAGGTGGCGAAATAATTCTGATAGCCCTGATGTTTGGCAGACATCCGAGATAATCAATAGCGGATACTATGCTTCGGCTAATGTAACGGCGGTATCAGACACTAACAATAATATCCACTTACTCTATAGACAGGGCCCACCAAATCCTGATAAAACAATGTATAGTTTCTATAATGGTTCGTCTTGGACAACCGAAGACCCGTCATTTTCCAACCAAAATAACTGTACTATGTCTGTTAAGTCCGATGGCTCAGAAGTACACATATTCAACATTTATGGTTACTGGCCTGCTGGAGATGTAATAAATTATAAGAAAAAAAGCGCTGGGTCATGGGGAAGCAGTTCAACAATAAAGGAGTCATATGATAGAGATTTAAGCAAGGTTGTTGTCTATGATTCAGATGCAGGTGTTGCTTATCAAGATGAAACTGCCGACGCTATCAGTACTGGAGTGAGTGGGGACGTGTTTCATGATACTTCGACAGGAATGCTAAAGGATGTTGGAGACGCTGTTTACTTTGGTTTAAGCGAGAAGTACTATACATTAACAAGCGATATGTCTCAAGCTGGTGTTGGCGGCACAATCGTTTGGGAATACTCAAAAGGCGATGGATTTTGGCAGAGCTTTACTCCTTTATCGGGGGCGTATAATTTTACTCAAACCCAGAATAATACGGTAACTACATTTTGGGAATCGACATCTCAAGCTCCTGGAGATTGGAACAAAGGTAACGTAAATGGGTCTTCCCAATACTGGATTAGAGCCAGGGTAACAAGTGGCTATAGCACAGTTCCCATAGGAGCTCGTCTTAGCTCAATGCCAAGGCTTGGCGGCTTAACTCCCATCGCTTCATCATCTAATGAGATTTTTCTTGCCTATAGCAATCTTTCCGGTAGCCCCTCAACAATAAAAGTGATTGATGTGGCTAACGGAGGAAATTATGGAACCTCAGGTTTTGTTGGGGGAACATCGGCAGGCAGTGTCGGTTTGAGGTTTGATGCTGGCAGTGGAGTAAAAGCGAAGTGGAGCTCTCTGGCTTATACAGCCAACACCCTAAATAGTGGTCAGGCAATAAAATATAAAATCAGGGCCGTAAACGACCTAAATGGCAATGGTCCTCAGGACGAGTTTGATGCAGCCACTTGGTATGGACCTAATGGGGCTACTACCGGCAGTAATTGGGATACCGGTGAGTTTTTTGGCCAAGTATATGGCTTCTCTCAAACATCGATGACTATACCGAGTGCAATTGGAGCTAGTCGCTATGCGGAGATAATGGTTTTTCTTGAATCGAATGGAAATGACACTCCGATAGTAGAAGACGTCTCATTGAATTACGATACCCTAGATGCTACAGATAGTTTTGCCAGTTATAAAGATGATGGGACTACTTCAATTAGCTACGACGCTTGGACTAACGAAGACTCTATAACGTCTAGGTTTTATGCCAGCGGTATTGCTGTTGGTAAGACATTAACGCCTGAGATGGAAATAGTGGCTGAAACAGGTGGTTTTACCGGTACAGCTACTGCAAGTGGTACGCCAGTTACATATAACGGACAAGATGTTATTTTAAATGTTAGCCAATCAGGGCTAATACAGGGAAACTACAAGTACAAAATCCGGGTAACAGATGAGGATGGCCGGGCTTCAGCTTGGTCAACAACTACCAATCATTTTAATGTGGATCAAAGCTTGCCTTCTGGTTATGTTCGAATTAACAATGGGGCAGACTATGTGACTACTGCTGGCGATGTTACTTTAAATATAAGTGCTACTGATCCTGATATAAGCACTGGTATTGAAGGCTCGGGAGTCAGTCAGATGATGGTATCTAGCGACGGTATTTTTGATACTGAGCAATGGGAAAGCTATGCAACTACTAAGCAATACACGTTCTCAGGAGAAGGCCAAAAGACCATTTATATTAAGTTTAAAGATAATGCCGGCAATGAGTCACTGATGTACTCAAAACAGGTAGCGACTACCACAACTGCCTATGGGTTGGCAGAAATCGGTGGTGCTAAATCACCTCATTACTACAATGGTTATTATTTTACAATTCATTCAGACGGTGAGGATTTGGTTTATCGTAGTAGTACTGATGGTTATAGCTGGGGCGCTGCCAATGTCATTAAAAACTGTTCTAATACTTCTGCTTTTAACTGGGCATGGAAAGACAATTATTTGTACGTTATTTGGCCGGATAATGCGGATCTAAAAATGAAAAAAGGAATTATATCGGGAAACTCTATTTCATTAGATTCTGAAAGAGTAGCTTTGGATGGAACAGGTGCAAATGATAACTATTATAGTTATAATTCTATATTTATCGACTCAAATAACTACATATGGGTAGCTTCTAAATACAGTAATGCCGCAGATTATTTTATTAGAGCAAAAAGAAGTGCTAGTGCTCACGATGTAACTTCTTGGCAAGCAAGTACCAGAGAAGTAATTGATTCAGCAACTGATGACAAAGCCCCTTACCTAACACAAGCGGGCAATAAAATGGTTTTGGTTGCGGCCGGCCCTGGTGGATCCGGCAGAATCAGTTATTCCAACGTATGTAGCAACATCACAGCGGCAGACCCTAGTTGGGCAACACAGCAACAGATTCATCCAACAACGAATTATTCGGGTGCATATTTTATTTATAATGGAACGGATTTGTATCTTTTTGGTCCCAAAGTACGTAAATATAACTTAGCAACTGATACTTGGGATGCAAATGAATATATTCCGGTAAATAATCCTAGATACTGGACGGCAACCTGGGACAGCGATAATAACAAAGCCTATTTTATTTTTACCACCGATAGCAACAGCAATAGACTAGAAAGGGTCGAAACAACAGATTTTCAAAGTTTTACCAACCAAGTCACTCTTGATAATTCTACTGATATAAAGTATCCGAAGGCTGTTAGCACAACCACCAACTCAGAAATATTTCTTCAATATATGCAAAGGTCAACTAGCCCTTATAATATTAACTTTGGGAAATTTAGATTAGATGCTACCTCAGACACAACAATTATCGACACCCAAAGCCCTACCATTCCGGCCAATTTATTGGCAAATGGAGTTAATGCAACCCAAGTTCAAGTATCCTGGAACGAGGCAACCGATGCTAGCCCTGGTAGTAGTCTTAAATATTATTACCTCGAAAAAAGCGATCCTTTATTAACAAGTCAGATTCTAGCAGACTACGATGATAACAATTTCAGCTCTGTTGCTCAAATAGATGCCACCACTCATGCTATTGTCAGTGGCGGGGAAGTAGGCGACACTCTTAACTTCACCACTTCATATACTTATACAGATAATTCCCTGGAAGAAGGTAAATGGTACGTATATAGAATAAGAAGTGCTGATGCAGCCGGAAATACTCTGGGGTTTTATTATGTAAATAACAATAGTAGCGATGATTGCTATGCAATAGGCCGGCCCAACTTTGCTCCTGAGCCATCCACTATTACTGCAACTCCAGCAACAATTTACCTACCGGCTAATTCTTCGCAAAGACAAATAGGTTTTAACCTTACTGTTGATGATCAAGACGGTCGGTCTGATTTAAGCTCTGTTCTGCTCTCTATTAAAAAAGATGGGGCAAGCTCAAACATTTTAGACGAACAAGAGATAAATACTGCTAACGCAGAGGCAACTAATTTCGACTGTACAAGGTCTGAAGTAGACAGCGATACTTACAGCTATAGCGGTCATTATACTTTTGCCAATGATGCTCCTTATGGCGACTACACAATTACTTTGATTGCTAAAGATTCGCTTGGATATGCTGCAGGGGAGGGAACACACGTGGTTACGACTACTGCATCAGTTGAGCTTCCTCCTGCAGCTGTTACTTCACTGTCAACTTCAGCTTATAGCGGATACAAGGCCGATATTTCGTGGACAACTCCTAGAGCTAGCTGGGTAACTAGGTCATTGGAGGGGATAGATAAGTATAAGGTTTATATGAGTGCCAACTCAGGAACTTCTTGGACTTCTGTAACTATTAACGAGGCTGATTATTACAATGCTCATGGAAATAGCGACGGGAAATATCATTTTCATTGGGGTGGGGACGGCTCAACTTCACCCTTAAATCCCAATACTTCATACCAGTTTAAAGTGGCCGCTATTGATACTAATCCTATTCAAGCTAATGCTAATGAAGGTTTAATAGCTACCACATCAACAGCCACAACCCTAAAACCAGCTAAACCGCAAAAACTGGTGATTACCAACACTTCTAACGAAGATGATTGCCGCTTGCTTTTAAGCTGGCTAGTTCCCGAAGCTGAATCGGGCACTACGGTAAATGATATGCCTAGTGGAAATAGCACAAATTACCGGATTTATAGATCGACATCGGCTGATACCTTTACCGGCAAATATCCAAGCGATAGCGGCATGAGTTCTTATTTGATTAAATCAACTAACGGTATTGCTGATCCTAGCGGAGAAACTAATAGCCAGAAACGGTATTATTTGGATACCTTGGTTAGCAGCTCTCCCACAACATATTATTATGCTGTTACAGCTCTAGACAGCAATAACAATGAAAGCGATTTCGTATTAGGCTCGGCTAAGACGAATTATGGCTATACCATTGCAACCCCTGAAGCCTCGGAGATTTCTGTTAATTCGGCAATTGTTTCATGGACAACCAATTTTCTTTCCGATAGCGAGGTTATATATTATAAAGAGAGCAGTGGGGGTAACTCGGCACTTAAAGCCGCATCCGATTTAACATCTATAGTTAGCGGTCAAACTCACAGCATTACTCTTGGAGGGCTGGAAAGTAATTCCACTTATGCTTATAAAGTGCGTTCAAAAGATGAGTTTGGTCAATCTAAAGATAGCGCCTGGCAAAGTTTTGCCACCAAAGAGTTTAAAGTTACTAATATTGATGTTAATTCAAGCGTTTCATCAGCTGTTGTAACTTGGAACACTAATATCGATTCTGATTCCCATGTAGAATACGGAACCACATCTAACTTAGGGAAAGTCACCGGTGATTATGAAAATACAAGCAATCACAGAGTGATATTAGAAAAGTTAAAGCCAGGGACCAAATATTATTACCAAATAAAGAGCACGGATAAATACTCGAATGTATCGTCTAAGACGCCATCTACCTTTACAACCAAGCCGTTTAAAATAAGTAACATCAATGTTGAAGAAGCAACCAATTCGGCAACAGTAAGCTGGACAACTAATATTGAATCAACGTCAAGCGTTGAATATAAGACTGCGAAAAAAGCACAGAGCAAGGTAGCCGGTGATTCTAAATTAACAACAGAGCATCAAGTAACAATAAAAGGATTAACTGAGTCCACTACCTATTTAATTAAATTAAAAAGTTTCGATAAAAATGACAATGAATCCGAGTCTGATACCAAGTCTTTTATAACTAAAGCTTTAGGCAATGTCTTAGTAGAGGATCCAAATGCCTCTAAAATTAATGAAGTAGAGCTAAGGGCAACATCGGCAAAAATTTCCTGGAAAACTAGTTTGGCAACTTCTTCATGGGTTGAATATGGACCCAGTAAAAAGTATGGCAAAATTGCAGGAAGTCCTAGTTTTACTCTCGACCATGTTGTTGAATTAACTAATTTGGTGCCTGGGAATACTTATCATTACAGGGTTAAGGGTGAAGATGAGGGGGGAAATAAATATCAGAGCCAAAATAGTTCTTTTACGGCGCTGGTAAACCCTATAGTAGAAGAGGTACCAAAAGCGGTAAGCAAAGAGCCGTATTCTGCTATAGCTACCTGGAAGACTAATACCAAAACAGATAGTTTGGTAGAGTATGGCAAGGATGCTAAGTTCGGGAAGTCTCAAGGCTCTGCAATATTAGTAACTGATCATTCAGTACAACTTTTTGGGTTAGAGCCTGACACTACTTATCATTACCGTGTTAGCGGAGTAGACAGGTTAGCTAATAAGACCCAAAGCAAAACCTATAGCTTTAAGACTATCCAGGATCTTAAAAGCCCGGCTATTACTCAAATAAAAGCGGAAAATCTTAAAAATTCTGATAACGAAGGTAAGGAAAAAGTTGCTTTAATAATAAGCTTTGTTACTGATGAGCCGGCATCATCGCAGGTTGAATATGCTGTCGGTTTTGCCTCCAGTAATTACACTAACCGCACGGAAATTGATGGGTCTTACGGTGTTAATCACACCGTGTTAATCGATAATTTGATAACCGGAACTACCTACCATTACCGGATTGTAGTTAAGGATAAATATAGCAATACAGCCAAGAGCCAAGATTTCACTATCCTTACTCCCAGAGAATCAGAGACGGCTTTGCAGAAAGTTATTAAAGCCTTAGAAGAAACATTTAGCTGGATTGGCAATTTAAAAGAAGAAATCTCTAAGTATTTATAGCAAAAAGTACTTAAGTTTTGATAGATAAATGCCGATAATAATAAAAGATACTTGAAAATTAAATATGCTCCCCGAAAAGGCAAACCCATCGAAAGGTGGGGACGGCACATAGTGCCCCTGGCAAAACTACAAACCTAACCTCTAGTTTACTAGAGTATGGTGGTTGAGTTGCCGAAGGGAACTAACGAAGCTAGCGTATCAGCCAACATCTAAAGCCCAAATCACAGCCTAGTCCCAGTAAAGAAGCTAACAAGACCTACAGCAAAAATCGCTCTAGCGCTTCGGGGAGCATGTTTTAAAAAAGCCCTCAGTGAGGGCTTTTTTATTACCCGGATATGGTGTAGGTGCACGGCGCGCCGTGCACCTACAACGCATAACGGAATCTTTTGTAGGGGCGTATTGCAATACGCCCCTACATTTTGTTATTAGGGGAACGGTTGAGGTATAATTTTTCTATGAAGGCAGTTTTAATGGCCGGCGGAGAAGGAACCAGGCTTAGACCACTTACCAGTAACACCCCAAAGCCAATGGTACACTTGTTTAACAAGCCGGTGATGGAATATATAATAGAACTACTAAAGCAGCATGATATCACCGATATCACTGCCACTTTGCAATTCTTACCCTCGCTTATCAAAAACTACTACGGCGATGGCTCAGATATTGGTGTCAATATCAGCTATGCAATCGAGGAAAAACCTTTAGGTACGGCCGGAAGCGTTAAAAATACTCAAGAATACATTGACGACACCTTTATCGTAATTAGCGGCGATGGAATTACTGACTTTAATTTAAAGAAGGCCATTGCTTTTCACAAGAAAAATAAAGCGCTGGCTACTTTGGTCCTAACTAGGGTTGAAAATCCTCTAGAATACGGTGTTGTTATTACCAAAGATAATGGAAAAATCGAACGGTTTTTAGAAAAGCCGACATGGGGACAGGTTTTTAGCGATACAGTAAACACAGGCATTTATATACTAGAGCCCGAGGTGTTAAAGCACATACCCGAAAACACCAGCCTTGATTTTAGCAAAGATCTTTTTCCTGAGCTCTTAAAGCAAGGAAAACCCCTGTATGGCTATATTGCCGAAGGCTACTGGTGCGACATTGGAAGTTTTGACCAGTATCTGAAAGTGCACCAAGATGTTTTAGCTAGAGGTTTAAATATTAATCTTGACGCAATGAAAGCAAGAAATAATATCTGGGTTGGTAAAGACTCTTTTATCCATCCAAGCGCAGATATCAGTAAAGGGGTTTTTATAGGGCATCATTGCTATATCGAAGAAGGTGTCCGCTTAGGTTCTGGAACAGTTGTAGGAAATAATGTAGTAATTAAAAACGGGGCCAGTGTAGACAGGGCGATAATGCAGGAAAATGCATTTATAGGCTCTAAAGCCAGTTTGGTAGGCTGTGTTATCGGAAAAAATTGTGATATTAAAGCTGGGGCTCGCATAGAGCAAGGGGTAATTGTCGGAGATGATTGTGTTATCGGCGAAGACGCCATAATAAATTACGATGTTAAAATATATCCATTTAAAACAGTTGATGCCGGAGCTACCATCAATCGCAGCATAATTTGGGAATCAAAAGGGATGCGAAGTCTCTTTGGTAGTAACGGTATTTCCGGACTGGCAAATATCGATATAACTCCGGATTTGGCTACAAGGATAGCCATGGCTTATGGCACTTCTGCAGGGAAAGGCTCTTTTGTGGTTACTAGCCGTGATTCTAACAGGGTTTGCCGAATGGTTAAAAGATCGATGATTGCAGGGCTTACATCTACCGGTGTCCATATTAGAGATCTGCGGGTTTCTCCATCAGCGATAAACCGTTTTAATGTTGCTACCAGCCGTTGCACTGGTGGAGTGCATATTTGTGTTTCTCCGTTTGATCCCCAGTCGATAGAAATACATTTCTTTGACGATAAAGGAATTAACTTACCTGCCGGTGGCCAGCGTAATATAGAAAAGTACTTTTACAGAGAGGACTATCGCCGGGCATATTACAATGAAGTAGGTGAGATAATATTTCCTGCCAGAACTAGCGAGTTTTATACTGATGGCTTATTGAGGCATATTGATGTAGAAGTAATTAAAGAGGCAAAATTTAAGGTAATCGTTGATTACGCTTTTGGAACAGCTTCGATGAGTATGCATTCAGTGATTGGAAAGCTTGGCATAGATGCTCTTACCTTACATGCATTTACTGATGAGACCAAAACAACTACAACTAATGTAGCGCTTGAGCATTGTCTAAAAGAACTGTCTGAGAGTGTTAAGCTTTTTAGGGCCAATTTTGGAATATTATTTGATAATAACTGCGAAAAAATATATTTGATTGATGATAAAGGAAGACGGCTAAAGTTCAACCAACTACTTCATTTAATGATTAGCCTGGTATGTCAGTATGAACAAGATAAGGGCAAGATAGCGGTACCATTGTCGGTTTCAAAGGTAGCCGAAGATATTAGTTCTAAATATGCAAGACAGTTGATAAGAACCAAAATAAGTGCTTCTGATCTAATGGAGAAGTCTTTGGATAAAAATATTGTTTTTGCAGGAGCTCAAGGAGGAGGATTTATCTTCCCAAGCTTTCTTCCTGCCTATGATGCATCTATGACTTTTTGTAAGTTACTGGAATATCTGGCATACTCAAAAAAACCGGTTTCCAAGCACTTATCAGAGCTTCCTAGTTATTATCTTCTAGAAGATGAGTCTTTTTGTTCATGGGATAATAAAGGTCTTGTCATGAGGCGCTTAATTGAGCAATCTAAAGACAAAGATGTCCAACTGATTGACGGAATTAAGATATTTGACAAGGATGGTTGGGTGCTGGTACTGCCTCATCCCGAGGATCCTGTAATTAGAATTATTGCCGAATCAATAGACAGGAAAAAAGCTAAACAAAAAATATCTGAGTATAAAAAAATAATTAAGGATATTACGGAGAGCAATTGAGTGATATAGTATTCGGCACGGATGGCTGGCGCGATGTAATGTGCGAGCGCTTTAATTTCTACAACTTCCGTTTGGTTGTACAGGCTGTTTCTAATTATCTTAAAGAGCGTTTCTGTGAAGATATAAGTATTTTTATTGGCTACGATACCAGGTTTTTTTCCAAAGATTTCGCTAAGTGTGCTGCAGAGATTTTATCTGCTAACGGGATAAAGGTTCTTTTACCAAAACGGGCTATGCCTACTCCAATTACTGCATATGCTATCAAGGCTTTTAATACAAAAGGCGCTTTAATGATAACAGCCAGTCATAATCCTTATCGCTATAACGGGGTTAAGTTTATCGCCGAATATTCAGGCCCTGCCACTTCTGAGACTACTAGTGCTATCGAAAGCCACTTAAGCACAATATCGGATAGCGATGTTAAATCAGATTGCAGTGAAACTCTAATAAAATACGTAGATCCAATAAATGATTACATTAATCACATAAGCGAGCTATTAAATGTTGAGCTGCTCTTAGAGAAAAAACTAAAAGTGGTAGTGGATCCAATGTATGGGGCAGCCTCGGGAATTATTGAGAAAATTCTTAACAAGTTTGGCTGCCAAGTAGTACCGGTTTGTAGCGGTCTTGATAATCCGTATTTTGGCGGGGTACTGCCGGACCCTTCAGTGCCTGATAATATTGAGCCTCTCATCAATGCTTTAAAAAAAGAAAATGCTGCTTTAGGGCTTGCCCTCGATGGAGATGCCGATAGGTTTGGAGCAGTTGATTCAACTTTTAAGTTTATTGCTGCCAACCAAATACTAGCAATAATTGCCGATTATTTAATCAAGGTGCGCAGGCTTAAAGGGGCAGTGGTTAGGTCAGTCGCTACCACCGGACTGCTTGATGCAATAGCAAATAAGAACGGAGTCCAGTTGATTGAAACGCCCGTAGGCTTTAAGTATGTTGGCGAGCAGATGCGTCAAGGTGATGTAATTCTTGGCGGCGAAGAAAGTGCAGGTTTGAGCATCCTAGGCCATATTCCGGAAAAGGATGGGATTTTAGCAGTATTGCTATTGGCTGAAATAACAGCTTACTGGGGGAAACCATTATCTGAAGTGCTTGATAATCTGTGGGATACATATGGCCATTTTACCGGACAACGCTTGGATGTGCATTTAAGCGATGCAGGCAAAGCTAGGTTAATAGAACATTTTAATAATAGTACAATTAAAGAAATCGCTGGACTAAAGGTTTTGAGTACTGTTAAGATAGATGGCATAAAGTTGGTTTTAGATGGCGGTAGCTGGCTGTTAGTAAGACCATCAGGGACGGAAAGTTTAGTTAGAATATATTTTGAGTCCCCAGGTAAAAATGATTTTGCGAAAATAAAAAAATACGCTGATGATGTAGCACAAAAGTATTCATAAATAGCAATAGTTATGGCAAGTAAAAGAAGACAACGTAGCAAGCTTGATATTTTATCTCCCACTGTAAAGCTAATCAACCTGGCCAAAAAAGGCCCTTACTACAGTTTAGCGATTATTATTTGCCTGGCTGCTATTTTCGCTCAAGGAGTAGATGCTTATGTTTATAAGGAAAAGATCTATAGAGGAGTACAAATCAACAATGTTGATTTCTCTGGTCTTAGCAAGATACAAGCAACGGCTAAGCTAAATAACATATATAAGAAAGATTATTTAAAACCGGTCAAAATTACTTACCAATCAAAGAAATGGACCTATAATCCCAGCGAATACGGCTTTAAAGTAAACATAAATAAGACTGTCCAAAAAGCTCTAGACATAGCCAAAACTGATTCGTTAGCCAAGAATCTTTGGCAACGGATAAGCACTGTTTTTAGGCCAATTAATATTGAAAGTATCAATAGTATTGATGAGGAAAAGTTAGAAGATTTCATTGCATCCATTAAAGGCTTGCATGATAAACCTTGTACAGACGCTAAACTTATTATTAAGGAAGGCAAGCCTACTGTTGTCAAAGGCATTAAGGGATATGGTTTAAATAAGCGTAAGTGTTACTTATCTCTTATTGAAAAAACATTATCTATTGATAAAAAGGAACTATCAGCAACCCCAGAGAAACTGGTTCCTGAGATAACGCAGGCTCAAGCTAAGAAATTAATACCGGAAGCCAAGCAGATGATATCTGATGATTTAGTCTACAGCTATAAGAATCGCAAGTGGAAGCTAGATACCGATCAACTTAAATACTTTTTTAAAACACGCAAAGAATTAAAAGATGATAACTACGTATTAATTGCAGGTTTTTATAAAGACGAATTAATTCCCATGATTAGATCACAGGTAACAGACTTGATAAAGCGTCCTGTTGATGCCCGTTTTGAGGTGATAAACACTAAGGTTAATATCATTCCTAGTCAGGATGGGCTAGATTTAGATGATGAGGCAACGCTTATAAGTTTGGAAAAAACGGCAAAACTGAAAAAAAATCGCCGGACACAATTAGTTTTTAAATCTATATTGCCCCAAAGAAGCACCCAGAAGGCCGAGTCGATGGGAATAAAGGAAAGAATATCCACATTTACTACTTATTATCCGGCCGGCCAATCCAGGGTTACAAATATTCATTTATTAGGAGATATTTTAAATGGTAAATTAGTACCACCAGGAGATACCTTTTCATTTAACGGCTATGTAGGGCAAAGAACAGCTGAGAGAGGATTTGTTAAAGCGCCTGAAATTAGAAACGGGACACATGTCGATGCTATCGGCGGGGGATTATGCCAGGTAGCTACTACAGTTTATAATGCTATCCTAGAGGGTGGATATGATGTTACTGAACGGCAAAATCATAGTTTATTTGTAAGCCGTTATCCAACAGGACGCGATGCCACAGTTTCATGGGATGAGCCTGATTTAAAGTTTATTAACGATACCGACTATTATATTTTGATTCAGACAGCCTATGATGCTACCTCTATAACCATATCGTTTTATAGTACAAATATCGGGCGCAAAGTTAAGTTCAAAACGGTTTTTTTAGGAACCATACCATATCCAGTACAAGGACAAAAAGATCCAACACTAGAAGTGGGGCAGCAGAAGATATCCAAGCAAGGAATCGCTGGGAAAAAATACAACGTTACTAGATATATATACGATAAAAGTGGTAAGTTGTTAAGCAGTGAAGTATTTGAAAGCATCTACCAGCCGGAGGCCCAGATAATTTCCCTTGGTTCTAAGCCAAAGCCAAAAGCTAAAGAAAAAGATAAAAAGAAAGCAAAGTCTAATAAAGGCTAAACCCTAGATGGACATACTTAAGCGCTCTGCAATTATCTTTACAGTTTTATTGGTTGTCTTAATTCTTGGCACTGTCGGTAACATGCTTATCGTGGGCCTGACTTTCGTTGATGCTCTTTATATGACGGTAATTACTATTACCACGGTAGGGTTTGGGCTTGAGAGACCTCTTAATGCAAGCGGGAAGATATTTACCATCTTTTTAATTTTTGGGGGCGTGGGAACGGCTACTTATGCAGTGACTTCAGTGGTTCAGTTTATTGTGCAGGGCTATTTTAGAGACATTTTAGGAAGGAGAAAAATGACTAATCAAATAAGCAAGCTTAAAGATCATTATATCATCTGCGGGTTTGGGAGAATTGGTCAAAATATTATTAAGGAACTCGTTAAAAACAAGAAAAAATTTGTAGTGGTTGAAAAAAATCCGGAAATTGTAACCGATGTTCAAGAGGCAGGTTATTTAGTTGTAGAAGGCGATGCCACCGATGATGCAATTTTGGAGTCTACAAATATAAAAGAAGCAAAAGGGCTGGTGGCGGCCCTAGATGATGATGCGGATAATGTTTTTATTGCTTTGTCGGCTAGAAGGCTAAAGGCTACTATCTTTATTATTGCCAGGGCAAATGCTGAAGAAACTGAAGGCAAATTACTTGCAGCTGGCGCTGACAGAGTGGTTTCGCCTTCAATTATAGGCGGCAGAAGAATGGCAGCAACGCTGCTCAAACCTGCTATCTTGGATTATCTCGATTACGTAACTCACAGTGAAGAACTTGAGTATCACCTAGAAGAGCTTAAAGTTATGCCTGGTTCAAAAATTGCCGATGTCTCAATTGCTGACTCTCATATCAGAAAAAACACAGGGGCGCTAGTTTTAGCTATAAAGAGAGGGGAAGAACTAAATACTAATCCTTCTACTGATACAGTAATTTTAGCCGGGGATAATTTGATAGTTTTAGGTACAGGGGATCAGCTAAAATCGTTATCTAATGTTGTTACGAACTAGAATAAAGCAATTAAAGTAACTGCAATAATTGGCCACAGGATCATAAGCCCAAGATAGAAAAGGGTAGTGTTAGCTGGAAAGGGCTTATATTTTGTTAATTTACTTATCTCCTTAAATGGAACTGTCTTAAAATACAAGGCGTACGTTAAGCTTCCCAACTGGCCGGCTCCGTTATAATTCACATAACCCAAATCAATAGGCTTATTATTGGCATAGAAAGTGACTATTCCTTTTCCCTTAATGGTGATTATGAGATTAAACCGAATATTCTTAGATTTTGAAATCGGCTTAAAGCTTAATAAACGGTATTTGCCTACTGTTGCCGGCCATGTGTCGTAGCTTTTAGTATTCAAGGCGTTAAAAAAGTAATTTGCATAGGCAATTTTATCGATTTCTTTCTGGCTTAGATTAATTTTCCGATAGACTTTATGGTCACTACTTCTGCTCAAAGTTATCAGTAAAGAACCATTATCTCCTAAAGCGCTATAGGGGACACCCAGACCAATAGAAGAAAGGTTGTTGTGGCGGCAATAGAAGCTCTGAATCAAGCTGTCATTTTCTCTTACTTTGTAAGTTTTGGTGTATTGTTTTTGGTTAGAATCAAGCACTAATTGTTCTGAAAACACAAAGCTTAAAAAGACAGCAAGTAATATCATTAAAATGGCGACAAAGAAGAGTTTGATTTTTGTCATAATATGCCCGCCAGTGAAAAAATGTAGTTAAATAATGTAGTAAATGAGAAGGAAACCAAAACTAAGCTTATTGTTTTAGCTGCTGACATTCGCCATCTCGAGGGGAACAATTCTAAAACACCCAGGGATAATATAATGCTTAAAGGCACAGCAAAAGCAAATAAATAACGTCCTTGAACCCGGCTGGCAATTTTTAAGGCAAACTCAAGTAGAAAAATGAAGTAGACGATAAAACCGCAAAAAAAGCTTATCAAGATGCCGCTTTCATCTATTTTATTGTTTTCGTCTGCAAAGCACCTATACAGATAAATACCAATTCCCGTCAGGCAAATTAATAAATAACCCAAAACAAACTGATACAATAATCCGTTTAGAGGGGCCACCGAATAAAAGCTCCAAAATGATCTAAGCATCAATTTGGGGACAGGAGAGCTAAACATAATCTCAAATATGTTTTTATATATCAGGAGGTTCTTTTTAGCCGGCGGCATTAAACTGTGATAACTTAAGTAATTTCTTATAAGCCAAGGGCTAATTAGTACCGCAAAACCAGCAATTACGCAGCTAAAAGATTTTAAATAATCATAATTAACCACATTTTCTCTATGGTTTTTATAAAAAAGTATTAATGAGCCGCAAGCTAAGATGACAATAGCTACGGCAAAGAATATCTTGGTAAGAAAGCCTGCAGCTAAAACAATAGTTAATAATGCTAGTAATTGATAAGAAGGAGCTTGCATGTAGCGGATAAAAAGGTAGCTGAATAAACAAAAAAGCCCGATAAAGAGGGCATCGTTGGTTATGACGCTGAAAATGTGGATAAAATTAGGAATACTGATGATAAATATGCTTGAGAGTAACAAAAGAGGCTTATTTTTTGGAAATAGAGTTTTAACGCTTAAAAACGTCAAAAAGACTGTTAGTAATCCGATAAGAGTTGAAAATATCCGTATTAAGTAAGCTCTCAGTCTCATTGAAGGAGCTATTTTGTACAAAATTGCTGAAATTGAATAATAAATCGGAGGATGCTGGCTTTGGTAGTTTGGCCTAGAGCCTGTTTTAAGAAAGTTTTTTGTAGGCGATTTTTTGCCTTGTAAGAACCAGAACTTATTAGACGCCATTGATTTAACAATATCTCTAGATACATTGGTCTGGTTTTGGTTGGGTAATGAACGATTTTCTGCTATATGGCGAATGTAATCGAAATGCACTGCTTCATCTGGTCCTTGCCATAGGGGTACAGCAAAAACAAGAAAGATGCTCTGCAATGCAAATATAATCAGGATACACGTGAGTAGTAATTTTTCGCTTTTTTTTAGCTGAATATTCATAAGTACTTTGTACTTTGTACTTAGTACTTAGCCTTCAAATGGATTACTTATCCATTCATTCACAAAGTACCAAGCACTAAGTACCAAGTACTGCTATTTCAATATCTTCGTTATCCTTCCTGATGCTACGGTTCTGCCGCCTTCTCGTATTGCAAAACGCAGGCCTTCTTCCATAGCAATAGGCTGTATTAA
>QZJE01000018.1 GCA_003599235.1 Actinomycetota bacterium | reverse complement strand
ATATTAGAGATAGGCCAGAAAATTCAATCGCGAGTTAAAAATCAGATGGATCACACCCAACGCGAATATTTGCTTAGAGAGCAGTTAAAGGCCATTCAATCCGAGCTTGGTATAGCTGACGAGCAAGCAAACGAGATGGAAGAATTAAGGCAAAAGATAGTAGAAGCAGCTATGCCTAAAGATATTGAGACAAAAGCTATAAAGGAGCTGGACAGGTTAGAAAAAATGCCTCCAGCTGCAGCTGAAACAACAGTTATCAGAACATATCTCGACTGGTTAATAACTCTGCCATGGTCAAAAGAAGACAAAAAGAAATTAGACATTAAGCAAGCAGAAAATATTTTAGACGAGAGCCATTATGGACTAAATAAAGTAAAAGAAAGAGTACTGGAACATTTGGCGGTACACAAGTTATCAAATAAATTAAAAGGACCGATTTTGTGTTTTGTTGGTCCTCCGGGGACAGGCAAGACTTCTATTGGAAAAGCAATTGCTGAGTCTCTGGGCCGCAAGTTTATTAGGATGTCGCTTGGCGGAATAAGGGATGAAGCAGAGATACGAGGCCATCGTCGTACCTACGTGGGATCTATGCCTGGCCGTATCATTCAATCAATTTCCCAGGTTAAAAGCCGTAATCCGGTATTTATGATGGACGAGATAGACAAAGTGGGAGCCGATTTCAGAGGCGATCCTACTTCTGCTTTACTAGAAGTATTAGATCCTGAGCAAAACTATCAGTTTAGTGATCACTATCTGGAAGTCCCATTTGATTTAAGCGATACTTTTTTCATAACTACTGCAAATATATTAGATACTATTCCGCCGGCTTTAAGAGACCGGATGGAGATTATTCATTTTCCAGGATATATAGAAGACGAAAAGTTAAATATCGCTAAGAAGTTCTTAGAGCCCAAGCAAAAAGAAGCCCATGGGCTTAAACCCAAGCAACTGATTTTTGAAGAAGAAGCATTAATTGCAATTATAAGGCATTACAGCCGGGAAGCCGGCGTCAGGGAACTAGAGAGACAAATAGCAACCATTTGCCGCCAAGTAGCTAGAAAAGTAGTCGAGGGCAAAGCTAAAGCGGTTAAAGTTTCCAAAAAAGATGTAGCTAAATATTTAGGAACTGCCAAATATCATTACGGTATGGCTGAAGAAAAAGATGAGGTAGGAGTATCTACCGGACTAGCTTGGACAGAGGTTGGCGGAGATATTATCACCGTGGAGGCCCAAACAGTTAAAGGCCAAGGTAAGCTAATTTTAACCGGCCATCTTGGTAAAGTGATGCAAGAGTCGGCTCAAGCAGCTGTTAGTTATATTCGTCACAGGGCGGCTGATTTAGGCATTACCCAGGACTTTTATTCCAAACAAGACATTCATGTTCATGTTCCGGCAGGAGCTATACCTAAAGACGGTCCTTCAGCAGGGGTTACCATGGCCCTTGCTTTAATTTCGGCTTTAACTAAACGAAAGGTTCACCGCGATGTTTGCATGACCGGAGAAATAACTTTACGGGGACATGTTCTGCCGGTAGGTGGAATAAAAGAGAAACTACTGGCTGCTCACCGGGCAGGATTGAAAACAGTGATTATGCCAAAAGAGAATAAAGCAGACTTAGATATAGTTCCTGATCATGTTAAAAAGGACCTCGATATTATCTTTGTTAAACATATGGACGAAGTAATCAAGCTAGCATTACTTGAGTCTAAGACAAAAAAGCTTACTGCGATTAATCCCAACTAAAGCAGCTTTTAGATAGTTAGAGAGTTAGCTTTTAGGAAAATCTTCAGATTGGCTAAAATATCGTATACTAATACTATGAGGAAAATACCGGCGACTATGATGACGCAGCATCCTGATGCTGCTTCCAGATATGTTTCAATTCAAGAAGAGCCTAACGAAGCCATCGAGGCTTTAAGTCGCCAGCCCAAAGGACTGGGCTTAGAAGAGGTGATGATTGATTTTGAGGGAAAATTAACTCCCTATCAGCAAACATCTCAAATAACCCTAGGGCTGTTAAGTAAAGGCATCATACCGGGCAAAGACGTCTTTGTTACTCCTCGTATTCCCAGTGGTATTGAAGAAGGTGTCTTTAGGCAGCTTATGGCTTTGATGTCGATAGTGGAATCTAACTATTACACCTTAAAAGAAGCCAGCGTTTACGGCACAAGGGAAATTATCTTGCCTATGACCACCTCAGCTGAAGAGTTGCTGGATTTAAAAAACAGGATAATTGATGTAATAGAGCTTGCTCACAAAGAGTTTAAAATGGGCAGTGCCCCGGATATATTGCAAACTATTCCTTTACTGGAGACAATGCCCCCTATTTTGTTAATCGATAAGATATTAACGCAGTATCAAAAAGGAAGTAAGCGGCTAAAGGTTCCGCTTAAACAATTAAGAGTTATGTTAGGCCGCTCCGACCTGGCTCTTACATATGGAATGATACCTTCTGTGCTGGCGGTAAAGTTAGCTATATCTGATTGTTATCAAGTGGCTTTCAAGCTGGGGATCAACGTTTTTCCGATTGTAGGCGGAGGCACGCTACCGTTTAGGGGCAACTTTACTCTTGAAAACTTAGATAATACTTTGGCTGAGTATGCCGGAACAATGACCTACACTGTCCAATCGGCTATGCGCTATGATCACGGTTCAACAAGAACTATAAACCTGGCCAAACTTATTAAAGCCAAGATTAAAAAACAAAAACCGCTAAATTATAGCCAAGATGAAAGACTGCAAATATTTAACTGGATAGGGATATTTTCGAAAGCTTATTTGAGAGCCTTCAAGGATATAATAAAGCCGGTTGCTCTGATATCAGACTTGGCTCCCAAACAGCGAGACCGTTTAGCCAGAAAAAGTGAGGTCGGATATGCACGCGATATTCCTCACCCTGAACAGTTAATAGATTTCATAACTGACAAACAAGTGGCCAAAGAGCTAAGTAATCTCAAGCTTAAATCTTATGAGCTACCGAGAGCTATTTCTTACACTGCCGCTCTTTATAGTATCGGTGTTCCACCGGAGATTATCGGTACCGGCCGGGGACTCATGGAATTAAAGAAAAGGTATGGTCAAAAAGCCATCGACACACTGCTTAAGGTTTATCCAAGTCTCGGTGTTGATTTAGCGACTGCCGGGCGCTACTACTATCTTGAAAATGCAGCCGATTTTCTGCCTTCTAAAGTAATTAAGAAGATAAAAGACGATGCTATTGCCATCGAAAACATATTTAATATCAAGTTTGGGCCTCAGACTAAAGAGGAAAGGTTTTACCGCACCATTATGGAGACAATGAAGCCTATGCTGCGCCAGGTAGTTGGATATGAGGGTCAAGATATTGTTGGCGAAGAAGATTTAAGTGTTAATCTGGTTAAAGAGTGGATTGTAAAACTAGGCTCTATCAGAGGAGCACTAGGATAAGGACCCAAATTACTCGTTGAGGTTGAGTGTGGCACTTCCTTTTTCGTCCAGCTTATTGGTTTGGATGTGGACGTGGTCTCCTGGTTTGTTTATAAAATCCGATATTTGTTCCCGAAAAAATTTTGAGAGATAACGTATCTTACCGATTTTAGTTTTGGTAGCTATTACCCGGTCTCCAGTAGTAATCTCTAAGACGTCAATGTGGATTAAAACAACATGTCTGTCTTTATAACCATCAGGCAAAATGTGAACCTCATAATCATCGTAGAGGCCGTATAATTTATAAGGCCTGATTTTTACTATAGTTCCATTGGTAGGCGCAAATACCGTTGTTCCGTGAGGGGCGGCAACATCGATAGCAGTGTTTTTAGCCCCTCCTCGACTGTCTCCCCTTGGCATTTCAATGTAAATCAACTTGTTCCAATTATCAGATAGCTTTAATGCTCCGAATTTTAAGGTTTGCTCTTTATAAACGTGGGTTCCAACCGGGACCATAGCTACTGAGCGGGGGTTACAGGCTTGATGATAGCCTAAAATCCTAAGGTATTTTTTATCAAAAGGCAGGTAAAGAGGTGTTTTGCCAACCGTAGCAAACTTGACCAGTTCGTTAGCCTTAGGCTTTGTGGCAGCTTGTTTAGCAGCTGTTATGGTCTTTACAGCTTTTTTGCCAAGAAGCAGTGTAGGAATTATTAAGGCTACTATTCCTGCTATTATCAGTATAGCTGTCGATTTTTTTACCTGGGCTTTTTTACGTTTTTTCTTAAGTTCCAGACGCCGCCTTTGGTAGTATTCAACCGATTTGTGTTCTTTCATAGACTAGTATTTTCCCAAAAAGCAGGGAAATGGGCAATGGGCAAAGGTCAACGTTATGAAATGGTTTCATTGACCCTTGACCCCTACCCATTGACCATTAATAATTGATAGATGGCTACTTTTGGAATAGAAGAAGAAGTGTTTATTGTTGAGCCGACGAAGCCGTCGGTTCAATCTCTATACTACATCGGCAAGTTGGTATGGAAGAATCCTAAAAAATATCTTCTGCATACCGATTCTAACTTTGCTAGAAGCAAAGACATCCTACAGGGATTAATGAGCGGTGTCGAAATATCTACAAGCCCTCATAGTGACAGTAAAAGCTTAATGGAGGATTTCAGCCAAAGACGTCAGGATTTATGCAAAGTTAGTGAGGGTTTAATCGTAGCATTAGGCCACTTGTTTGATTATGATGCACCTACTAATACCTGTGCTCTACAATTCCATGTCGGAGATCTTGATGACTTTAAGACAGCCTACAGAAACCTTGCTTATTTTTTGCCTTTACTTATTTTGCTATGCGCTAATTCACCGGCGGCTAAAAGTAAAAGGTTTGGTCAATCTTACCGTTTATTGTATTCGTATGCTGTAGGTCCACTTAGGCAAGACTGGACGTACCGTTTTCAGGATTTAATCTTTGCCAAGCGTACAAAAACAATTGAGCTGAGGGCTTTTGACCCTGTTTGGGATTTAGGGCGTGTGAAAATGTTGATAGAGGCAATAGAAGCTATTGTTAAGCTAAAAAGCCCTTTAGACAGTGTTACCGATTATAACAACTTGCGTAAAACCGTTTGCGTGGAAGGCTATATAAAAGCTTTAGATGATAGATTCAACTGCTTAAGTCAGTTATGCTATATTGACAAGAATTGCTTTACTTTAACACCAGCCGACATAATATGGGATTTTTATAAAAGAAATGGATTAGAAAACACCTATGCGGCTCTAGATTATGCTTACCGCCATAACGCTGATTTAAGCGTGGTGCCGGTCAGTCGAAGTAAGAAAAATCCTGTAAAGATTGCAGCCGGGATAGCAGGCTATTTTATTCCCAAGCTTCCCTATGATATTTGGAAGTATTTGCGAGAACATTAAAAAGCAGTAAGTGGGGGAGTAGTAAGTAGTAAGTAAGTGTTAAAGGGTAAAAAAATGACATTATTAATTGTATTATTGGTATTTCTTGTTGTTTGGGCAGGAGCTTTTTATTATCTGCGCCAAGTGTGGTTTTACAGGGATCCGGAAAGGATTCCTCCCGCAAGAAAAAACATCGTTGTTTCTCCGGCTGATGGCCAGATTGTATATATCCGTAAGTTTAAAAATGACAAAATAATCTCAGAAAAAAACGAGCAACCCATTAGTATCTCTGAGATTACTAAAGACAAGCTAGCCTATGATTGTGGGACTATTTTGGGAATATATATGTCTCCTTTAGATGTCCATTTTAACTATGCTCCGATAAGCGGCCAAGTAAAGGAAATCACTCACAGCCAAGCTAAAGTCAATTTACCTATGGTTGATTTATGGGAATACGTAAGGCTTGTTTATTTTAGAAGATTTGTAAATTTGTTTTCTAAAAAGTTCCATTTTGAAAATGAAAGAAATACTTTGGTTTTACAAGGCGACTACCGGATAGGAGTAGTGGAGATAGCAGACAAGTTTGTAAATAAAATAAAGTGTTTTGTAACCATCGGAGATAACTTACAAATTGGTCAGAAAATCGGTTTTATTGAAAGGGGCTCCCAAGTCGACCTAATTTTGCCGGATTCTAAGATAGAACTAGAAGTCAAAGAAGGACAGCAAGTCTACGGGGGAGTTACGGTTATCGCTAGTTTGTTGACTGATGCTAGGGCTGATGCTTAAATAAAGCTGATGGGCGAGACTTTGATATTAAATGCCAGTACTGAGCCATTAACTTTCGTTTCTGTTAAACGAGCAATGTTGCTTGTTTTAAAAGATAAAGCAGAAATTGTTGAAGCCCATGCCCAAAGAAGGATACATTCTGAAAAAGAAAGCTATCCTTATCCGCTGGTTATTAGGCTATTAGCATATGTTAGAATCCCTAGAAGGTTTAGGGGGATAGTTACCAACCCCTTATTGTTTGCCAGAGACAATTTTACCTGTCAGTATTGCGGACGCCACAAATCCCGGCTTAGAAAGAAAGAAAGGCTAACCAGGGAACATGTAAAGCCGATTTCTAGAGGTGGAGCAGATAGCTGGGATAATGTAACAACTGCTTGCTCAACTTGCAACCATAGTAAAGGCAGCCGCTTGCCCTATGAGGCTCATATGTATCCTAAAACCACTCCGTTTGCTCCGCGATATATAGCCATAGTGCTCATCAGTCAGGTCAAAAATCCTCAACAAAAGAGGTACATAGAACCATTTATAAAAGGACGATAAAATTATTTTTGAGATATTATTGCGCCTGTAGCTCAGGGGATAGAGCACTGGCCTCCGGAGCCAGGTGCGCAGGTTCGATTCCTGCCAGGCGCACAAAGAGGTTTTTATAACCGAGACTCATCATCTAACTTTTCGGCTTGTTCAAAATAATCGATAGCCCCTTTGATTTTGGGACTTAGTTTTGACTCTATAAAGTCATTGGAATCAGCAATAAAAGGTACTTTTGATTGAGCATCCGAGCCTTTTTTTATTGCTGTATTTAGCTTGTTAACGGCGGCATTATATTCGCTAGTTTTTGATTTTGTAACTTTTGCCATAACTAACAGATTATCGCTTGCTTCAATGAAGTATTCTATGGCGCTAAATAGCTTGCTTAGATCTATGGTTTTGTCTACGCTAGCAGCCTCTTTGTACTCATTTCTAGCTTTATCTAGCAACTTTTTTGCCTTAGTAGCATCACTTTTTGTGCCTAATAGGTTCGAAGAATTAGCAGATTCTACAGCTGAGTTTATTAAGGCAGTTGCTTTATTATGGCTTGAGCTGGCTAACTGGAATTTTTCAAAAAACTCGCCTAACTTGCCTATTTCTTCGCTCCAGTCAGCAAAAAGATCAATACCTTTTACTAGTTTGCTTAAGGCTCTTAATCTTAAATCGGCTGTCTCTTTTGTTTTATCAGATACATTAAGTTCATTTACCTGAGCTAAGCTTTCCTTGGCTATAAGTGCTTCTTCTTTAAAATCCTCAATTTTAGGTTTGTATATATTAGCTAGTTTTTTCAATGATTTTGGGCTGGAATCGGCTTTTAGGCTAGAGCTAATTTTGTTTGTTTCAAGCGCAATTGACTGGGCTGTTTTTAAGTGCTTATCAGCTTGATCCATTAATGCCTGAGCTTTTTTCTCTGGGCTAAAGAAAAAATAGTATCCGCCTACACACAAACTTGTAAGCAAACACGTAAGCAATACTGCAACTATGGCAATTATTACCGGCCAAGTGTTTGTCTTTTTTGCTTCGTTCACCACAGCTCCTTATTTGTTTATGTATAATGATTATTACCAGTGCAATATAACATTTTTTAGATGGATATTAAAGAAACAACCATTTCGTTAACTAAAGAGATAAGAGGGGCTGTTTTTCCCCATATCGGCAAAATCAGTTCTAGAAGGGTAACCGGAATAGCTGATGGCGGGGATTCAACATTTGCTATTGATGAGATTGCAGAAACAGTCACTTCAACATTTTTCAAGGATTATTCTGATATTGCCTACTATACCGAAGACCAGGGATTCAAAGTAAAGGGTTCACCTAAGTGGTTATTTATTATCGATCCAATTGACGGAACAAGGCCGGCAGCGGCTGGGCTTGAATCTTGTTGTGTTTCAGTGGCATTGGCTCCTTATAGCAAACAAGCCAAAATGAAGGATGTAACTGTTGGAGCAGTGCAGGAGATTAAAAGCGGGACTTTATTTGTGGCTCAAAAGGACAAGGGAGTTGAGATAATAAATAATTCTTTTAAGAAAAATGAACCGGTGATTAGCCATAATCAAGATATAAGTAAACTATTTTGGACTATCGGTTTTAGGGGACGACCTGCCGATGTGTTAGTAACTGTGTTAGGAGGGCTGATAGATATTTCATCGGTAGACGGGGGATTGTTTGATATCGGCAGTGCTTGCTTTTCTTCTACTCGCTTAATAACCGGGCAGATGGATGCTTATATAGATATAGGCAAGAGATGTTTAGATGAAGTTCCTGCAACTAAGGAATTATTTAAAAAGGTAGGCCACGGGCATATATTGAACAATAATCCCTATGATATTGCAGCAGCAGCTTTAATTATGCAGGAGGCAGGTATGGTAGTAACTGACGCAGAGGGCTTAAGCCTAGACGAATATCTATTAATTGGAAGCGGCCCCAAATATCAATTTTCAGTAGTAGCTGCTACAGGCAAAGAACTGCATTTAAAGGTACTAAAAGAGATAAATAAGGGGATTAAGAAACTTAAGGAAAGGTATTAGGTTTTTAAAACATTCAAAAGCAGGCAAAAGAGGGGATAAATGAATACTGAAAAATTGCATGCCGAAATAGATTCAACCTTTGCTAAAATGAATAAAGCCAGAGAAAAAACTCTACAAAGCTCCAGGAAAGCAATACAGTATTCTGGAAACGCCATCAGGTCTATTCATCGCCAGGATTATAAAACAGCCAAAAAACTTATTGATCAAGCACGTAAAGAATTAGATAAATGCGATAATCTGCTCAAAAACAAGCTCTATTCTGTCTATTACGCTGGTTTTGTGCAAAATGCCCAAAAAGAATATGTTGAAGCCTTATGTACATATAGCCTAACCAAAGGGATAAAATTACCTAATCCAAAAAAACTCAAGGTAGGCTATGCAGAATATTTAAATGGCTTAGGCGAAGCTGTAGGCGAACTTAGGCGTCATGCTCTAGATTTAGTTAGAAAAGGTGAGCTAAAAAGGGCAGAACAGCTGCTTGAAACCATGGATGATATTTTTTATTTACTTGCCTCTTTTGACTACCCTGATGCTCTTACCGCAGGGTTGCGCCGCACTACCGATATTGCCCGTTCCATAATGGAGAAAACCAGGGGAGATTTAACCACTTCTATTAGACAAAAGGCCTTAAAAGAGGCTATTTGGGACTTGCAAAAGAAACTTAAATAAACCGTCTCCAAACTAATCAAAAACCTAAATTTGCCGATATTAAAGGCAGTAAGTAGGTCTTACTGGTTTTATGGAGGCGAAATGGCAACAAAAACCGGAACTGATTACGAACAACAATTAAGGCGTGTCGAACGTCATCGTTGGCAACTCTGGTTTCTATCTTTGGTGTTACTGGTCTTGTTTGCTGTTACCATCTTTTTCTTATCTTATTTTGATATCGGAAATATCGATGTTGGCAGCATATTAAACATTAAAATCGTCAGGTACTCGTTGCTGTTTCTAACCTTAGGATTTGTAGCCTATATTGTCGAACGAGAGTCTATCTTAAAGAAAATGAGCCGCCGGATTTTAGAAGAACAAATTAACACGGCTAACAAAACTATGCTCTTTGAGCAATCTAAGCAAACTGCCGTTCAATTAGCGGCTCTTAATAAAGAACTAAAAGAAAAAAATGATGCTCTCAAGAAATCTTACAGCAGCATTAAAAAAATTAATAAAGAACTAGAGCGCTTTAACCGCTTAACAGTTAACCGTGAATTGCAGATGATAAAGCTAAAAGAAAAAATCAAAGAATTAGAGAAAAAATGATATCAGACTATTTAGAGAAAGCTTATAAGAAAATACAGCGTTACGGCTCACAGTTATATCTATTAACAACTATTGTATTGGTGTTAATGACCATAGTGTCTACATTTAATGTGCGTCTTCTAGGTCTTAAGATTCAACTGGTGCCCGTACTCATATCTTGTTTGGTGCAACTGATACTGACAGCCCTTTATTACTATTGTTCCAACTCCTATCCTTTACTTAAAAAGTATTTTAGCTGGAGTTACAGCGTGGCAACCAGCTTATTTTTAGCCTCGGTCATTGCTTTTACAGGAGGGATTACAAGCCCTTTCATTTTTTGGTATTTCTTGATTATTGCAGCGGAGATTTTTTGGTTTAGCAGTTATAAGGGTAAGGTTATGGCCTTACTAAATGGTTTTATCTTTAATCTAATGGTTTTACTAAATTACCTTAAGCTTATTAATTTGCCGACCGGCTCAATTCATCTGGAAATACTTAAAACAAATTCAGCTTATGTGTTTAATATTCTTATTAGTTACGGCATATTTTTTGTGCTTACGACAATTATGCTTTCGATGATTGCCGACCAACTAAGGCTGCGTCAGGGTGCTTTGGTGGAGGCTAAAGATAATCTGGAAACAAAAATAGCTGAAAATGTTTCCTTGCTAAATGACGTTATATCTCAAAAAAAAGAATTAACCAAAGCTAATAAGATATTAAATAAGAACAAGTTAGCGGTATTGAATATCTTAGAAGACTTAAATCAATCCAATCAAGAACTAGCTAAAGCCATAAAACAAACGACGTCGATGTACAAAGTAGCAGTGGAGACTTCTAAAAGCTTAAAAGAAAAAGAAATATTGCAAAGTATTTTAAATAATGCTGTTAGTTTGGTTAATTGCTCGGATGCTGTATTATTGGTTAATACCAAAAAGGGGCTACTAAGCTTAGAAACAGACAACCTTCCTTGTGAAAACGGTCATTTAAGCAGCAAAAAAAGCCCCCTTTACCAAGTCTTTAAAAGCAAAAAACCGCTCTACGTTAATGATTTAAGTAAAGGCCAATTTAGAGAATGTTCACAGTACATAGATAACTTTATGGCTGTTCCTCTTATCACAGGCAATAGGTGCTTAGGTGCTCTTGGTTTGGTTAATAAAGAGGGAGGATTTCTAAAGGATGACCTAAAACCCCTGGTTACCGTAGCCAATCAGGCAACAGTGGCCTTGCTTAACGCTCGCATTTATGAAGCCGAAAAGCAGACGGTACAAAAGCTTAAAGAGCTTGATAAAATGAAAGCCGACTTTGTAGCAAGCGTATCTCATGAGCTTAAATCTCCTTTAACTTCAATAAAAGGGTACCTAGATTTACTGATGGAAGGTTTTGGAGGGGAATTAAATAAGGAACAGCTTAGCTTTTTAAACATTATGAGCCAAAACTCAGACCGCCTATTAGCATTAATTACTGATTTGTTAACAATGTCTAAAATCGAATCGGCCAGTTTGAAGATGAAGATAGAAGTTGCTTCAATCGAGGAGGTAATAAACAAAGTGGTAGATCTTATGAAGCCAGAAATACAGAAGAAGAAACTTAGGTTTAAGTTAAGTATGCCGGCTTCGCTGCCACAAATAAGAATGGATAAGAGCAGGATAGAGCAAGTAATGATTAACTTGATGAGTAATGCGGTTAAGTTCACTGACAAGGGCAGTGTTGAATTAAGTGTTGAAAATAGTAAAGATAAACTAATTACCAGTGTCAAAGATTCCGGTTTTGGAATAAGCCAAGAGGATCAAAAAAGATTATTTAAAAAGTTTTTTAGGTCGCAAGATGCGGTAAACCGCCAGACAGTTGGAACCGGATTAGGGCTGGCAATTTGTAAGAGTATAATAGAGCAGCATCATGGCAAAATATGGGTTGAATCTAGTCTGAAAAAAGGTTCATCGTTTAGCTTTGTTTTGCCGATTGACAATAATAGTAAGTAGGTTGTAGGGAGTAGTCAGTAGAGATAAAATATTGTTTATTAACTAGATGCCAGGCTACTTAAGGCATTAGTTGTTAAGGAGGTAAGATGTCTAAAAGAATATTAGTGGTAGATGACGAACAAAACATTGTTGATTTGGTGAAATTACGCTTGGAAAAAGAAGGATACATGGTAACAACGGCTACCAGCGGAGCACAAGCACTACAAATAGCCGCTAGTAGTTCTTTTGATCTTATTGTTTTAGATATCATGATGCCGGAGTTAGATGGCTATGAGGTTTTTAAAAAACTAAGAGAGCAAAAAAACGAAACTCCGGTTATGTTTTTAACTGCCAAAAGCAGCGATAACGAAGTATGGGAAGGGTGGCAGTCCGGTGCTGATTACTACGTAACTAAACCTTTTACCGGCGATGAACTGCTCAGAGGTGTTAAGCTTTGTTTGAACGAGGCTACTGAATAATTACTTCCTTCAGATAACGATATTTTGCTTAACTTAGAATCATCATCTTCTTGAACCGATATAATTGATTCAAAAGCATCTTTAATGTCTTCTATGTGAGTGATTACGAATAATTGACGGTATCTCTTTGATAAGCCGCCAAGTGTATGTAAAATACTGCTTCTTCTTTGACTATCCTGGCTTCCAAAGACTTCATCTAGTATCAAAAAGCTAGAATCGGTCTGGCTTCGTTCTAACATTAATTCAGAGATGGAAAGTCTTAAACATAGGTTAGCCAAATCTTTTTCTCCGCCAGAGAAACGGTTAATCGGATACTTCTTGTCACGGTCATAGGCATTAATTTCGTATTTGTCGTCTATTTCTAATTGGGAATATTTGCCTTCGCTTAACTGACTTAGAAGGTGGCTTGATTTTTCTGATAATGCAGGCCGGATGCGTCCGACTAAATTAGTGCGAAACTTCTCAAATACACCATTTAGCTGATCTAATTGCCTGTGCTTTTTACTTAGGTCATCAACATTTTTTTTAGCTGATTTATAAAGGTCGATTTTTTCCTTAGCTTCCTTAATCTTTAGATCCGATAATCTCACGTTGTTTTCGTATTCTTTAGTAGCTAAATCTAGCTGGTGTTTTGCTTCAAGTGAAGTGTCGTACTTCTTTTTTGCAATTAAGTATTTTTCTTCATCAAATTTAAGTTTTTTGCCTTGCAATCGTATGTTTTCAATGTTGCTTTTAATTTGGTAAATATCAGTTTTTAAGCGACGAATTTCCTTAGTTGCTTTGTTTTCTCTGTCACCTAAAGCGGCAATTGAGGCTTGATAGTGGACTTTTTCTTGGAGTAACTTTTCTTTTTCCTCTCTTCTTAAAGCGATACTTTTAGATAGTTCACCAGCTTTCTTTTCTTTATCTTGCAGTGTTTTACTAAGACTACTTAATTCGGTAGTAATTCTAGTGATTTCAGCTGTATAGTGATTATTTAATGTTTGATGGTGTTGTTCAAGCTTTCTCTTACAGAGCGGACATGGCTCGTTTGGGCCAAGGCGCTTAATCCTTTCTAGATTTTCATTTGTTTGAGCAAGCAGGTCTTTTAGGTTTTTAATGCTGGCACTTAATTGGTATTTAGCCTTTAAGGCAAGATTTAAGTCAACTTCTAGCTTTTCTAGCTCTTGAATATACTTTTGTTTGTCTTTTATTTTAGGAATGGTTTTTTTGCTTTCTAGTTTATTTCTCTCTTGTTCTTGGCTGCTGTTTTTATTGAGCTTAGTTTTAGTCTGGTTAATTTCTTTTAGTTCTTGTTGATATTTTTTTAGATTGTTTTGACATTCTTTAAGCCTATGGGTTGCAAGTAGCCAATCCTGTTTAAGGCTTGTGTGCTTATCACGATTTTTCTCCAGGCTTCTGTAATCTAGAACAATTTTTTCAAGTGCGTCTCTTTTTGTTTTTTGATTTGCTAACGCTTTTTCTAAAGCTTTATTAGCTTTGTTTCTTTCTTTTTCTTTGCTAGCAAGTTCTATTTGGAGTTCATTTTCATCAATCAAGGTTCCTTTAAGGGTTTCCAGTTTTGTTAGGCTTAGCGAACGGTCTTTTTTAATTAACTCCCGGGCATAGTCGATAGTGTCGATGCCCAACATTCTGATTATTAAGTTTTGCCGCTGTGCAGGTGTTTTAAGGTCTGATAACAAATTCAGTTCTTGCTGCCTGGCAAAAAAGCTCGTAAAAAATGACTGGTAATCGAGCCCCAGCACCTTTTTCATAAAAATCTGGGTAGCTTCTGTTCCTTTAGCAGCTTGTTCTTTTAAGCTGCCGTCCTGTTTAACATACACGGCAGCCTGGCTTGAGAGATTTTGGCCTTTTAGCTGCCTTATCACCTGATATATCTGGTTTCCTATCTCTAGCGTGAGGATGCCTTGGGTAATTTCATCACCTGATCCCTGGGTGGGGATTTGTTCCTTGCTTGTTCTCGAAGCCAAGTTTCCGTAGATAACCCAAGCCAATGCCTCCATCAATGTTGATTTTCCTGAGCCGTTAGCTCCAATTACACCAATTAATCCATCGGGAAAAGCAATGTTTACTGCTTTGAATTTGCGATAGTTCAATAGCTCCAAACTGATTAAACGCACGCATCCTCCGCTTTTTTAATATATTCGATTCCTAATTTAGCAAGTTCATTTTTGTTTTTTATTTGTGTGGGTTGAAGAAACTGTTTGAATTCTTGGTCTAAGCTGCCGAAAGTCTCCGGATTAAGGGATAGAGCTTGGCTTTTTGCTGTTTGGAAATTATACATATAAAAAGCTGCCTGGTTTAAAAGCTGTTTAATTGCCTCGAAATCTAGTTCGCGATAGGTATCTTTGGTTAGGTTAATCACATTTAATCGGACAATCTTATCCTTAGGCTTTGTTTCCTCAATTGCTATTTTTAGCTCCTGCATAATTTGTTCAGGCTCTTTTTTTGCTGAGTCAATCGGCTTAAGGTCTACCATAGGCCTGATATCTAAATAATGGGGCTCGACTTTGTTGGTTTTAAGGTCAACAACTAAAAAGCCTTTTTTTTCACCGGCTTCGCCAAATCCGAATCTCTCAGTAGAGCCGGCATAATAAGCATTATCTTTCATTTTTACTTGGCGATGGAAGTGGCCTAAGGCGATGTAGTCAAACATAGGGCTTAGCTGTTTTTCTTTTATTAAAAGCTCATTAAACTCACTATCCATTGAAAACTCTTTAATACCGGCGATGGCTGCATGTAAAACTAAGACATTGTAGGGCTTACTAAAATCGATATTCTGCAGTTTATTAAGCTCTATGGCAAAACTGTCTTTTGATTGGCATTGAGGAATGCAATGCAGTTTTATTCCTCCAATGTTTATTAGCTCATATTCTGCTTGATATACCGGGTATATTCCTTCAAAAAACTCAAAAATACTAAAAATACTGCCCCAACCTTTTATCCTGGGGGTTGAGTGATTTCCGGATATAATGACAATGGGGATATTGGCGGACGTTAATCTTAATAGCTGTTTAAGCGCAAAACTGATAGTACGGTTAGATGGCCTGCTTCCGTCAAAAAAATCACCGCTATGGACTACCAAAGTGGGTTTTAGTTTAATAATCTTATCGATGGCTTGCTTGAAAGCAGCGTTAGTATCTTGCTCACGCAGATTTAAACCGGTTTCTTTGTCTATTGCCCGGTAGGCATTATATCCTAAATGTGTATCTGCAATATGGACAATTTTCATTAATTTCTCCAAGCTCGGGGGTGGCGCGCAAGAGGGCTCCCATCGCGCGCATCCCGCCTTGGCGGGAGAGCACGATGGGATACTGAAGCGACAGGACCCCCGAGGTTATCCGGTCATTGTTGAAATAAACTTACTTACCGATCTATCGTGGCTTTTTTCCACTTCATCTGGAAAAAAACAAGCCGGCAGACCGCCTCCATCCCGATGGTATTTTACGCACTGGCAGCACTTTCCTTTTCTGCTGCATGGATAGCTACAGTTACACTCGCTTAGGTTAGTCTTGACATACGTACAGTCCAATTATCCTCCGTTTAAGCATTCAGCATTTGTTCTTTATTCTATAGCTACTGCTGCGTATCCAACAACTGAGCTATAATCTCCTGTTACCTCTCCGGAAGTTGCATAATTCAGGATTTCAGCTTTGTTTGCTCTAAGCTGCCTAGCAGCTTCTATCACAGCTATTGCAGCCCCAGGACCGCACATACTAATATTATTAGCTGCTATTGTCTCAGATAACAAGCCAGTGTCCATCTTCTTAATCGCTTCAAGCGCTAGATGGTCTTTACTATTAGCTGATTTTTGGTTTTCATAGTGGGTTAAATCTGTCGAGGCAATAATAACATCTGATACACACCAGACAGAGGCTATCAATTTGCCTAGCTGAATACATGTCGACAAAGATTGGTCTTTAAGGCTTAAAGGCACAATTGAGAAATTTGAGTCAAAAAGATATTGCAAGAAAGGGAGTTGTACTTCCAGCGAATGCTCATAACGATGAGCGTTTTCGTCAACGGTTATTAAGTGGTCAGCAGATAACTTCTCTATTATTGAATTGTTAGTTTTTACTTCTCCTAAAGGGGTTTGCCATATAGATTGAGGAAAAATACTTATCGGTGAGCCAATGCCGCTATGATTTGGGCCAAGCAAGAAAACAGTGCCTGGTTTTTTGGTCAGCCTTTTGTATCCGTAAGCTGCTACCTGTCCCGAATAAAGATAGCCGGCATGGGGAACAAGTAAGCCAATCGTCTTAGCAATACTTGAATCAGGGGCTTTATCAAAAAGCTCCTTAAGATGATATCTTAGTTTATCTTTGTCGGCTTCATAAAAACTGCCACTGGCAACAGGGATTCTATTAATCATTAGGTTAATAAAAGTGTTATAATCTATATATAGTAAAGATATCAAAAAAACAAGGTAATAATTGAGCTATTATCAGTATTTCTTAATCGTAATTACTCTTTTAGCGTTATCAGAGGCTTTGTTGATTTCGTTTGTTAAGCCTTATTATTTAAAGAAACTAAAAGGCGAAGGTAGTGAAGCATCCAAATTACCTGAACTTGCTTTTGAAATTTTTTATCTTGTTATTGTTATCTTTAGTCTTGCTGTTTCTCAGTATCTTTTCTACACCCTAAAAATTGAAGTTTCTTCTTTTGCTATCATGGGAGCTATTTTTCTGTGTTACGGGGTATTTAGCCGTCTTAATAGCTTTTCCTTTTATCTTCTCAGCGCCTTGATTTTTAATATTTACCGGAAAAAATCCTTTGAGCAACAACTCTACTGGCAAGGGGTAATAATAACCATTATTCTTTGCACCTCTGGAGTTTCCTTTCTTACTTTGAGTATTTGGGTATAACTTTATGTATGCTAAACAAAATACCTGTTGGGCACAAGTCGATAGACGATTACTCTTCAATCATAGGATTTGACTACATCCAGTCACTTAAACAAAAGGCTTCAAAAATAAATAAACTGAAGATTCTTCACCTAAGCTCTACAGCTTATGGCGGGGGAGTCTCAGAAATGTTGTATACGCTGGTACCATTAATGAAAAGCATAGGGCTTGATGTTTCTTGGCAGGTAATAACCGGCGATGAGGAGTTCTTTATAACAACTAAGAACTTACATAACGGGTTACAAGGTGCTGACTTTATTATAACGGATTATATGGTTAAAGCTTATAAGAGAAGAAGCAAAGAAAACGCCAAGCTATTAGATACTGATGCAGACGTAATAATCTGTCACGACCCCCAAACGGCAGCTATTCCGTATTTTTGCGACAAACTAGATAAATATAAAAAAACTGCCTGGATTTGGCGTTGTCATATTGATCTAACTTGTCCGCACAGCTCAGCTGTTGATTTGATAAAAGATTATGTAAACCAATTTGACGGAACCGTATTTTCCTCCCCTAACTACATCAAACCTGAACTAAAAACTGATAATCACTATATTGTTTATCCTGCTATCGATCCTTTAAGCCCAAAAAATATGGATATTAGTAGTCACACAATAAATGAATTACTTAGCAAAGTGGGAATAAAAACAGATAAGCCTGTGCTTACCCAAGTGTCGAGGTTTGATCCCTGGAAAGACCCCTTGGGGGTAATTGACGTCTACCGGGAAGTAAAAAAAGATATTGATTTGCAGCTTTTAATGGTAGCCTCGATGGCCAGCGATGACCCGGAAGGTTGGCACTATTTTGAAAAAACCGCCAGGCACGCAGGCAATGATTTAGACATCCATCTCTTATCTAACGTCTATGGTGTTGGGAACTTGGAAGTAAATGCTATACAGAAAATAAGCGATGTTGTAATCCAGAAGTCTGTTCGCGAAGGGTTTGGGCTAGTTGTTTCAGAAGCTCTATGGAAAGGCAAACCTGTTGTTGGCACCAATGTAGGAGGGATTGCTGTCCAGATTGTTGACGGCGACAATGGTTTTTTAATTGAAAACACAACCGAAGCGGTACAGAAGATTCTATGGTTATTAAGCCATAAGCAGCAAGCGATTAAAATGGGTAAAAAGGGGAAACAATACGTAAAGCAGAATTTTATTAGTCCAAGGAATCTTATGGATATCATCGATGTTATCATCGATATTGCTGCTTAAATAGGGGTTTAAAACGGTGCAAACCGAAAAAGAGTACCACAAACAGATTAGGACTTTCCTTAAAAATAAAACTTTCATTGTTGCCTCTAACAGAGGGCCTTATGAGTTTAATCGAGATGAACACGGCAATCTTACTAAACGCCGAGGAGGCGGAGGCCTAGTTAGCGCTTTGATGGCTCTTGGAAGTGTCCCCAATCTTGTTTGGATGGCTTCAGCTAAAAGTGACACCGACAGGCAAATTGGGCTTTTTGGCCAACAAATTAATGAACCAAGCTTAAGTTTGAACGTAAAATTTGTAGATATTGATAAAAAAGTTTACCAACCATTCTATAATGAGATCTCCAATAAATTATTTTGGTACACTCAGCACCTACTTTGGAATACACCGTATTCTCCAACCATTGATTTAAAAACTTATCGTGCTTGGCAAAACGGCTATAGAGAAGCCAATAAAACATTTGCTCTAAGTATTGCATCAGAAGCTAATAAGAGTGCCAATCCGTTAATCTTTATCCAGGACTATCATCTTTATCTGGCTCCGAAAATGCTAAGGCCTCTATTGAAAAAAGGACGCATCCTGCATTTTACTCATATTCCGTGGCCGTCATCTGAGATTTGGAGCTTGTTGCCTGATTTGATGGTTAAAGAGACAATAAGCGGATTGATGGGCTCAGACATCATTGCCTTTCACTCATTGGACTATGTAAATAATTTCTTAGAAACAGTTTCCAAATACTTCCCGGTGGATATCGATAGTAATCGTCAGGAGATTTACTGGGGGAAAAGAAGAGTACTTGTAAAAGCATATCCCATATCTATTAGTACTGCTCAGCTGGCTAGTCTTGCTACTTCTAAAGAGGTTATGGCACATGAAAAAGAACTGCTGGCAAAAAATAAAGGCAAAATTATTTTACGGGTAGACAGAGCAGAACTTAGCAAGAATATTATCAGAGGCTTTCTAGCATACGAGCTGTTGCTTAAAAATAATCCTGCGTTGGCAGGCAGAGTGACTTTTCTAGCATATCTTTATGAAACCAGAAACTCTAATGACTACAGCCAGTATTTAAGGTCGGTTAAGAGGCTTGTAAAAAAAATAAATGACAAATACGGGCAAAAAGACTGGACTCCTATTAAACTGCGGGTAGCTGATAATTTTCTACAATCTTTAGCCGCGTATAAGGTCTACGATGTTTTGCTGGTTAATTCAATTTTTGACGGCATGAACTTAGTTTCTAAAGAAGGACCTTTGGTTAATAAAAAAAACGGTGTTTTGATTTTGTCAAAAAATTGCGGTGCACATAACGAGTTAGGAAGTTTTGCCTATATTGTTAATCCGTTTGATATTTTTCAGACGGCAAACATAATGAAGCAGTCTCTAATACTGAGCAAAGAGCATAGACGGCAAAAAGCATTATTGCTTAAAGAGACTGTTAAAAGAAATAACAGCTTAAAGTGGCTTTATTATCAGCTAAAAATTCTCGACTCACTTCAGACAAGCCAAGACATCTATTTAAAAAAACTACATCCCATAGGTTGATTACCTACCGATATGTTTTAAATAAAACAAGGGGGGAAAGGATATTAAACAGCTATAACTAAAGGAGGTGTATTTCATGGCTCAAAAAGGGGGAATGACAGTACAAGAAGCTGGCCGCAAAGGAGGCAAAACCACTTCGAAAAAGTATGGTCCTGAGTTTTATGAGGAAATAGGCCATAAAGGTGGCCAAAAAGTAAAAAGTCTTATAGAAAAAGGAAAGAAAGCAAGATAAAGGAGGTGAAACCATATGGCTAAAGGAGGAATGAGCGTATCCGAAGCCGGCCGCAAGGGTGGCAAGTCAACAAGCTCTAAATACGGTCCGTCTTTTTATGAAAAAATCGGCCAAAAAGGCGGTAAAATTGGTGGACCAAAAGGTGGCCAAACTACAAAAAATAAGTATGGTCGTGGTTTTTATGAAGAAATAGGTCATAAAGGTGGCCAAAAAGTACGTGACTTGATCAATAAAGGCAAGCGCAGCATGTAAGGAGGTGAATTACATGGCAACTAAAGGCAAAATGACCGTTAGGGAAGCCGGTCAGAAAGGTGGTCAAAACACCCTAAAAAAGCATGGTCCTTCTTTTTATGAAAATATAGGTAAAAAAGGCGGCGATGCTACAAGTAAGAAATATGGTCATGAATTTTATGAAGAAATAGGTCATAAAGGTGGCCAAAAAGTTAGAAACTTAATTCAGAGAGGTAAGCAAGCTTAATACTAATAAGCTTACCTCTTCTTTTTTTATCGAGCAGTTAGTTCTTGTCTATCAAGAAAATAGCTGTTCTTTTTTTAAAAATTTTTTATTTGGAGAAATATTAATTAACTAAATTAATATAGGAGGTGATTTTATGAATATCTCAGATGTTATGACTAAAGATTTAGCACAGCTTCAGCCTAACGATACTATTGTTCAAGCAGCCCAGAAAATGAAAGAAATGAACATAGGGGATGTGTTAATTGCAGAAAACAACATGCTTGAGGGAATAATAACAGACCGCGACATTGTTATTCGATGTATAGCCTCAGGAATGGATGCAAACAACACAAAAGCTAGCGAGTGCATGACTAAAAATCTCGTAACGGTATCTCCTCAGACAAAAGTAATTGATGCCTCTCATATAATGTCGGAGCACCAAATAAGAAGATTACCGGTAACTGAAGATGGTCAATTAGTAGGGATAGTAACTCTTGGTGATTTAGCGGTAGATGCTGCAGAAGAAGCAGATGTAGAGATGACCCTGGAGCAAGTATCGGAACCAACAAGATAATTGGGTGAAAATACTAAGCACTAAATCCGAAATTCTAAACAAATACGAATGTCCCAAGTTCGAAATTAGAAACGATTAGTTTTGAGTATTTTGGATTTAGGATTTGCGACTGAAAGGAGTTGTGATGGCATTAACTAAATGGAATCCTCTCGAGGATGTCTACGATATTCAAAGAGATATTAGCAAAATGTTCCGGCGGGCCTTTGGGGCTACTAGCGAGCAAATGACAAGTTGGATGAAAGCATCGGCATGGATTCCCGCTTTAGATGTTTATACTAAAGATAACCTTTTGGTGATAAAGGCAGAGCTTCCGGGAGTAGCTCCGGAAGATGTCGATGTTTCAATTACCGAAAATACGTTAACTATTACCGGTGAGCGCAAGCAAGAAAAAGAGATAAAGGAAAAAGACGTTTTTATGATGGAAAGTTCATACGGCAAGTTCCGCCGCAGCTTATCCCTTCCAAAAAATGTTAAAGCCGATCAGATTAAAGCTAATTTTAACAACGGAGTGTTAGAAGTGGTTGTTCCGCAAATAGCGCCGGAGATAAAGCCGCAAAAAGTAGAAATACAGACGTCACAATAGGGGTCAGATGAGAAAGTCAAGACAAAGAACTGGTAAAAATGTCATCGTTTTAGTAGAAAACGAGTTCGAAGATGCCGAGCTCGTTGAGCCAATCAAACATTTGAAAAGGGCCGGCTTATCGGTTAGACTTGCCGGACCAGAGCCGGCCAAAATATACCGCGGCAAAAAAGGAACAACCGTCAAAAGCGATTTAAAACCAAGTGAAGTAAAGCTTAATGATGTAGATGCTATCATCGTTCCCGGTGGGTATGCACCTGACAAATTGAGGCTTTCTAAGCCTATGGTTAACCTGGTAAAAAGAGCAGATGAGCAGGGCACTATCATTGCCGCTATCTGCCACGGTCCTCAGCTCTTAATTTCGGCCGGAATCATCAAGGATAGAAATGTTACCGGTTGGCCATCAATAGTCATAGATATAGAAAATGCAGGCGGCAAGTACATTAATCAGGCGGTTGTAAGAGATGAAAATCTTATAACTTCAAGGCGTCCCTCTGATATTCCCCAGTTTAATAAGGTGCTGCTAGCTGCTCTGGGAAGAGAAGCGGCTCTAAAGAAAGTTGCTGCATAGTTTCTATTTGTCCTCTATACTACAAGCAAGGACTTAATTGGAGGGCAAATGTCAGACGTTATTGGTGGCTTGATAGTATTGGGATTATTCTTTGGCTTCATTTTCTTAGGAATTATAGGCTCAGCTATTCGCATTGTAAAAGAGTATGAAAAGGGTGTTGTCTTTCGGTTAGGTAAAGTAATTGGAGAGAAAAGTGCTGGACTTAGGCTTATCTTTCCGGTAGTCGACAGAATGGTAAAAGTGTCTTTGCGAACAGTTACTATGCCTATTCCATCCCAGAAGATTATCACTAAAGATAACGTTAGCATCGACGTAGCAGCTGTAGCTTATTTTCATGTAGTTGCGGCTACTAAATCTGTTGTCGCTATTGAGAATGTTTTTTCCGCCATCAATCAAATTGCCCAAACAACTGTTAGGAATATCATCGGCCAGTTTGTTTTAGACGATGTGCTTTCTCAGACAGATAAAATTAATGAAAAAATTAAGAAGGTTTTAGATGTGCAAACAGAGCTTTGGGGAGTAGTAGTAACTATTGTTGAGATTAAAGATATTCAGCTGCCAGAGAGCATGCAGCGGGCTATGGCTAAAGAGGCCGAGGCAGAACGTGAAAAGAGGGCTAAGATCATTGCTGCCGAAGGTGAGTTGCTCTCTGCTACCAAGCTTGGTGAAGCTGCTGATATTATCGGCAAACACCCAATTGCGCTGCAGCTTAGAAACTTGCAAGTTTTGCTTGAAATATCGGCTGAGAAGAACTCAACCATCATATTCCCGAACCAGTTTATGTCCACCATTCAGGACTTAAAGCAGTTCTTGAATTCGGAAGAGATAGGGCTTACGAAGTAATCTAAGCTCGGGGTCCTGTCACCCCGGAAGTCTTTCGCCGTGCTTAGGTAAACTTGCGCACTGTCGAAAGCCACCGGCGTGCCACCCCTCGCTCCTTAACCGGTGTGGATTTCGGCGCGGGCGTTGATTTTAGCTATTTGGCTAATGATGGTTTTTAGGGCGTAGCCGGTAGTAAAAAAGACGACTGTAAATACGGTTAGTATTTGGCTTAAGTTATACACCGGCTTAAACTTGGCGTGATTATCAGTAACTACAATGTAGCCCAAGGGCTTAATGCTGCTGCCACCGCCGAAGCCGGCTCCTTTTTCGGAATGCTGCTCGTCTTTGGACTTCTCCTTTTGCTTGTTCTTGCCCATGCCACCGCCAAGACCGTATCCGATAGTGCTAACAGGAATAATGGCCTTACCCTCAAACTCCCTGGTAGTGCCGAATATCACATCAGCATTGCCCGAGGCTATTTTGTTAGTTATTTCTTCGATGGTTTGAACGGCTTTCATAGGAGATTTATTCCCCGATTGGCTGGAATAAATCAGACTAAGAGCTTTCTTTTGCAAGTGGGTTTATTGCTTGAGTTTCGCGACTATGGTCGATACTTCATTAAGCCTCTGCGAAATTTGAACTTACGAACGGTCAATTCAACAAATTTGCCGCAGGCACTTAATTTCACTATCGCCTCATGTTTGCTCAACATACGCAAGTTAAACCCACTTGCGATACCATAAAGCGTACTAGGAGTTTAGGGGATTGAAAATTAACAACATCTATTAAACCAGTCCGCTAGCTCGTTAATTGTTCTTGATAAGTCTATTTTCTGATCTAGAGTTAACATCTCAGCTCTTAAGGTAAATAGTCCACGACTGTCTTTATCTTCTATACCAGTTGTGTCCATTAATATATTAAGTTCTTTGATCCAAGCTTTTGAACTTTCATCTAAATCTGAGTCGTTAAGCTCTTTTAGCCCAAGGGAGCATTCGGAAAAAGCTTCTGCAATACTTTTTGTTTCTCCTTTAGGGTGCGGAAGCATAAGCGATCTCCTTGCGGCTGAAAAAGTTTGTGATGCGTAAGAAATACTCATATTCTACTCCTTGGTTAATTAATGGTCGTGCAACTATGACAATAATAGCTTGTTTGCTTATTTATTCCAAGGATGCTTTTTAAGTTAGTATGCCTGTTTTAGTCGACTTAGGGTTTTTTATTCCGTAAGTTGCTTCACTTACGACTGCGGAGCACCATGAGGCAAGGATGAAATTAAGAAACAGCGGCAAGTTGGTTGTTTATCCAATCATTGTTCCAACTTCGCTTTTCTTAATGATGACTTGCCCATAGTCGCGTAGCTTGGAGTAAAGAAGCAACTTACAAAAAGAAAAATAATTAAAAAATATGTTAATATTTAATTTATGATCTCCACTTCTTCTTTGACAAAGTACTACGGAAAAACGCGGGGCGTTGATGGTCTGGGTTTAAAGGTCGAACAAGCCGAGATCTTCGGACTTCTGGGGCCCAACGGAGCAGGGAAAACTACTACCATTCGTCTGCTAATGGGCTTAATAAAACCAACCAAGGGTTCAGCTAAAATAGACAAGTTCGACTGCTGGGCTCAGTCTGTGGAAGTCAAAAGAATCTGTGGCTATATTCCGGGAGACGTACGACTCTATCAAAAATACACCGGCTCCCAACTAATCAAGCTATACCGTGAGGTCAGAGGGGGCGCTAAGTTAGCTGATGAGCTTACCCAACGTCTTGACTATGACCCTTCTAAAAAGGTAAAAAGCTTATCTAAAGGTAACCGGCAAAAACTAGCCGTCATTTTAGCTCTAATGCACAAGCCTGATGTTTTGATATTAGATGAGCCGACCAGCGGTCTAGATCCTTTAATGCAGCAAGAGTTCTATAAGATACTTAAAGAGTTTAAGGAAGATGGATCAACGGTGTTGGTTTCCTCTCATTTTCTACCCGAGATAGAGCACATCTGCGATCGGGTAGCTATCGTAAAAGAAGGAAAACTTATCGTCATAGAAGATGTCGGCGAGCTCGGCGGCAAACACGTAAAACACCTAGAAGTCACTTTCGAGAAAAAGCCAAATATTAAGAACTATCAATTGCCCCAGGTGACTGATATTAAAGAGCTTATTAATAATACTTACAAAATGAAAGTTAAGGGCGACATTAATCCCGTCTTGCAGGCTTTATGTAAAGACAAAGTAAAAGACCTCTCTTTTGAGCACGCCTCATTAGAGGAAATATTTTTGGAGTATTATCAATGATTGCTTTAACCAAGAAGTTCTTCAATGATCATAAACTAGGCATAATATTGACCACCATCGGTCTAGTATTTTATCAGTGGACTCTTGTTTCGCTTTATCCAATGATGCAAAAAATCGATATTGAGGCCCTTTTAAAAAATTACCCTAAAGCTTTTTTGGCTTTTTTTGGTGGCACCGAGCTGTCTTTTACTTCCTTGGAGGGGTTTTTCAATACAGAGTACTTGTCGTTAATGTATATGATTATCGTGGCCGGCTATCTCATTACCTTAGTGACCTCAGAGCTTACCAAAGAGGTGGAAAACGGCACTCTGGAGAGCCTGTTGTCGCTACCTGTTTCTAGGGCAACGGTATTGGGCTACAAGTACGTCAACATTACTTTACTAACTGCTTTTTTTACCATTATTGGCATTGTGCCATTTATGTTGATGTCTGTGGCTTATGATTTTAGCTTCAGCATTAAAGCTTTTTTAATGGTGACGTTGCTTACATTTTTGTTTTTTATGGCCATTGCCGCTTTAACGACTGCCTTATCGGTATTTTTTAATGAAAGAAACAAACCTACCTCCATTGTTTTATTTATTCTTGGCTACGGCTATATCTTAAACTCGCTAGGCCAGGCTTTTAGTAAGGTTAAAAACTACCGTTTTTTAGGCATTTTTTATTACTACAGCACCGCCAAAACTTTAGGGCATAAGACAATTGCTACAAATAGCTATGTTGTTTTCGGCACCATCATTATTGTTTCCACTATTTTTGCTTTCTACTGGTTTAACAAACGTGATTTTGCGAATTAACAGTGTGGTAATGAAGAACTTAGATATTTCATCCAAAATAATTGCAATCGCCGTATTATTTTTTGCAGCTTCTATAATTATCGCCCAGCTGTTCACTCCCTCTACTTATTCATGGACTCAAAATACTGTTAGCGAGCTAGCTGCTCAAAACTATGACAATGCTTGGATTATGAGCATTGGGCTAATGGGTTATGGCATCTTACTAGGCTTAGGGATTATCTTGAGACTAAAAAATACACGAGAGTTTGTATTTCCTGATGCTATGGTTTTTATTTATGCTGTAGGTATTTTTTTAAGCGGGGTTTTTGCTACCGCTCCTTTTGACGGAAATACGAATTATTCTATGCAGGAAGCATCCCTTCATTCGATCTTTGCAACTGCCGCCGGTTTAAGTATCAGTATCGCGATGATTTCTTATTTCTTTGCAGACAAAGGTTTTAAAAGAAAACTTACTCATTTAGCGTTAGCTGTCTTTGTAGTTGGTCTCTCAGCTCTTTTTGGGTTAGCTGAAGACGGAACTGTTGCTATAGGAAAAGGTCTTGTCCAGAGGTCGATGTATGTTTTTGGTCTGTCTTGGATTGTTGTTAATTACAACTTTTATAGACTAGATATATCTCAGACTCAATAATCATTTATTGAGTTGTACTTCTCGCTGTATTGCAAAACTGTCCACACAAAAGAGGAGTGGCTCCAGGTCAGTGGCGAAACAGATAGTGCAGAGCCGTTTGTAGGATGGATCTGCTCAGCAAAGACTCCAGAGGCAAGCGCATTTTTGACACACCATTCAAGGTAGCCAGTGGCCTCGTGAAGCTCCTCAACAGTTTCGGCTCTATCAATAAAATATTGTGCCAACCAAAGCGTTGAAATAAACCATGGATTACCGGCAATATCCGGCGGGCTATCGTCAGGCCGTTGATACATGTCATTTTGATATCTAGCGCAACCTTCGACAGGGGTTTTAAGCCACAATTGGTCGCGCACGGCTTCCATAGTTGCTATCATTTTTGGATCTTTAGAAGACAAGACTCCCAAAGTTGTAAGTCCCATCAAGCTGACATCAATTACTTCGTCAAGTTCATATCCTTTGCCCTTTCTGTAGCCTGAGCGGGCGTATCGCTTTAGGCCTTTGTGATAAAGATACTTAGTAAGCCCTTCTTTTATTTCCTCGGCAACTTCTTCATAATTTAGAGCTATTAATTTATCTCCAAAGAGCTTGGCAAAGTTTGCTGCCGCTCTTAAGCCGGCGATTACCGCTGCTACTGTAAAGGTGTGTACTCCCAAACGCTCTTCCCATAGATCGTAGGAGGGGATGGGTAAAAGTGTTTTAGGGTCACGGTATTTCACTAAAAAATTTGCCGACTTAAAAATGAGATCGCAGTACAGCGGTCTTATGAATTCTATGTCTTTTGATTTCTCGTAGTATGACCATAATGCCCACAGAATCAGAGCAGTCGAGTCCTCTTGTATGGGAAGAACGGCCTTGCCGTTTACCAGCCAAGAATGCCAGTTGCTTGCCAGGGAGCCATCCGGATTATAATGCTGATACAGATAGCCTTCTTCAGATATTGCATTAGCACAGAAGTCGAAAAACTTCCTACAAACTACCGGGTAACCCGCCTTAGCCAAAGCGGCAGCGATAAAAGCTCCATCGCGGCCCCACATATAGGAATAGGTATCTTTTCCAAAGCGAACGATATCAGAGTCATTGGCGGCAATAATGGCTCCTCTGTTATCTATTTGAGTTCTTAAAATTAGCAGACTGCGGTTGTAAATGTCAGTTATGGAACTAGGCAAGTCTGAAAAAGATCTAGGTTCGTTTTTAACCCACGCTCCCCAGTAATCTGATGTGCGCTTGATTAGCTCATCCGGTGTTTTTTCTATAACAATCCGGTTAAGTTTGGCTACTTCATCATAGTGTGTACCGGCTGCAATCCAGTAAAAGGCTGTAGCTTTTCCGCTAGCAGGCAGTTTAAGGCTTATTCCAATGGCCGAGTCGGCAGATCCCCATGAAATCGGGATCATATTAAGCTCGCCATTCTCGGCATCTTTCCAAGCGCCGGGGTCGTTTTTATTGTTACATCCGTACTGGCTTACGCCACTTTTCTTTGAGGTAGCACAATTAATTAGGAAATAGCGATTAGCGTTGTAATGGATGATAGTGTTGGTCTGAGGATCAAAATAAGCGGTGTCGCCAATATTATTACCATAAAGATGAAAGTCATGGCTAAAAAAGAGCTTAACTTGGCGCTCCTTCTGCAACAGATTTGTCATCTCGATTTTTCTAATGTATATGTTTGAGTCTACATCAACTGTGTCAGCACATTTAAGTTCTAAACTCAAAGCATCGTTTTTCAGAAAAACATTAGTTACCAGGCTATCGTCATGGTATTTTAAATCTTTTTTCCACTTTGGCCCCATCCAAGAACAATGGCCATCAACGAATACTCCGAAGCGAAAAGGTAAACCTTTTGAATGGTTCTCCTGTCCCACAAAAGGGAAGTAAACATCTCTGATCTGATAATCAGCATCAAAATTAACTAAAAAGTTGCCGTTGCTTACCGGGATATCTCTTGGCATGTGCTTATACGGGAACTACCGCGGGGGTTTTGAAAGGGATAGGAATGCTTTTACCTAATATTGCGCTGTTATTTCTAGATGGTAAATAATTACTAAGTATTTGGCGATATACCTCTGAATAGTTTTCAGCCATGCGTGTTATTGAAAAATTATCCAGCACGTGTTTTCGGCACTGGGCTGGGTCAATGGTATCGATGTGCTTAACAGAGCCAGCCATGTCTTTTTCGCAGTCCACTACAAACCCTGTTTTCTTATCTAATATTATCTCCGGAACTGCACCTCTGTTTAAGGCTATTACTGGCGTGCCGCAAGCCATTGACTCGATCGTAACCAGGCCAAAGGGCTCTCCCCATTGGATGGGGAATAATGTAGCCCGGGCGTAGGCAAACCATTGCTTTTTATGTTCGCAACTTAATTCCCCTATGTAGATAATTTGCTTATCGCTTCTCACCAAAGGTTTTATTACCTTGTCAGAATAATTTTTATTTTCGTAGGCACTGTATTGCCCAGGTTCGACTATGAGGTCTACGGATTTCTTTAACTCTTGAAAAAACTCTTTGTCTTCGACTTTATTTTGGACACAGCCGGCCACGATTAGCTTGGAACCAGTTTTTTTGGCAATCTCAATGGCTTTATCCTGGCCTTTGTCGAGAGTTAGCCTGCCGATACTGAATAAATAATTCTCTTTATTTGCCTTGTTTATCATTGGGTATTCATTATGGTTTATTCCATGGTAAACAACGTGTTTAGTGTTTACTAAGCCATTGTACTGCTTTTTTTGATATTGGCTTATTGAGACACTGTGAACAGGTGGAGATGATAAAGGACTGCAACATCGCTGGTAATCCCGTTCTCGCATGTTTTCTTGCGGTTCTAGGTGCAGTGTCATCACAA
>QZJE01000012.1 GCA_003599235.1 Actinomycetota bacterium | reverse complement strand
TCCCGATGATGAGATAAGCCAAGCGGTCAAATTGGCAACCAGCATGGGCTCAACTATTACGGTTATTAAAACCAATGAGCTTTACAACGAGAAATATGTGCTAAATGATACCAACCGTTGTTATCATTGCAAATCCGAGCTTTTTGATATATTAACGACGATGGCTAAAAATAATAGCCTAGATTATGTGGCCGATGGATCTAACTCTGATGATGAAAATGATTATCGGCCAGGCATAAAAGCAGCCACTCAATTTAATGTTAGGTCTCCTTTAAAAGAAGCAGGCCTTACTAAGAAAGAAATAAGAACCTTATCTAAAAATAAAGGGCTTTCTACCTGGAACAAACCATCTGTGGCCTGTTTAGCTTCGCGCATTCCTTATGGAAACCAGATAACGGTTGAAAAGTTATCCCGAATTGGGGCAGCTGAAAGATTTATTAAAAAAATGGGTTTTGACCAGGTAAGAGTAAGGGATGAAGGAGCTACTGCACGAGTTGAGATAGAAAAAACTAATTTTACTGATTTTATGGCTAAAAATATAGACAGCCTTTCAAGCAAGCTTAAAGAGTTAGGATACATTTATGTGTCGCTAGACCTGGACGGCTACCGGACAGGAAGCATGAATGAAGTGTTGCAGGAGAATAATAAATGAGTAAGATCATTTATTTGGATGCAGCAGCTACTACGCCGGCTGATCCTGAGGTAGTTAAAGCAATGCAGCCATATTTTACTGAGAAGTTTGGGAATGCTTCTACCTTGTATTCTTTAGGCAGGGAATCTAGAGCGGCTATCGATAATGCTAGGCAAACAGTGGCTGATTTTATCGGGGCCAAAGATAAAGAAATTGTTTTTACTAGCGGTGGCACAGAGTCGGACAACTTTGCAATTAAGGGAGTTGCTTTTGCTAACGAGCAAAAAGGCAAACATATTATTACTTCAGCAGTAGAACATCACGCTGTGATTGAGCCCTGCAAGTTTTTAGAAAAAAGAGGGTTTAAAGTGACTTATTTGCCGGTGGATAAATACGGTTTTGTGAATCCCGAAGATGTAAAAAAGACTCTTACAAAAGAGACGATTTTGGTCTCTATAATGCATGCTAACAATGAGGTTGGAACTGTTCAGCCGATAGAACAGATTGGCAAAATAGTAAAAGAGCACCCTGCTTATTTTCATGTTGATGCAGTACAAAGCTTAGGACGACTGCCTATTAATGTTGATAAAATGCAAGCAGATTTAGTTTCTTTTTCCTCACATAAAATATATGGACCTAAAGGAGTAGGGGCTCTGTATGTTAGAAGTGGCACCAAAATGGTTGCCTATCAACATGGAGGCGAGCAAGAAAGAAGGCGGCGAGCAGGTACGGAAAATATTCCTGGTATCGTCGGTTTTGGTAAAGCTGTTGAGATTGCAGGCCCGCTGCTAGCTAATAAGATACCAGAAGTTGCAAAATTGCGAGATAAGCTAATTCAAGGATTGCTCGATAAAACCGATTATTCTCATCTAAATGGTCATCCAACCAAAAGGTTGCCCAATAACGTTAATATTGGTTTTGAATACATTGAAGGCGAATCAATTATCTTAAATCTGGATTTTTTGGGAGTGTGTGCTTCTACCGGCTCAGCTTGCAGTTCATCAACACTAGAGCCTTCACATGTATTGTTGGCACTAGGCCAGAGTCATGAAGTAGCTCATGGCTCGGTGAGGATGACGCTTACCCGCTACACCACCGAAGAAGATATTGATTTTGTTTTAGAGAAGCTGCCACTAATCGTCGAGAAATTACGATCTATGTCACCATTATTTGAAGAACGGACAAATAAATTTCAAACTCCAAGCACCAAATAACAATGTTTTTTTTGTGATTTGGAAATTGTAAATTATTTGTGATTTGCTTTTTGATATTTGGGATTTTTTTAAGGAGGAAGTTTGTATAGCAAAAAGGTTATGGAGCATTTTCAAGATCCCCATAATGTTGGTGAGATTAAAGATGCTGATGGTGTGGGCACAGTCGGGAATCCTACCTGCTTAACACCGAAAAATTTAATAATTACTAATCCTGGTGTTGAAGCTATAAAGGATTTAGGAGTCGGTGATAAGGTTCTAGGGCATGATGGTAAATACCATGTGATTAATAAAGTTTTTTCAAGACAGTACACTGGAAATGTATACAGACTAAGAGTTCATAATTTAGGCGAATTTGAGTTAACAGATGAGCACCACATTTTTGCAAAGAAACTTAGTTCTTTTCCCCATAAACATAAAGCTTCATCAAGGGTAGTTGCTGATTGGTATTCACCAATTGAGCTGTCGATTGGTGATGTTGTTTTGTATCCAATAAGTTTAGAGAATCAGGGGAGAAAGCATGTCAAACTAAACCAAGAAAAGCCTAAATTTGATTATAAAAGCTTTGATTTACCAAACGTAATAAAGCTAGAAAAGGATTTTCTAAAAATTATTGGATTTTATTTATCTGAAGGCTATGTAAGAGTTGATGCTTGTAAGGGAACAGTAGGTTTTTGTTTTGGAAAAGGAGAAGAAGAGTTTGAAAGATACATAGTTGATAAATTCGATGAAATATTTCAATTAGCCCCAGGGATAATTCGAAGAGAGAATAATTCAATACATATTCCTTTTTACAGTGCACGCTTAGCTAGATTTTTTGCTAAAAACTTTGGCAAAGGTGCGGCAGAAAAACAACTCCCCGATTGGGTAATTAAACTATCTCCTAGGCAGCAAAAGCATATCATCTATGGCCTATGGCATGGAGACGGCTATTTGAATGAGAAAAAATCAGTTGCTAAATTTGTTACGATTTCTAGAGTTTTAGCATTTCAAACAAGGCAATTACTATTTAGACAAAAAATCGATTGTAGCTTTTTAACCTCGGCGGCATATGGTATCCATAAAAAACACTACAGCATTTATGTAAAAAAACAGGAATCTTTAAAAAGGCTTGCTGATATCCTAGATTTACCTTTTCAATTAAAGAGTTTATCAAAGAGCCCTAAGAAGAATTGGTTTGAAGATGGATATTACTGCTCTCCTATTTGGAAGATAACGAAGCGACCTTATAAAGGAAAAGTATACAATTTAGAAGTTGAAGAAAGCCATTCTTATACTACTGAAGCAGCATCAGTTCACAACTGCGGCGATGTTATGAAACTGTATTTAAAGATTGAAGACGGTATTATCAAGGATGCTAAGTTTAAAACCTTTGGATGCGGGGCTGCTATAGCCACTAGCAGCATGGTTACCGATATGGTTAAAGGCAAAACCATCGAGGAAGCTCAAAAAATATCTAATAAGGCAGTGGCTGAAGCCTTAGAAGGCCTACCGCCAATTAAAATGCACTGCTCGGTGCTTGCAGAAGATGCACTTAAAGCTGCCATTGATGATTATCTAAAGAAAAGTAAGCAGCCCCAAAACAATAAAGATAATGCCGGCTAAGCGGTGAATGATAGTTGTATCCTTCACATATTTAGCAATCACTTTTCCAAGCATAGTACTTATAAGAGCAATTGTGCTTAAGCCTATCAAGGCACCCAGGAATACTTCAAAAGGCGCTTTGTATTTTGCAGCCAAAGCGATAGTTAATAACTGGGTCTTATCACCTAATTCATTAAGAAAAATCAAGCTAAAAGCAACAGCAAAAGGATTTCCTTGCCTTTGTTTATCTGATATTTCTTCTTGATTTTTAGCAGTAAGCAAGCTGTAGATTCCAAAAATAATAAAAAATAATCCGACAACGATCTTTAACCAAACCGCGGGAATCAACTCAAATATTAGCGTTCCTACTGTAACTGCCAGTGCTGACAAAATCAAAAAGGCGCTAAAAGCACCCCAGAATACTTTTTTAGGGGGATACTTGCAAGACAATGTAATAGTTGTAAGCTGAGTTTTATCGCCGAACTCTGCAAAGCCAATTAACGCTGCCGCTAATACAATCACCAAAAATTTCATTAATGACTAATTTTTTGAGTATGGCACTCGCCGCCGAAACAGCCCTGAGTTGAAGCAGTATTATTATTATGGCATTGGACGCATATTGATGAGGCTAGTTTCTTTTCTTCGAGAGATTTATAATGTGATTTCTTAAAATCGCCGGCATGGGGCATGGTTGTATGGTGGCACTCATTGCAAAATAACTCTTCATTATGGCATTGCCAGCAAGATTGCTTACCGATACTTTTTGTTTTTGAGCCATGTTCTTTTTTCCAGCTGCTTGGATGGGGCATCGGTACTACATGGCAAGTAAAACAGTAGCTTAGTGATTCTTTGTCTGCTTTTCCTCCATGACAGGTTCGGCATTTAGAAATGCCAAAGGTAGTAACCCACTTACCATGTTTGCTAACCCATGTATTTTGATCATGCGGAATATCTACTTGATGACAAGACCGGCAAAAAATGGGTTTATGGCAAGTCATACATGAGGTTATGTTTCTGTTAGCTTCCTGGCCGTGGGTTTTTCTGGAGCCCTTTGAGCCGCTCCAAGAATTACCATGTAGATTTTCATTGTGACATAAGCGACAAGCCTCTATTCTTAGCGATAAAAAACCTTTTTTGGCTTCTTTGCCATGTTCTTTTTCCTGATGGCAATCTTTGCAGTTTCTAGCCTTAGTTTTTTTAAAATGACGCACGTGCGAGAACTTGTAGTCACTGTAAGGCTCTTTTTTGTTAAATGGATGGCAAGAACTACATCCTTTAGTTTCAAGCGTCTGGTATGTTTTGAAATTCTTAGTAACGACACGTTGAATACAACTTGTTATAATCAGGGTTGATAATAGAATTAATAATGCAGGGATTATAGTCGTTTTCTTTTGCAAATCTTTTGCTCCAATGGTTACTATCGACTTAAAAGCCATTGTAATTATAGCATATTGATGCAGGTGGTCACCATACTTTCGGGACGTGGCGCAGCTTGGTAGCGCACACGGCTGGGGGCCGTGCGGTCGCTGGTTCGAATCCAGTCGTCCCGACCATGTTTAAACTAAATAAGGCTAATATAATAGCAATTGTACTGGGGATTTTATCCATCTCTTTACCTTGGCTGGTGTTATCGTTTGATTTTAATAAAAATAAGCTTGTTCCCCTAATAATCTTATTTTTTGCTTTAGTTATGGCGTTAGTTGCCGGCATAATGGGTTTAGCAGTTTATCTAAGAGACAAAATGAATATATTATCCCTGGTCGGTACTATCCTAGGCCTCTTTGGAATCTTTTTTTCTTTGCCCAATTTCTTGCTGATTTACCTGTATTGTTAAAGGTTGACAATCGGTTAATTGATTACTTATAATAAACACTTACAACCCATTTAAACAGAAATCTCTTTACTGCTATTACTAATAAATCCATCGATTGTAGGAGATAGAATATGAAAAAGACCGTCAGTTTTTTAATTTGCATAATGATATTAGTCTCCACCCTTCCATTAACTGCAAATGCTATAAACACAATAAATCTCGATGGGATTATTAGCGGTTGGACAATATATGACGATTTTGGCAGGCCAATAGCTAAGTATAACGTTGATGGCAAGCTAGAAGAGGTTTATCGATATAATAAATACGGCTTCTTATACCAAACCATCGCTTTTTTTAATCCTGTAACCGGTATACCAGCCAAGATTGTATCTAATATGGACGATATTGGTCGTAAGGGCTCTAATTATTTAGATAGCGAGCAAGGGCCGTTAATTAGTAAATATCTTTACAAAAGTAATGGCTGTCTTGGTCAGATAAAAAACTATTTAGATATCATCACTTATGAGCCAATCAATAGCAGATCCATAGTTGATAATGTAGGCCGATGCAGAAAAGATGTGGATCCGTCAGGGAAAGTTTTTCGAGAGTACCAGTGGGACGCAATGGGTTTAAGAGAAGTGCGTACTTATGAAATAAGCAAGAGCGGCAAAAGGATTCTACTCTCAAAAGTGTTTCGGAAATACAATGAAAAAAAGAGACTGGTAATGGAAACTAAGTATTTTAGACCAAAGCTAGCTCTTTATTCAACGCAAAGGTCGGTAAAACCTGGAAAGGCTGCTACTATAAGAGGCCAGCTATATAAATATAGAAAAAGCAAAGTAGCCAAGAGAGTTATTAAAATATTGGCAAATGGTAAAGTTATTGCTCGGATAAGAACCAATACTAAAGGCAGTTTTGTAATAAAACATCGCCCCCAAAAGACTACCAAGTATCAAGCTGTTTTTGCTGGCAACAGAACCTACAGAGCAGTTAGTTCTAAGTTAGTTAGCATTAGTGTTAAGAAATAACTTAATCTCCTCCAAGTAACTTGATTTGACTGACGAGCGAACATAAATAAAGCAAAATAAGGATGAATAATTATTGACAATGTGTACGCTTAGGCGTACACTTTTTTTGGAGGTGGAAGTTATGGATAAAGTGGTAGGAGTGGTAGATGCACGTTCTCACTTAAAAAAGATACTCAATGATGTAAATAAGGGGCTTCGCTATATTATTACTTCTCGCTCAAAGCCTAAAGCCGTGTTGCTTAGCATAGAAGAGCTTGAAACTTTAGAAATTATGGCTGATAAAAATCTAATGCGCGAAATTGTAGAAGCTAAAGAAGACATTAAAGCTGGTCGTTATACTACTTACGAAAAATATTTTAAGGAAAAATAAGTGCGGCCACAGCTATTTCTTACCAAGCGTTTTCAAAAAAGCTATGAGAAACTCGATGCAAAAGTGCAAACTAGAGTTAAGAAAGCACTTAACATTATTAGCAATGATCCTACTGCCGGAAAGCCTCTTACCGGAGAACTAAAAGGAGAATACTCTTATCGTATTGGTAATTGGCGTATTATATATACTATTGAGAGAACAAATATCTGGTTAGAGACAGTTGGCCATAGGCGTGAAGTGTATAAGAAAAGGTAACATGTTTAGAAACCTGGTCTATAATAAATCAACAAAAGAATCTAGGGAAGTAAGCATTGATCAACTTAAAGCTTACTTAGATGATGAAAACTCTGTAGTCTTGGTAGACCTCTTAAATCCTACCGATAAAGACTATCAGCAGCTAGCACCGGTATTTGGCTTTCATCAGTTAACCTTAGACGATTCAAAGAAAGAGTTTCACCTGCCAAAGCTAGATGATTATCCTGACTACCTCTTCTTAATATGGCATGCTCTAAATGACAATCCTAAGACCGAGAATGTCGAGAACTCCCAAGTAAGCTTTTACTTAGGCAAGAACTACCTGGTAGTAATACATGCAGAGGATTTGAAGATATTAAATGAGGTATGTGATAGACACGCCAAAAGCTGCAAAGTAATAGAAGAAGGAGCAGATCTCCTGATGCATACTTATCTTGACCGCATGACCGATGAGTATTTTCCCTTGATGGATAGGTTAAGTGCTGAAGCTGATATTTTAGAAGATAAGATTTTTGAAGATCCGCGTACAGAATACTTAAAAGATTTATTTGCTATTAAGCATAAGTTATTAGATATAAGAAAGATTGTTTCACCGCAACGGGATATGATATCTCAACTAACCAGGTTCGAAGCAAAATTTATCAAGCCGGGAAATCTCGCTTTTTTCCGCGATATCTTCGACCACCTATTACGGGTAATCGATTTAGCCGATTCTACCAGGGATATTGTAACCGGAGCTATGGATATCTACTTAAGCCAAGTTTCCAATAAGCTTAATGAGATAATGAAAAAGCTAACTATCGTGGCTACTATTTTCTTGCCACTGTCATTTATCGCTAGTGTCTATGGTATGAACTTTAGGTTTATGCCAGAATTAACCCACAGAGCCGGCTACCCCGGAGCCTTATTATTTATGTTGTTGGTAGCGGTTGGAATAATTATGTATACCAAGAAGAAAAAGTGGTGGTGAAAAGCAGGGAGTAGTTAGTAGTAAGTAGGGAGTAGTAAAAACGTCATTCTGAACGAAGTGAAGAATCTCTGGGATGGAATAATGGAAAACAAAGACTTAGAAGTGCTACAGGCGTCATATAAGCAAATTAGGGATTGGCATGAGCATGTCAATCCTACCCTTTCCTGGCGGTTGCATTCTAGGGGGTTTAATAAGAAGTATGCAAAAGCTAAGGATATTTATTATTACGATGACAAAGGCACTGAATACCTAGACTTTTTAGGCGGCTTTGGTCTTAACTGTATCGGCCACAATCACCCCCGCATAAAGCAACTTATCAATGATTTTCTAGAAAGCCAATCACCAGTATTTATGCAAGCCGGTATTTTGCCTGGCCCTGGAGCTTTGGCGCAAAAACTCTATGAGCTAACCGGTTTAGAAAACTGTTTTTTTGGTAACAGTGGCACTGAAGTGGTAGAGGGTGCTATCAAGCTAGCTCGCAAGGCGACAGGAAAGCATAAAGTTATCTCTTGCGATGGAGCTTTTCATGGCAAGAGCATGGGCTCTTTGTCAGTTAGCGGCAGGAAGAAATATAAAGAACCTTTTGAGCCCTTGGTGCCGGGATGCATTCAAGTTCCTTATGGGAACACAGAAGTAATTGAATCAGAGCTTAAAAAAGGTGAGGTTGCTTGTGTAGCTTTAGAGCCTATTCAGGGAGAGGCTGGAATTATTGTTCCTTATGAAGGTTATCTAAAGGACGTGGAGCAACTTTGCCGCAAATACGATACCTTACTGTTCCTAGATGAGATTCAAAGCGGCATGGGTAGAACGGGTAGAATGTTTGCCTATCAATACGAAGATGTCACTCCCGATATTTTAACCCTAGCCAAAGGTCTAAGCGGCACTACCTTGCCGATAGGGGCCTTGATTAGCAAAGCTAGTGTATACAAGAAGGCTTATGGCTCAAGGAAAGCTGCTACCGCCCACACCTCGACATTTGGTGGCAACAATCTATCTACATTAGTAGGATTAACGACTATAAAAATAATTGAAGAAGATGGATTAATAAATAATGCAAAAGAGCAAGGCGATTATTTAATAAAAAACCTAAATAATCTAAAAGAAAAATATCCGAAATTTATTAAGGATGTCCGCGGTAAGGGTCTGATGGCTGGTATTGAGTTTAAAAAGCAGTCGGGTTTAACATCTAAGATGGGAGAAGTTGCCTCCAAAGTAATATTTGACGAAAGCTTATGTTCAACGGTAGCTACTCTTTTACTTAACAAGCATCAAATAGTAACTGTGTATACATTAAATAATTCTGATGTGCTAAGGTTTGAACCTGCTCTAACTATTCAAAAACAACACATTGATAAGTTAATTTATGCCTTAGAAAGTGTTTTTAAATTGCGTTTTTGGGGCATGCAAGCTCATGGCGGCAAAATTGTAGCCCAAAGTGTGTTGAAGAAATAATGGCAAATTTTATTACTGTTATCCGATTTTTATTAACGCCGGTTTTTGTATATTTGGTATTTACTCCCTACCGATTAGTGGCTGTTTTAGTATTAGTGGGAGCAACTCTAACTGATTGGCTAGACGGATTAGTTTCTAGAACCATAGGGGAGATAACCGATTTTGGCAAGCTCGCCGATCCTTTAGCTGATCGGATACTTGTGCTATCTGCTGGACTGGCCATCTATCTGCGTTATCAAGCTTTGATTCCTCTATGGGTGGTACTAATAATTGCCGGACGGGAAGTGCTCTTGTCGTTAGGCTACGTGTTTATGTTAAAAAAGAAGAATGTGAAGATGGAAGTAAGCTGGCTAGGCAAAACAGCCACTGCCATCATCTTTTTAAGTCTTATTCTTTTACTGCTATATCCATCGGCTGGACTAGTAGTTTTATACATAGGAGTTATTCTATATCTTTTAGCTGGACTTGATTATTTAGTTAAAGCCGTTAAAATGTAATTTGACGCTATGGAGGTTAAATTGAGTAAAAAAATAATTATTTTTATTGCAGTATTGGTATTAACAGGTTTAATCTTTGCTGGATGCAGCAGCAAGACTGATTTAAAACCGCCGACATCATCAGATAAAGCTAAAAAGGGTCCGCAAACTTTTGTACCGGCTAATACAACTCCCGAAAAGTATTTGGAAAAGTATTATACGTTTTATCAGCAAAAAAAATGGAAAGAAGCCTATAAGTTATTACCTGCCGAGAGTAAGGCAAAAAGAACTGAAAAAGAATTTGAGCAAAGAAATGAGTCAATGCCTCTTAAAAGTTTTAAAGTAATCAAAAAAGAGCAGCAAAAGACCTCTATGGCGGTTACTGTAAGAATGGTTTTGGAAGGTCAGCCAGCCGGTTTTGATAAATGGGATACCCAATGGATTTTTATTAAACATAGTAAGGGCTGGTTGGTGTCTAACTATCAAGTGGCGGTAGCGAAATAGTGCTTAGCCTGCCTGCCGGCAGGTGTCTCGTGACTAGTGACTGGTAGTAAATTGGTTAAAGGTTAATGGGGCAAAATGTAGGGGCGGACTAATGTCCGCCCTTTTTGTTTGGGGTAAAATAAAGTTATGAGAGCAACTAAGATTATTTGTACTATAGGTCCTAAAAGCAGTGATTCGCAAGTACTTAAAAAACTAGTGCTAGGTGGGATGGACGCAGCTCGCTTTAATCTGTCTTTTGCCTCCCTTGAAGACCATTTTAAGACTCTTAACACAATCAAGAAAATATCCAAAAAATCGGTTGCCAGTTTATTCGATCTTAGGGGTCCCAAAATAAGGGTTTCTAAAATTGAAGGAGAGATTGTTTTAGAGTCAGGCCAGGAGTTTGTTTTAACTACTAAACCAGTTCTTGGAAGTACAAACGAAGTGTATGTTAATTATCCAAAACTAGCTAAAGAAGTAAAAGCTGGCCAGCGTATCTTAATTAACGAAGGGCAAGTGGTATTAAAAGTATTTAGCAAAGATGGATTACGTCTGTATTGTAAGGTAATAACCGGTGGAACACTGCTTAGCGGTAAAGGGGTTAACTTACCTGGTGCTAGCCTTAAAGCCCCCGCTCTTACCGCTGAAGATAAAAAAGACATAGAAGAAATAGTTAAGAATAATATTGACTGGGTGGGGATGTCGTTTGTTAGAAGTGCTAAAGATGTTTTATCACTCAAGCGCTTAATAAATAAGCTCGGTGGCAAAACTCTGGTAATGGCTAAAATTGAAAAAAGAGAAGCTTTAGAAAATCTTGACGCAATTATCGACGCTGCTGACGGGGTAATGGTAGCTAGGGGAGATTTAGGTATCGAGCTACCAATAGAAGAGGTTCCCATAATTCAGAAAACCATTGTAAAAAAATGTCAACGTCTGGGAAAACCGGTTGTTATTGCTACTCAGATGCTTGAGTCTATGGTTTCTTCTGCCAGGCCTACCAGGGCAGAAGCATCTGATGTAGCAAATGCTATTTTTGATGAAACTGATGCCGTGTTGCTATCTGATGAAACAGCTATCGGAGCATATCCTGTAGAGAGTCTGAAAACTATGGAAAAAATAATAAAAAAAACAGAAGCAAACATAGCATATGATAAAAAGCTTAAATCTAAAGTTAGGTGGCTATATGATAATAATGTTACTGATGCTATCAGTCTTTCTTCGGCCGAGTTGGCAGTCGATATTGGGGCCCGTGCTATTGTTACCTCAACTCAATCCGGCAATACTGCCAGAGCCATATCCCGCTTTAGGCCTCCGGTTAGAATTATTGCGGTTACTCCGCAGCAAAGCACTCTAGGCCAACTACAATTAAGTTGGGGAGTAACTCCTATTAAGGTAGAGGCTTCTAAAGACATCAACGATATGTTCTCAATTGCAACCAAAGCCACCCTTTCTTCTAAATGTGCTAGAAAAGGTGATAAGCTAATAATAACTGCAGGGGCGATGGTCAACGTTGCCGGAACTACTAATCTAATAAAGGTGCAGCAAGTCTGAAATAAGGGTAAGGGGTAGTGGGTAGTGGGTAGTGGAAAGCTTACGGTTAAAAGATTTAGGATATTTAAGGATAGTCCAACTGAAATCAAGCGTAAAAAATATATTGATTGCACTAACTGTAAGTACCTGACAGAAAGCAAGCACTTCTGCACGGTAACGGTAGCGAAAAAATATAGTAAAGGACAATGCCGGTATAAGGAAATGAAGACTGAAGGCTAAAGGCTTAAAGACTGAAGGTAAAATGTGGTAAAATACCTAGTTAAGCACTAATTAAAGTAGTAATCATGGCAAAAGTAGTTAGATTAAAACAAAGTAAAAATATTACACCAACTTTAACCATTACTAGTGGCATTATTGTTCTTTGTCTTGCCTGGCTGGCTGTTCCCACCCTTAAGATGCTCGAGGCTCGCCGTGAAAATATTAACCTTAAACATGAGCTAAATTCAGTTAATAAAAAAAACAAGCAGCTTCGGGCTGATATAAAAAATCTAAATACTGATGAATATATTGAGCTAGAAGCTAGAGAACAATTGGGAATGGTAAAGCCATCAGAGAAAGCCTACGTTGTTTTACCTGGTAAAGAAAAGCCAAAACCAAATAGGGTTAAACCCAAAAGCTGGTGGCAAAAGGCGATTGATTATGTTAAGGGGCTATTGTAAGAGGATGAAGGCTCAAGGCTGAAGACTTAAAGGATTGTCATGAAATCAGAAGAACTATTTAAAGAAGCAAAGAAATATATACCCGGAGGAGTTAATTCTCCCGTGAGGGCTTTTCGCTCGGTTGACATGGATCCTGTCTTTATTACCGAAGGCAGAGGTTCAACAGTTATTGATGTTGATGGTAATGAATATATAGACTTTGTCAGTTCTTGGGGCCCGCTCATTTTAGGTCATGCTAATCCAGCCATCATCAAAAAAGTAGAAAATATTCTCGAAAAAGGTACTAGCTTCGGAGCTCCCACTGAATTAGAAGTGGAGATGGCTAAAAGGGTTGTCGAATGTGTGCCCTCTATTGAAAAAGTTAGGATGGTAAGCTCGGGCACTGAAGCAGTAATGAGTGCTATCCGGTTAGCTAGGGGTTTTACCGGCAAAGACAAAATAATCAAGTTCGAAGGTTGTTACCACGGTCACAGCGATGCTATGTTGGCTAAAGCCGGCTCTGGAGTAACCACTCTGGGATTGCCTGATAGCCCGGGAGTTACCAAGGCGGCCACTGAAGACACTATCAACATAGCTTACAACGATACTGAAGCTTTAGGGCAAGCAGTAGAGAAGTATAAAGACGAAATTGCTTGTTTAATTGTAGAGCCTGTAGCTGGCAATATGGGAGTCGTTCCGCCAAAACCGGGATTTCTAGAGTTCTTAAGAGAGATAACCAAGGCTAATAGTATTGTCCTGATTTTTGACGAAGTAATCACTGGTTTCCGTCTAAGTTTAGGCGGGGCACAGCAGTATTACAATGTGACTCCCGACCTCACCACCTTAGGCAAAATAATTGGCGGCGGATTCCCGGTTGGCGCTTTTGGTGGAAGAGCCGATATTATGGATATGGTAGCTCCATCCGGTCCGGTTTATCAGGCCGGTACCTTATCTGGCAATCCGGTAGCTATGGCCGCCGGACTGGCCATGATAGATGAGCTTTCCAATGAAAAACTATATCAAGAGCTGGATGAAAAGGGAGCTTATCTTGAAGCTGGATTAAAAGAAGCAGCTAGTCAAGCAGGAGTAAGCGCCTTTTTTACCAGAGTAGGCTCTATGCTCAGTATGTTTTTTACTAATCAAGAAGTATTTGATTATAATTCAGCTAAAACATCAGATACAGATTTTTTCGCTGCTTATTTTAAAAAGATGCTTGGGCAAGGTATATATTTAGCCCCCTCACAATTCGAAGCTACTTTTATCTCAGCAGCCCACAGCCAGCAAGAACTCGACCAAGCTATAGCAGCAGCAAAGATTGCTTTGCAGGGATAAGGGATGGGTGTTGAGCGAAAAGATTTAGTAGAGCAGCAACTCGGACGTAAACCAAGGGGTCAATACGAAATAGTTGCTTGGTGCAAAACCAAACCTCCTCATCCGCAAGTTATCAAGACTAACCCTCTAGTTGAGGGTAAGCCTTTTCCCACTCTTTATTATCTAACCTGTCCTTTTTTGGTAAAAGAAATTAGCCGCATAGAAAATGAAGGCTATATAAGTAAGCTAGAAGAAAAGATATCAAGGGATACTGAGTATAAAGTTAGATTTTTAAAGGCTCAAGCAGCCTATATAAAAGAACGTGGGTTATTGTCTAAAGGAATTGCAGGTGTTTCTAATTTAGAGCGAATCAAATGTTTGCATGCCCATTATGCGCATTACTTAGCAACTGGTGAAAATCCGGTAGGAAAGCAGATAGAAAAGTTGATAATCTCGGGGTCCTGTCACTGGGGGAGCTGTGATAAAAGCAGGAATTGACATAGGTACAAACTCTACAAGGCTTATAGTAGCCGATTTTAAGGATGGCTCTTATAAAACCTTGCATCGTGAGGCGAGAGTGACCAGACTAGGCCAAGATGTTGATAAAACATCGAGGCTGGCGTCTGAGGCTATTGCTCGAACGGTTGAAGTTATCAAAGACTATACGAGGATCGCTGATAAGTTAGGAGCAGGGGTTATCAGAGCTACTACTACCAGTGCTGCCAGAGATGCTAAGAATACCGGCGACTTTATCGATCTAGTAAAAGCTAAGACCGGGATAGAGCTAGAAGTTTTATCACCTGAGAAAGAAGCCAAGTTATCTTTCCTCGGCGCCACTTACTCGACTCTACCCTCTAGTCTCTCGACTCTAGTCATGGACATCGGCGGCGGCTCCACTGAACTTATTTTGGGCTCCCCTCGTCATGTTAAATTCTCTTTTAGTAAAAACATTGGCTGTGTTCGTTTATATGAATTGTTTATAGAAAACGACCCACCTATCTCTTCTGAAATAGAAGCGATAAGGAATTATGTTAGGGATATTTATTCTAAAGAGATTAATCAGATAAAAAAAACAGGAGATTTTCAACTAATCGGCACCGCCGGAACCATTACTACTCTAGCTGCTATCAACTTAGGGCTTAAAGAATACGATCCTTCAATAGTTCATGGTTCGCTATTATCCAAAGAAAAAATCGATGAAATTCTTAAGCAGTTTCTATCGATGACACTTAAGCAAAGAAAAGAAATACCTGTAATGGAGCCCGGCCGCGCCGACGTAATTGTTGCCGGAACTACCATCGCCTCTACCCTCTTAGAGACGCTTTCAGTTAAGAAATTAATTGTCAGCGAGGCTGATATATTAGATGGGATAATATTAGATGTGCCGGAGGGGGGACTCGAACCCCCACACCACAAGGGCAACGGATTTTAAGTCCGCAGCGTCTGCCAATTCCGCCACTCCGGCAACCTACCTTAAGAAATCTTAACAGAAAACAACTCCAGCTAACAATACTAATTACCTCAAAATAAGCCAGCAAAACAAATCCCTTAATTAATTTCTTTTTAATGCGATTATAAAAGATTAAAAAAACTCTAAGTTGGTATTTATTAGTATGGAATTAAAGTGTACTTGGGGTGAGGATTTAAATATAGATTCTTCCAAATATAAGGATAAATATGAGTTTGTGGTAACTTCTCCGGGTAATAACCGCCGCAAGCATATTTTTCGCTGGGAAAACGGCAAGCCGGTAGAGGTAATGCACTACTATTTTCCCGACGACTAAAGATAATTACTGCTTACTGCTGAGTTTTTGTTTCTTCCCATTTAGTTATCTCATAGCCGGTATTAGTAGGCTCTAGGAAATGGGGTGGCTCTTTATAAAGCAGGCGGCTATCGTAATGATAATCTTTGGAATAACCTCTAATTCTTGTACTGCCGGAAAATTGGCCAATTGGCCCCCTTATTGACTGAATAAGGGCACCATTGATAGTCAAAGTGTCTTTTGGCATTGGGTAATTATTAGGCCATACATATGATGGGTACCAGTAGTCTTCAAACTCGATAGATTCTTCTAAGGCAAACAAAACAGCGTTTATTTCAATATTATCGTGGGAAACATCTCCTTGGTAATTTGGGTTAGCAAAATGATTAATATAGATGTTTTTCTGGGCAATTAAACCTAGAATATCGTTAGTGCTGTTAGCGTAGAGTAAATTATCGGTAATATAGATATCATTTGAGGCGCCAATGGTGAGTTCACCAGAAAGAGTGCCTTCGACAAAAATATTACCGCCATCAGCATCCCATTTGTTTCTTAACATTCCATCAACGTAGATTGCTCCATTAGACGGTAAGCTCGCTACACCGGTAGGCCCTTTAGTATAGCCTGCCGGGACACCGTTTGTATTAGTAATAGTTAATGTCCCATTAGCATTTAACACTATCGTTGTTTTTCCATAATAGTAGTAACCGCCGATTTTAGCCCAATCCCTAAGCTTTGTGTTATTGGGGGGCAGGTCCAGGCGATCGACATTTTCTTCATAGCCTTGTTGAAAATCAGCATCGTTTGTTTTTCCGCCTATGGTTTGGCCATATGGCGGATAAAAAGTTTCGCTAGTGCTGGCTTTTTGTTCAAAAACCGGTGAGCCGGATATTTTTATTTGGTCGTTGCTATGGACGGGGCCTCTTAAAATGTCACCGGTGATAAACCAAATGCTCCCGGCTTCAGAGTCGGTAAAGTAAATATAATGAGCAAAGCTTTTTTTCTGAATGCGGGCTTTGATGGTGCGTTCAATATTTACCGGTGCGCCAGTGGAGTTTTTATAAGAGATCTGACCAGTTGAAGAGATATCAACTCCAGGGATGCCTCCGCCGATATCAGTAACAGTTAGATGATATTGGCCGTCTTTATAATCGCTCCAGCCTAAATCACCTTTATGATTTTCGTCGTTAAGATAGTTTGAATCTTTATTTAATAAGAACATATAGTCATTAATTCCTGACTCAGCAGTATAGAGTGCTTTGGAAGTAAACTCTTCGCGTTTTGTAAGTATTGTTTGATTTTTTGAGATATATAACAAGCTGAAAGCAAGTAGTGAAACAATAACAACTATTATCATCACCACAACTATGCTGGTAAATCCATCTTCTTGCTTAATTAAATGCTCATTCACTTTTTCTGTTCCTTAAGTAAACTTTCGTTTCCAGATTAATGGCTTTCGGAGGCTTTGAAGTGTCTTTATCCGAAAGAACTTTAATATTTATTGATACTACAGCCTCTCGGTTGGCTGATGATAAAGGCAAGCTAGTTAGTTGTCCAGTAGAATCATAGTAACGAAACAAAGGATTACTGCCATTGTTTAGGATATAATCAGCTACCTCTGTTGAGGATTCAGCCCCACTGAAATCAAGAGGATCTCCTGCAGCAGGTTCAACTATTCCTCGCATTAATTTAGAATTACTTAGGTAATAATGAACTCGTTCAATAACATCGTCGTTTTCAACATCGGCGTAGAAGGTCAGTTCATTTGCATTGGCAACAACAATATCTTCATCATCAGGGCCAGAAATCTCTCTTAGCCCTGCTGCTAATTTTCTGATACCTATTGAGGTTTGTTGTCTTATTACGTTTGCTTCTTTATTGCGCTCTACGTTTGCTAAGCTGGAGAAATAAATGCTATATAATACAACCATCACTAAAGTAAAGATAACCATAGCTACCATTAACTCAACAATTGTCATTCCTTTTTTGCTTTGAATAATTGAAGTTTTCATTGGTCTAGTAACGGTACCTAACGTATCTTTCTTGGCCTACTACAACGGTGATAAATCTAGGAGCCTGCCAACCGTTTCGGTATCTTTGGACATAGTAATTTCCAGGCGGGACATTGGTAAATAAACATTCACCCGGAGCGTAACTACCGGTTAATAATTCCCAAAGGGTGTTAATTAAGTTAGTAGTAATTCTAACCCGAATATTGTTCCTTGGATTACCATTGTTTCGTTCTACCCGCACTCTGACTGAGCCATATTGAGCAACAGGCTCAAGTAAAGCATCAACAAAAGTATTACCAGATTGTGAGATTTCTACATCAGCGGTTTTAGTATTATAATTTTCCTTGCTAATTTCTATGCGGTGCATGGTAGCCTCTAATTGTATCTCTAGAGTTCCACTGGAGTTTGTTTGGCTGGTTACAAACTCGCCATTTGTAAGATTTGTAATTTTTACGTCTGCATAAGGTACAGGTAAACTAGTGTTTTGATCAAAGACATTAAGATGAAGATTCCCACTTGGCCTGGGGGTCATCTGTATTGTTATTTCAGTAGTTCCGTTAGAAGTAATTTCGGCTAAGGCTGTAGCTGTCTCATATGAGGCAGCATTAGCGGTAATATCCCAAGTACCGGGAAATAAATTATTTATTACAAACTCACCGGTGCTTTCATGATAGGTAAGTTCTTCTCCGTAAGTGTTCTCTAAAACTAGGTCAGAGTTTTTATCTATGGGGTTACCTAGCAGGTCTTCTAGATGAACGATGAGCTGGCCGGGTTGCTCCATTACGAATTGTACTTCTGTTGTTTGCCCCAGGTTAACAGTAGCGGTTTTCTGAGCACTATCGGCAACATAACCCTCTTTGCTTGCCGTTAGCACATAATCGCCGTCTTCTACACTGGGATCTAAGACAGGAAAAAGACACTGGCCCGAGGCGTCTGTTAAATCATGCTTTGGTGAAGAAGGCCCGTCAATAATGTTTATATCAACATCTTCTATGGGTGTGCCATCTAGCTTAACTACGGTTACATGGATATTTCCGCCCTCGGCAATTTGCTCTTGAGATTGGCGGGTAATATTGGTATACATGGTAATAACTTTGGGAAGCAGCCCTGATAGCTCGGTAATTATTAGCTTTACTTGTTTGTAATCACGCGAATCGCTATCAGTTGGAGCAACGTCATCAAAAGGGTCATCAACCCAATTAACCCATAACCTGACTTGAAAGTTATAACCTTCTCTATTGATGTTTTCACTAGAACGCAATACTCCATCGGGGTTGCCTATTTGCCTATCTCCGTTGCTGTCATAACCTATGCCAACGCTGTCATAAGGCAGGCTCTTAATATATTCCATCTTCTCATTGGCCAGATTATAAGCAATAGTCTTGCAGCGGTTTTTGCCGGTTTGCTCATTTGAGTACATAAAACTAGGTACAATAGCTACTAGAATAGCTTGCAGTATTAGCAGCGATACCATTACTTCAGCTAATGCGGAACCCTTTTCTTTAGATAGCATCCTATTTATACACCTCTAGTCATATTATCGGCAACTTAGGGTGAAATTATTAATATTTTGGCTAACTTTTGGGTATCTACCTTTTGTAGGGAGGGTAGATAAGTACCTACTAAGTTGATAAAATACTAGTACCAGCGTCATTTAGAGCCCCTTATAAGGGGCGTGGCAATCTGATAGCAAGGATGATATGGATAAATTACTAGAAGATGGTGTAACTACTTTTTTAGCAGTTTGGCTTCTAATTCATGAAGTTGCTGACGATGTGATAAACGATGTCATTTTGCAAGCCGAGAATAAGCCGTTAGATAAAAGAGATGAATTAGAAAAATTAATCGTTAAAGTAGCAAGCCAAAAATCAGAAATAAGAAAATACGCTGAAGGTTTAATACATGAGCCTAAAACGAAGTGCTAGGAACACTAAGAGAATAGCTGAGATTGTCCAAACTGCAGCCAGACATGGCTTTTCTTACTTTATCCAATACATCGGATTAACTAATTTATTATCCAAGAAAAAAGTAGAGCCCTTAGCTACTGAGGAAGTAATGGCTAAACAGCTGAGGCATATGTTAGAAGAACTGGGGCCAACGTTTATTAAAATGGGCCAACTTATCTCTATTAGGCCGGATTTAGTGCCACCTGAGTTTATATTTGAACTTGAAAAACTCCAGGATACGGTAGCTCCCATGTCGTATACAACTGTAAAAGCAAGAATCGAAGAAGAACTTAGAAGACCTATGGGCGAAATATTTTCTTCATTTGATAAAAAAGCATTAGCATCTGCCTCTATTGGTCAAGTGCACAAAGCGATATTAAAAGAAGGCGGACAGACAGTGGCTGTTAAGGTGATGAGGACTAATATACGGTCTCAAATAGATGCTGATATCGATATTGTCCGCTACATTGCTTCCCTAGCGCAAAAAAAAGTGGATTTTATTGACTTGCAGGCTGTTGTTAACGAGTTTGCTGCTTCTTTGCACCGGGAATTGGATTATACCGTTGAGGGACGCCATGTAGACCGTTTCCGGTTTAATTTCAAAGATGATTCTTTAATTAAAATTCCGTTGGTTTTTTGGAAATATTCTTCTAAAAGAGTACTGGTATTGGAGTTTATTGATGGCTGGAAACTATCAGATCTAGCTCAGCCGGAGTCTTTAGGTGTCGATACCTATGAGCTGGCTAAACATGGTGCTGAAGCTTTTATGAAACAAGTTTTAGAAGACGGATTTTTCCATGGGGATTTGCATCCGGCAAATTTATTAATCACCCCTGATGCCAAGATTGCTTATTTGGATTTCGGTATCGTTGGCAGCATTTCCGAAACCGATAAGGAAACATTGGCCAAGCTTTTAATGGCAATAATTAGAAAAGATACTGAACGGGTATTAGCAGAGGTAAAAAAGTTAGGGGTAGAAATTACTCCTGATAGAGTCGAGGCTATAAAGCCAGGTATTTCCGAAATAGTTAATCGCTACTATGGACGAAGCTTAGGGGACGTAAAAATAGATATTATCGGTAAAGAGTTCTTGATGCTGGTTTACCAAAACAAAATAAGAATCCCAAAAAATTATGCATTGCTGGTAAAGGCCTTAATTACAATTGAAGGAGTGGCTAAGAAAATTTATCCGGATATTAATATTCTAGACATTGCTAAGCCTTATGTTGTTAAACTGATAGCTGAAAAGTACCCCAGTGGTTTTGTAACCCAAGGCATTAAAGAAGAACTAAAAAGCCTTATGTTATTAGCAACACAGCTTCCAAAACAACTTAACGATGTTTTAGGTTTAGCTAAAAGAGGGCACTTAGAACTTAAGTATCGCCATACAGGACTAGAACCTCTGCTTCATAAACTGGATTCGGTAGTGAACCGGCTTTCCATTAGCCTGGTACTGGCCTCTATTATCCTGGCCTCGTCGGTTTTAGCTTTATATAGGACTACCCGCATTCTTGGAGCCGGTTTCTTCTTAGCTGCCACTATCTTAGCCCTATGGTTAGTCTTTTCGATGTGGAAGAACAGAGGATAGTTGAAAAAGACCCGTTGCCCTTTGACCATTGCTCAAGAAATAGTGCTATCTAAGCTTGCACTATTTCTTTTACTTTCAGTTGTCGGGTGTGCGAATCGCGCTCGAGTTCATCGAGTTTCATGGTAATAGACTTAGAAGACACTTCCAGTTGGGGGATTAAGACATGTTCTAAGGCATTAACCCGGCGCCTGGTTCGCTCAATTTCTGAAGCTAACAGCTTAACGGCGTTTTCTTTTTCGGCTAATTCGATGATCTTTGGTATCAAATTATTGAAAGACTCTAGTGTATTATCCAAGTTAGCCGGGGTAAAAACTAAGCTGTAGTTTAGTTCTCCAAGAGACTTAAAGCTAAACTCAGGCATCTTAATATTAAGCAGACTTTTAAGTTCATAAGATATTTCAGTTTGAACTGTGCTATTTTCTAGCGCTGCCTCTAGTGATTTTAAATTGCTTAATGAACGGGTTATATCAAATGAGCGGTGTGCCAGCCTTATCTCATCATTTAATTCTTTTCGCATTTGTCTGCTTTGTTTAATTAATGAAAAAAAATGTTTGATTAGCTCATCGAACTTTTCCTTAAGCAACTTGTGGCCCCGCTTAGCCATCGCAAGGCGCCTCTTTAGTTTTAATAATTCCATCCGGTTAGGATTTATTTTCATTTATTGTCCATGTATTTATCGACTAATTCGTCACTGACTCGCTTAAGTTCGTGTCTTGGTAATATTTTTAATAATTTCCATCCGATATCTAATGTTTCTTCTATCGTTCGGTTTTCGTCTTCACCTTGGCTAATAAAGTTAGCTTCTAAAGCATCGGCAAAATCAGCAAATTTTTTGTCTGTTTGGCTTAAAGCGGCTTCTCCTAGAATTACCGCCAGCTCTTTTGCTTCTTTTCCTCTAGAATAAGCGGCAAATAGTTGGTTTGATAAAGCAGAATGGTCGTCTCTGGTTTTTCCTTCGCCGATACCTTTTTCTTTAAGCCTTGATAGTGAAGGCAAAATATCGATAGGGGGGTAAGTATTTCTTTGATGCAGGTCGCGGCTTAATATTATTTGGCCTTCAGTTATATATCCTGTTAAGTCCGGGATAGGGTGGGTTTTATCATCTTCTGGCATGGTAAGGATGGGTATCTGGGTAACCGATCCCTTTCTGCCTTTAATACGACCGGCGCGTTCATAAATAGTAGCTAAATCTGTATATAGATATCCCGGGTAGCCGCGACGGCTAGGCACTTCTTTTCTGGCAGCTGATACTTCTCTTAAGGCCTCACAATAATAGGTAAAATCAGTCATAATCACCAGTACGTGCATATCAAGATCGAAGGCTAAATACTCAGCAGCTGTTAAGGCCATTCTGGGAGTAGCAATTCTTTCCACGGTGGGGTCATCAGCTACGTTGATAAACAAGACTGCCCGTTCAATAGCAGCTGTTGAGCGGAACTCATTAATAAAATAATCTGCTTCTTCGAAAGTGATGCCCATGGCAGCAAAAACCACTGCAAAATCTTCACGCTTGCCTAAAACACGCGCTTGTCTGGCGATTTGAGCGGTAACTTTAGGGTGTGGCATGCCGGAGCCTGAAAAAATCGGTAATTTCTGACCTCTTACCAGAGGGTTTAGTCCGTCAATTGCAGATATGCCGGTTTGTATAAAATCCGATGGATAATCTCTGGCAATAGGATTTATGGGGGAGCCATTGATATCTAATTTTTTATCGGCGATTAGTTCGGGTCCGCCGTCGATAGGGCGTCCCAGGCCATCAAATACTCTGCCCAAAATGTCTTTAGATACCTTAAGCTCCATTCCCCGGCCAATGAACTTAACTCTAGTCTGGGTATTATTAAGTCCGGCAGTGCCTTCAAAAGACTGGACTAAGGCGGCATCCTTAGTTACTTCCAGCACGTTACCAAGGCCGCGTGAGCCGTCGGGAAACTCAATTTCTACCAACTCAGCATATTTAACGCCGGTTACGTGCTTAATTAGCAACACCGGCCCCACTACGTTTTCTATTGTTAAATATTCTTTAAGCATTAACCCCTTGCTCCTGGCTTCTGGTTACTTGTGATGTCTGTTTTGATATTTCACCCTCTATTTTTACAAAAGCTTTTTCGTCCTCTTCTTTAATAAACTTGAGCTTAGCTATTTTTTCTCTAATTGGCAGCTCAAGGAGCTGTTCTAAATCGGCTCCCTCTGTTGCAGCCTCAGTTGCTTGATTATGAAAGTCAAGAATGGTTTTAAGCATTAAAAATTGTTTTTTAAGGGAAGTATAGGTGTCTATTTGGTGATAAGCATTTTGCTGCAGAAAATCTTCTCGTATCGATTTAGCGGTCTCCATTAATATTCGTTCTTGTTTTGATAAAGCTTCTATGCCTACCAAACGCACGATTTCTAACAGCTCCGATTCCCGGTTTAGTATACCCATGGCTTCTTTTTGAATTGGGGCAAAAGATCTATCTATATTTTCTGTCCAATAATTCTGTATAGTATCTAGGTAGAGTGAATAGCTTACCAACCAATTTATGGCTGGGAAGTGCCGTTCATAAGCTAGTTTGTCTTCTAAGCCCCAAAAAACTTTTACTACCCTTAGGGTATTTTGAACTACCGGCTCCGAAAGGTCTCCGCCAGGAGGAGATACCGAGCCGATAATTGTTAAACTGCCTTCGCGCGTCTTAGATGACAGACATTTTACTTTTCCTGCCCGTTCATAAAAAGCTGCTAGTCTGGAGCCTAAATATGCAGGGTATCCTTCTTCTCCGGGCATCTCTTCGAGCCGTCCGGATATCTCCCGCAAGGCCTCAGCCCAACGAGAAGTAGAGTCGGCTTGCAGGGAAACGTTATATCCCATGTCACGAAAGTATTCTCCGATAGTTATTCCGGTATAAATAGAGGCTTCCCTGGCAGCAACCGGCATATTGGAGGTGTTAGCGATAAGAACCGTGCGATTCATCAGCTTATCACCGGTATTGGGGTCGATAAGTTCGGGAAACTCCATGATAACGTCTGTCATTTCGTTACCGCGCTCTCCGCAACCAATAAAGATGATAATCTCGGCATCAGCCCATTTAGCTAACTGTTGCTGGGTAACTGTTTTGCCGGAGCCAAATGGCCCTGGAATACAAGCTGTTCCTCCTTTTGCTGTCGGAAAAAATGTATCAATTACCCTTTGTCCGGTAACCAAGGGGTCGGTAGGGGTTAATTTTTGTTTAAAAGGCCTTTGGAGCCTTACCGGCCAGTAGCTAATCATATTAAGTTGATGTGTTTTATTTTCGTCCTCTAATATGCAGATAGTATCCTCTACTCCATGTAATCCTGACTCTATTTTTTTAACCTTGCCACATATCTGCGGAGCAACCATTATTTTATGGGTGATAATTGAAGTCTCAGCTACAGTGCCTAGAATATCGCCTTCTTTTAGCTCGTCTCCTACTTTTACGCTAGGCTTAAAGTCCCATTTCTTATCCCTGTCTAAAGCATTAGCGGTAAGTCCGCGGGTGATAAAATCTCCTGCTTTTTGTTTAAGGATTTCAAGTGGGCGCTGCACTCCGTCATAGATATTGGTTAAAAGGCCAGGGCCGAGTTCGACACTTAATGGTTTACCGGTAGAATAGACCGGATCTGTTGGCCCTAAGCCGGCTGTCTCTTCATATACCTGGATAGAGACGGTATCTCCTCTTATCTCAATGACTTCGCCCATTAGTTTAGAAGGCCCCACCATCACCAAATCGTACATTTTAGGGTGTTCTAACCCTTCAGCTACAACCAATGGCCCGGAAACCTTAACTACCCTACCTTCACTAATATTATTCAATGCTTATCCCCACTGCTTTCTTAACAATCTCATTTACATGCTCGTCGGCTAATCCCAGTTGTTTGCCTTGAGGGGAGGGGATTATCATAATAGAGGGCAAGAACTCTGAGTCGAATAACTCTATTTCTGGTCTGAGTTTTTGGTAGGCATCTTCTGTAACTAAAACTACTGCATAATCTCCCTCTTTTATTTTTGCAATAACTGAGGCCTTGCTGTTTTCTTTGTCAAAAGGCAAGACGTGTGCTCCAGTGCTACTAAATCCCAAGCAAGTTTGGTTATCGCCAATCACTGCTAATTTAGACATATTTTCCAATGATCCTTTTTTTTATTTCTTTAATTTGCATCTGTCTGTATTTACTAATAAGAATTAGTCTTAGAGTCTTAATTTCTAGTTCTTTTATTAGAAAATAAGAAACGATATTTTGAGGGCCGGCAATTTCATATTTCGTTTTTTCAACTAAATCAGCGATATATTCATCGGCTGCTTTTTCGAAATTGATCAAGTTGATTTTTTGGTCATCAATTAAAGCCATGTACACTTGGACATAACGGCTGCTTGCTAAAAATAAGGATAATTCTTCTTTAGGTACTACTAAGTTTTCTAAAGGCAAAAACCCGCCATCAATTAAGTCTTTTCCGCCTCTTAGGACTATTTTGATGTTAGCCAAGTCTATTAAGGATTTGACCAACTCAGCTAAGAAATCGTTTTTTATCGTTTTGGCAATTGATAATAGTTGATAAAAATGGGTTTCATCAAGGCTTTGATAGCCCCATTTAAGCTCAAAAAAAGTAACCAATTTATTATCCTCGGCTATCTCTTTAAGTAGACGGAAAGTATCGTCTAAAGCAAGCTTAAGGGCAGCCTCGATGCCGCCTAAAGTATCAATTCCATAAAAATGATTACCGTAATCTGTTTCTTCTAAAACTAAAATAGCAGAAGCAAAGTCTCTTGCATCCAGCAGGCGAAGGAAGACATTTTTGGTAAGCAGCCTTTTTTCCATAGTAGCTAGCTGGCCTGAGGAGAAAGCATGTTTAACAATGTCAAGATGATACTTTTTTACAAGTCCCATTATTTATCTTTCTTATTAAAAAGAGTATTTGCAACTTTTGGCTCTAATTTTTCCCTTTGACTATTTATTAAGCCTAAAAGGGTGTAATTAGTTTCAATTTTGCCCTCTTTTAAGATAAAGCCGCCGCTTGTATCTCTCTTCTCTGTTGATAAACTAAGATTACCACTTAATCCCTTAATTATTTCTCTGCCTACGTCTTGGTCTTTGTTGGAAAAAATTACTTCAGCTTTTTTGTCTTTAAGCTTGCTTAAGATTTTTTTAAGCAATGAAGTATATTCTGTCTGCTTAATTGATTTAAGGCTTGACAACATTTTTTCAAAAACATCAGCAATCAGTTGCTGTTTTTCTTCTAAAATAATATTCTTAGCTTCCAGCCTGGCTTCGACTAACTCTTTGTTCTCTGTTAAGTTAATCTTCGCATTGGCTTCAAGACACAGAGCTTTCTTTTTTTGCGAGCTTTTTTCCTTAGCTTGCTTGATGATTAAAGCAGCTTCATCTTCAGCCACTTTAATAATCCGGGCTGCCTCTTTTTTAGCATCTTTTGTTATTTTGTCGACAATGTTTCCAATAGCCATAACTACAACCTACTCCCTACTTACCATTTACTGCTTTATATGTTTGCTCTTACGGCTAACAACATAAAGATGGTAGCGATAAGTGACAATACAGCGTAAGTTTCAACTAAGGCTGGTAAAACAATTGCTTTTCCTGCTACATCTTCTTTTTTAGCTACAGCTTTAACTCCGGCACCTGATACTATGCCTTGATAAATAGCCGAGACAAAGCAATTAATGGTTACAGGCAAGGTGGCAATGAAAATACGGCTTCCCACGGCTAGAGGAATAGCCGTTTTTTGCAGTAAGCCAAAAAGGACTACTACCATAATGGCGGTGATAAAGCCATAGATGCCTTGAGTTCCCGGAAGAGCTGCTAGAACAAGTAGCCCTCCAAATTTTTCGGGTTCCTCACTAAGCACTCCCGCACTCAATTTAGCGGCAATTGTAATTCCGATACAAGAGCCGATACCGGCTAAAATTGCAGCTAATCCTGCCCCAAATAATGACCAGTGGTATCCGGTTAAACCCAAAGCTGTCGCACTACTACTCATATATCCTCCTAAGTAATATTTAATTCCTTGCTTTTTATGGAAAATGGTTCAAACTTAGATCCTCCGCCCCTAAAAAACTTGGTGAAAAACTCCACGTATTGCAATCTGGCCGGATGGATAAAAGCACTAATTAAGTTGATAACAATATTGAATACATGACCTACTACAATTATAAGAATAGCAGCTATCACTCCAATTATTAAGCCGGCCTTCTGTCCTAAAACCTGAATAAAAATTGAAGGAGCCATTCTGGCAATAATATTAATAGCTTGTCCGATTAAAAAGGTAGCAAGCCCTAGAGCCATAAGCCTTGAATAAGATATTATATCACCGATATAACCACTCATGCCGTATAGATTATATAAACCGCCGCCAATTTTACTGAATATGTTTTTTCCCTGGTGGTTGGTAAATATCACAATCAAGGCAGCGCCTACCAGTGCCAGCCATTTTGCATAAGGCGACCAGCTTACCGTAATGCCAAAAGATGAATAAAAGGCTAAAATAATCACCAAAGCAAACCCCGGTAGAAATACCAGCACAGGTACATTTTCCATTAGACTGTTTAGCGGGCTATTTCTAAATCCGTCAAGCAAGGCAACAATTACTCCCCAGTAAAGATGAATAAAGCCTAGGGCTAAACAAAAAATCAAGAACGGCATCGGATTGTTCATGGGATCGACTACAGCCAAGTTTTTAAGAAATGGTGGCAGAATAGCCATATCGATAGCAAACCAGCTTCCGGTTAAAATCCCTGCCGGAATACAGGCAATACCTCCATATATAAAGAGCTTTAAAAAGTCCCTTCCTTTCTGGCCTACATCGAGTTTTTTCATTAAAGCCCAAGCAGCTAAAGAGATAACAATACCGTAGCCGACGTCGCCAATAGCAATTCCAAAAAACAGCAGGAAGAAAAAGGCCAGGTGGGGGGTAGGGTCTTTTTCCCAGTAGCTTGGGTAGCCGTAGAGTGTTGTAACTACTTCCAAAGGTTTAAGCCACTTAGGATTGTCAAGGACAATCGGTACCTTATCGCTTTTCCCTGGTTGGCTAAAAGACCACTCGATTTCTTTACCCATATCAGCTAAAAGTTTTTCTAATTTTGCTTTATTTTTTTCTGGCAGCCAACCCTCAAATAGGACTGTATGTTTTGTGTTTTTTAGTTTGCCTTCCACAGATAATTTATTTATTTGATTTTCGATATAGTTTTTGGCAATAAGCAGTTCCTTACTTAGGCTATATGACTTGATAATTTTGTCGTTTAGTTGCTGTTTGTGTGATTTTAACTTAAGCAATCTGGCTACTGCATTATCATAAAAGCTAGCAGGGGGTATATCACTTGGGAGGAAAACAGTGCAAAATTTTTGCTTAGATAAAACAGGCAGTATCTTTTCTTTTACGTTTTTATGGTAATAAAGGACTAGATAGCTATACTTCTGATCGGTTGATATCTCATCGAGATGGTAATATTTAGTGGTTTGATTTAATGCTTTAATAAGATTACCTGTTTTTGTATGACTAATATGACCGGGAACAATCTCTGTGTGAGATAAATTACTATGCACTATATAATCAAGCTTTTTCCACGGTTTAAGCTCTGCCTCAGTGTTAAGATGCTCTTGTATTTTTCCGTTAGTATGATGATAATCAACTTCTAGCTGGCTTATAGAGGCAATAAGCTCATTTAAGGCGATTTCATTCTCGATATTATAAAAATAATCTTTATCCACTTTTATTTTGCTAGGGATAATCGAGCTTAAAAAACCCTTCTTTTCTTTTTTGTGATTGCTCAGAAAATCAATAGCTGAATTAATTTGGGCTAATTTATCGGTTAATTCCTGAAGGGTTTCTTGGTTAGAGGTGGTTTCTATTTGCTTAGTTTCTATTTGGATTAATCCCTTATCTTGTAGCCTAAGAAGAAGCTTAGCCTTAAGAGAATTATGGGTAATTATCCTTAAGTGTAGCATTTTGGCTACTGCCATAAGTTTAATATTTCCCTAAGAGCCTCTTTAGCAGCTTGCTCGATATTAGGAGTTGTTGTCTTTCGTAGGGTAGCGGCTTCTTTCTTAGCATCCTGTCTTATTTTTTGTGCTTTTTTGGCGATTTCCTTTTCCTTATTTGCTGCTTCTTCACTTAATAGTTTTAGGGTTTTTTCTTCTTCCTTTTGCAGGTTAGAAGAAGCCTTTTTTTTGGCAGTATCTATTATCTGGTGGCTTTTAGTGATAGCTTCCTCAATAATTAGGTTTGCATCGCGTTCGCATTGTTCAATTAATTTCAGACTTTCGATTATTACTCCTTAAATAGTTAGTAGAAAAAATATTACTAGAATAATACCTGCAAAAGGGCTAAAAAACAACTTAGAAGTCCTTGGATTTAGCTGGTATGATGGAGGTGACAAAAGGAGATTATTTGAAAGCCTCTGTTAAGGCAGATTCTCTGTCTAAAGTCTATGGATTAGGTGAAGTTTCGGTTAAGGCCTTAACCAATCTGTCCATAGATGTAGCCAAGGCTGAGTTTTTAGCTATCATGGGGCAAAGTGGCTCCGGCAAGTCTACCTTACTTCATCTGCTTGGTGGCCTTGATAACCCTTCATCGGGAACGGTTGAAATCGATGGTTCCAACATATCAAACCTATCTGACAAAAAGCTAACTCTTTTTAGAAGATTAAAAATAGGATTTATCTTCCAATCCTTTAATATACTACCGATTTTAACTGTTGAAGAAAACATTGCTCTTCCTTTAATCATTGCTTCAGTGGCTAAATCAAAATATAAAGACAAATTGGAAGAAGTCTTAAGCCAAGTGGGCTTAAGTAAAAGACGTAATCACTTTGCAGACGAGATAAGCGGCGGGGAAGCCCAAAGGGTAGCCATTGCCAGGGCTTTAATTACCGAGCCGCAGGTAATCCTAGCTGATGAGCCAACCGGAAACCTAGATTCTAAAACCGGTACTCAAATCCTAGAGTTATTAAAACAGCTATCTGATAAGTATAAGCAGACTATTATTATGGTTACTCATGACCCAAAAGCGGCAACTTATGCTGACCGCTTGATAATACTAAAAGACGGAAGAAAAGCTGACGAGCTAGTACTTGATATGAAAGATAAACTGGTTGCAGTAGTGGCAAAGTTGGAGAAACTTTAACTGTTTTACTTTAAAATCGGCATCCGTAATCTAGCCAAAAGAAAGATAAGGACTCTTCTAACCCTGCTAGGGGTTGTATTAGGGGTAGCTGCTATTTTAGCTGTTAGTGCTGCTAGCCAAAGCACTATTAGAAGCTACGAAGATCTTGTAGAGACAGTAAGCGGCAAGGCAAACTTAGAGATAACTAACGATAGCCCTGCTGGTTTTAATGAAAGCCTGATTAATAAAACCAAGAATATTAAAGGAATAATTAAGACCGCTGAAAGTATTAGCTTTTATACCTTCGCAATAAAGTCAAAAAAGAGAATTCCTTTCTACGTTAGCGCAGTTAATAAAGAAGTTGATAGAAAAATTAGACAGTATTCCATTACTGATGGTTATTTTTTAAAAAAGAAGAACGATATCTTAATCACTAAAGAGTTTTCAGGCAACAACAGTTATAAACTTGGCGATAAAATTAAAATAGTCACCGGCTCTACAACTCATCAATTCAAAATCAGTGGAATACTTAATAAAACCGGGGCTGCAATAGCCGAAAACGGAGCCGTTGGCTATGTCGATTTAGCTGATGGCCAGCAGGTTTTTAATTTGGCAAATAAAATTCACAAAATAGAATTAGAAGTTGAGGCTAGAAGAATCACCTCTGTTTCTAAACAATTATCAAAAGCCTTTGGTGCTAACTATACTATTCAAAGGCCAAAGGCTAGAAGTAAAGATACAGAGTCTTTGCTAAAAGCGCTGAAATCGGGAATGAACTTTTTTGCTTTAATTGCTATTTTTGTCGGCTCTTATTTAATATTCAATACTTTTTCTATGAGTGTCTCTGAGCGGACGTCTCAGTTATCAATACTGAGATTAGCAGGGGCTACAAGAAAACAAATAATATTGTTGATACTAGCCGAGGCTACAATAATTGCAGTGGTGGGTTCTTTATCAGGAATAATTCTCGGGGGCTTTTTAGCTAACTCCATGATGGTTTCTTTTGCCGGAGCTGCTCGTTCATATTTAGGGCAGTCAACTATCGCCAGAAGTGAAATCATCAAGGCTTTAACCATGGGATTCTTTGTTAGTCTTGCCTCAGCCCTATATCCGGCCTATCGGGCCAGCAGTGTGCATCCAGCTGTAGGGGTTAGGAGTAGCAAAGCTAAAGAGGAAACAATTTATAAGAAAAATGTTTGGATAATAGGTGCTGTTGTAATTGTCTTAGGGGTAATAATAACTTATTATCCGGTGGCTAATAATCAAAAGTTCCTTTTTTTAGAAATCGGAACTTTCGCTATATTAATTGGCATGACCTTAATTCTGCCAAAGGTTATCGGCCCTCTAAGTATAGCTATCAACTTTATCCTTAAACCTCTTTTTGGCATGCATTCTTTTTTAGCTATGAGAAATTTCAGAAGGGCAAAAGTACGGAGTGCTCTAACAGCTGCTGCTTTAATGGTAGGCATTGTCATGGCAGTAGCTATCCAGATATCTACCATCAGCTTTCAAAAAACAATCGATGACTGGATTACAGGGGCTTTAGATATCGATATCTTTGTCAGGCCCAGCATTGCCATGGGCATGCAAGTCGGCAAAGTGGTACCGATGCCTTTGAGCCTGAAAGATAAGATTGCCAAAGTTGAGGGGGTGGATTATATCGCACCGGTTAGGTTTATTAATACTAAAGCAGGAGGCACAAATATTACTGTCTTAGCCGCTAGCAAAGAAATAAAGAACATTTTTAAAATGAAATTTATTGAATCTAATAAGGAAGCGGCATATAAGGCACTATATTCGAATGACAGGGCTGCTATTATATCTACCCAGCTAAGAGAAAACAAGAAAGTGCATGTTGGCGACTATATAGACATTAAAACGGCTAAAGGTGCTAAAAAGTACAAAGTAGTAGGAGTGGGAATCGATTTTTCTTCAGCAACTGGAACAGCTTTTATTACCTGGGATAACCTGGAAAAGTATTTTGGAGATACCGGTGTGGACAGCTTTGATATAGAGGTCAAAAAAGGTTTTAGCATAGCTAAAGTGAGAAGGGATATCAAAAAGAGAATTGGTGAAAAATATGGCTTACAAGTTTTTGGCAGTCAAGCTATACAAAAGGAAGCTAGAAAACAAGTTGATGTTAGCTTTTCCTTAAGTAATGCTTTGGTGGCGATATCGCTTATCGTAGCTTTTCTAGGTCTCATTAACACATTAGTAATGAACATAATAGAGAGAGTCAGAGAAATAGCAATATTGCGCTCAGTAGGAACTACTAAAATGCAGCTTTATAAAATTATTACAGTGGAGGCTATCTTTGTAGGTACTTGTGCTTGCTTGGTAGGTATATTGGGTGGTGTGTTTGCTTCCAGGGTGATGGTTATGGCTTTAAGGTTAGATTCAGGTTATCCCGTAGACTATATCTTCTCGGCAAAGCCCATTATCTATGTTTTTATAGGTTCGGTAATAATATCAGTGTTGGCAGCTACTTATCCAGCGGTCGAAGCAACTAAAATGAAAATACGGCAAGCGCTTAGTTATGAGTAGATTAAATCTCTTCCTCTTCTGTTTCTGGTGGTTCTAGGCTTTTAAGAATCTCATGTATCTCATGGAAGGCTTTGGTTCCTAGTTTTTTATGGTTTAATACTTGCTTGCCAATAATAATTATTCTCTCAACAGTACTAAGATCTAGAAAACTGAACATTATTTGGTCCCATTCCCTAAAACCCATCATGGCCCATGTTTCTCCTAGTGCCCAGCTGAAAATGTCGATATCGTTGCTGCTAATGCTTGACCATTCTTTTCCCAGTCTATACCGGGTTTTTTCAACAGCCCGCTCAGTTGCTTTTTCTTTCCTTATCTGAAATGTCCTTATTCCAATATCTTCGTCATTTAATCCTGATTTCATTATACTTCCTTTCTATGCCCTTTAGCGGGCTTTTTGCTTCTTAGCTTCTAGTGATTTTTTGACTTTTTTTAAACGAAAATGTTCTTCTCTGGCTCTTTCGTCTAAAGTACTTTGAATGTATTTTACTTGCTCTTTTAAACTAGGAACAACTATATAATCCAGGGCATTAACACGGCGCCTTGTTTTTTGAATCTCGTCACCTAGCCGTCTTAGCTT
>QZJE01000021.1 GCA_003599235.1 Actinomycetota bacterium | reverse complement strand
TTAAGTTTAAGCTAAAGGACAACTCAGCTATTAACTCAATGAAGCTATTTATTGACGATAAAGAAGTTTCTCTTAATCATACTCTAGGTAAAAATGATGCTAGTTACAACCAGCCAGGATTATTAGACGGCAAGCACACGGCAAGGATAGAGATAGTAGATGCTGCTAATAACACGTCTGATAAAAAATGGGCTTTTAATGTAGACACAACTCGCTTGGTTCTTCGCCAGTCACAGTTTACTCTGTATGTTTATAAGGCCGGCAAGGTGATTAAAAGTGTCAGGGTAGCAGTTGGTCAACCAGAGTGGCCCACACCTATGGGGACCTGGAAAGTTGTGGGCAAGGATGAAATGCCGTGGTGGCATAATCCGCATAAAAGCTGGTCAGCTAGTATGCCTGAGAGTATTCCTCCAGGAGTTAGTAATCCCTTAGGACTTCGGGCGATGTATTTAAGTGCTGAGGCGGTTGCCATCCACGGGACTTCCAATTACGGCTCTATTGGGACGGCTGCTTCCCATGGCTGTATCAGAGTGGCTAATAGTGATGTTGTAGGCCTCTATCCGTTTGTGCCGGTCGGTGCCCCCGTTGAGATAGTGCCCTAGCTCCATAGTCTCTTGACTGATGTCGGCTCTTTTGTCATCATAATTGCAAGTTAACAAACTAGGCACTGACGTTATGATTACACTAGATAAAGTTACTAAAAGATTTAACGAAACAAATGCTGTAAATAACCTCACGGTAAAGATACCCGAAGGCCAAGTTGTAGGCTTCCTGGGTCCTAACGGGGCCGGTAAAACTACTACCATGCGAATGATTGTTAACATCTTTGCTCCTACCAGTGGTGAAATTAAAATAGACGGCACCGATGTCTCAGAGGCCAGCAGCACATTGAAGAAAAAAATCGGTTATCTACCAGAAAACAATCCTCTATATGAAGAAATGCTGGTATCCGAATACCTGGATTTCATTGCTGATATGCGGGAGCTAAAAGACAAAAAAGCAGCTCTTAACCAAGTGGTCAAAGAAACAGGCATAAAAGATGTTTTTTACAAACCCATCGGTGAGTTATCCAAAGGTTATCGCCAAAGAGTAGGGCTGGCTCAAGCTATCATTCATCAGCCTAAGATATTAATACTGGATGAGCCTACCGAAGGATTAGATCCCAATCAAAGGGTGGAGATCCGCGGACTTATCAGAAGTCTGGGCACAAAGCGTACTGTTATCTTAAGCACTCATGTTCTCCAAGAAGTAAGTCAAACCTGCGACCGGGCTATAATTATCAATGAAGGAAAACTAGTGGCCGACGGCTCTATCGGCGAGCTTACCTCGGGGGCAAGAAAAGCTAAAAAAATAACGGTAGAAATAGAAGGAAAGGGTATTTCGGAAAAATTAAGAAACATCGCCGATATTAAAAGCGAGCAATCAGCCGGGCAAGGTCGGAAGAAGTTTGTCTTGTCATTAAGCAGTAAAACCGAGGCTAGGCCTCAAATATTTGAATTGTGCAAAAATGAAGGCTGGGTGCTTTGGGAGCTTCACCAGGAAGAAACCAGCTTAGAAGATGTTTTTAGGGAGTTAACGCTGTAAATGAACTTCAAAGCTGTGTGGTCAATAATTAAAAAAGAGCTCAAAAGCTATTTTTATCACCCTATTGCCTACATTGTGCTTACTATCTTTGTGGTGCTAAACTCCTTCTTCTTTTTTAGGGACGCTTACATGGCAGGCGAAGCTTCTATGAGGCCGCAGTTTGAAATATTGCCCTGGTTTTTCTTATTTTTAGTGCCGGCTGTCACCATGAAAGCGCTGGCTTCTGAGCGAAAAGAAGGCACCCTGGAAGTGATGTTATCCCAGCCTATAAGTGAGGTAGAGTTTCTTGCCGGTAAGTTCATAGCCGATTTAATTTTTGTAACCGTTGCTCTGTGTCTTACTTTGCTAATTCCAATAACATTGCTTTTTGGCGGTAAGCTGGATTTTGGTTTGTTGATAGCCCAGTACAAAGGAGCTTTCTTTTTGGCAGCGGCATTTGTGGCCATCGGCATTTTTTGCTCAGCGTTAACTAAAAACCAAACAGTAGCTTTTATTTCAAGTTTGGTTATTTCTTTCTTCCTGGTTATCGCTGGCTTGGAAGTAGTTACTATGGGTGTGTCATATCCGGTTAATGATATTTTGCGCTCAATAAGCATCCTGGCTCACTTTGAAAACATCACCCGCGGCTTAATAGATTTGCGAGACATTGTTTATTTTATCTCCCTAAGCTTTATTTTCCTAAGTTTGACCTACTTATTTTTTATGCGGAAAAAGCTGAGTTTAAAATCCAAAAAATATCTTAACTTGCAGATGGGAATAGCCATGATGATAGCTATTGCCATCGTTGTTAATCTTTTTGGCGGTCTTATCAGTTACAAGTTCGATTTTACTGAAGGCAAGCAATATTCCTTATCTGACGGGACTAGAACAGTTTTAAAAGAAATTGATGATGATGTCACTATAAAGTTTTTTGCTTCACAGGAATTGCCAAGCCAAGCTGGGGTAGTCTACCGGGACGTTAAGGATATGCTGGCTGATTATGCCTCTGTTTCCGGCGGGAAAGTTAGAGTTGAGTACCGTTATCCCGACTCCAACCAGGATGTTAAAGACCAAGCTTCCAGGCTAGGGGTTACTCCGGTACAGTTCAATGTGCAAAAAGCTGAGGAGTTTTCGGTCAAAGAAGGATATCTGGGAGTAGCGCTACAATACAAAGACAAGAAAGAAGCTATTCCCTTTGTGCAGCAAACATCTGATTTTGAGTACCAACTTACTTCGCTTATTCGCAAGATGACTAATCCTAAGAAGCACAAAATCGTGTTTTTGAGCGGTCATGGCGAGAAGCAGATAGGCCAAGGTGGCGGTCTTTCCGGTCAGCAGCAAGGAGGAGAACTTAGCTTACTATCCCAAGAGCTGGAGAAGCAAAACGAGGTTAAAACAGCTGAAGCCAAAACGCTGGCTAAAGATTTAAAAGGTGCTGATGTATTAATAATTGCCGGTCCCAAGCAACCCTTTAAGCCCGCTGAATTAAAGCAGTTACAAGCTTATTTAGACGGTGGCGGTAAAGCTTTAGTGCTGGCTGATATGCAGGATGTTAATCCGCAATACATGATGGCCCAAGAGAACAAAAATAATGTTAATGAGCTAATCAAGAAATACGGAATAGAGATAAACAAAGACCTGGTATATGACTTGTCCTCTAACGAAAGGGTTACCTTGGGAGGCCAAGGAGGACAGATGGGATACGTACTGCCTTATCCTTTCTGGCTAAAAGCGCCGGCATCAGCTAACCATATTGTTACCGGTAGTCTAAAATCGATGTTTATTGCCTGGGCTAACTCTCTTAAGGTTACTAATAAAGAAGCTGAGATAATAATTAAAACAACTGAAAATGCCGGTCACCAAACATCTAATTTTAATATCTCACCGGATAAAAACACCGGCATCAGTCAAAAGGGTTTAAAAGAATATACTCTTGGAGTGGCATTAAAAAATCCCCGGCTGATAGTTGTGGGGGACTCAGATTTAATATTATCTGAGCTGGCTCAGCGCAATCCGGTTGGCATTTCCTTTGCATTAAATGCTATCGACTGGTTAGCCTCAGATGAAGTCTTAATTAGTATACGCTCCAAAAACTCCGGCTTTCGTCAGCTGGTCTTTGGTTCTGATCAAACCAAAGTGGCGGTTAAGTATCTAAATATGGTAGGCACGCCTATTTTAATTATCGCTTTTGGTGCTTTCATCCTTACCAGGAGAAGAAAACGGATGCAGCAGGTATATAGCTATGAGTGATAAAACTATTAAAAACTTAGCAATTGTTCTAGTGGTTTTGGTAGCTGTTTTTGGCTTAGCCAAAGTGATAACTAATATTAAGCAAAAACCGGCTGAGGTAAAAAAATACGACTTTAAGGCCTTAACTAAAGATCTAGATAAAATAGAAGTAGAAAAAGGCAAAGAAAAATACACTTTAGAGAAAAAAGGCGATAAGTGGACTATCGGCGGCAAAAAGGCCGATAAAACCAAGGTGGACGCGGTAGTTACTGCTCTAGGCGAGGCTAAGATATCAGAAGTAGCTTCTGAAAAAGAAGCTGATTATTCACTGTATCAGGTAGATAACAAAGCTGGTACTAATGTTGCTTTCTATAGCGGTGGTTCTAAAAAAGGTGAGTTTATAATCGGCAAACAAGGCAGTGACTATCAGAGTTTCTATCTAAAACTCCCTGATGACAAAGCAGTCTACACTGTCGTCGGCAACCTCTCTAGTTCCTTTAATGTTAAGTCCTCTGATTGGGTTGAAAAAGCCAAAAAATAACCAAACCGTCATTGCGAGGAGGCATTAGGCCGACGTGGCAATCTAACGTCCAGCTAGCCTATATTCTTTTCCAAGCCGCGGTCATTTTCCCCAGCGAGGAAAATGCTGCCTAACTCTCGGCTACGCTCCCGCCTCCTTAAGTCGGCGAACCATGCCCGCTTAAGCCTCCGAGATACTTTCCAAAGAACATAGGCTAGCTTTTTTATTTAGTCAATGGATTGATGAAGGGTAAGATTATATAAGTGTCTCTGCAGCCTATCAGGACAAATCTTTTAATTTTTCAACAAACCATTCAGCTGAAGCTTCACCTTGCTTTTGTAAGATTCTACTTGGTTTACGAGAGTGTTTTATTGAATTTCTAAAATCGCTTAGATATTTAACATTGCCCTCAAAATCCGGCTTGGATTCAAACTCATCTTCAAATAACTGCCAATGGCTTTTAATAATATGGCCGTAGCTTCCAAAATCACAAAAAAATAGTTTATCCATTACGCTATCAACAACTTGATCAGGATACCTTTTCTTATGTTTTTTAATACTACTTTTAACCTTTTCTTGAATATCGCCGGGAATAGATTTCTTCCAATAGTCGGCTCCAAATCTACTACTTAAGTTTGCGTCAATTACTAATCTTAGCCGAGACTCTAAATAATCTATTATTCGTTCCGGATTCTCCCGTAGCTCATCTTCGGTCTCAGATATCTTACCAACAACTCTTTCAATCTCAGTTAATAAATCCTGGCTACGATAATCTAGAAACTCGTCAAATTCGTTGTTTGATAAATACGTATAGCTGTCATCAGATATGTGGTGGCTTTTTAGTATCTTTTTAAGGTCATCCTATCTTTGTTAAATAATGACGAATATTGCTTTGGCGACCTTCCTCTTATCTTATTATTTAGTTCTGCTGGAATAAAAGTGAAGTTGGCTAAACTGTTTTCCAACTGCGATTTACCGATTTCCCTTAAGTAAGCCCTTGGAAAGAGGTGGTGTTTTTCTGGAGAATTGAAGTCTGATAAAAATGTTCTGTCAATTGAGAATTTGGCTGCTGTTTGAAAATGCAAAGGGTCTTTAGCGGCCAATAAGCAGAATATGCCGTTTCTCAAGCCAGTATATTTGTATAATCTGGATTGTTTTATGTTATCTTTCGTTATGTCTACTTTGTAATTGATAGCTACTTTTTTGTTAGCGATTATTGGATCAAAGAGATCCCTTCTGTCTTCTCCCATCATGGACGGAGTTGAAGCACGATACCTTTCAGAAAAAGTTGCTTTCCAGAACCACTCTTCAACAAACTTTTTTTGATTAATGCTTAATGAGCGATTGTTAATTTTAGCAAACAGATAAATTATCATTGGCAACATGGGAGAGTAGGGCAAGAAGTTATTGACCTTAACGCCTAAGTTGGAGCGCACATAATCAACAGCTAACTTTGTAGCATCTTCGATTATGTCCCAATTTTGCTTAATGTCTTCGGACTTAAGTGAAAGTATTGCTTTTCTGGTAGCCGCCCCTTTTACAAAAAGAGATATAGCCATTAGTAAGTTATCTGGGTTAATAGCTCCAAAACCACTTGAATCAAGCAGGCTGTTAATTTTGTTTACTTTGACTTTTAAATCAAAATCATTGCTCCAAGTACTTGCAACAACTAAATCAAAAAGCGCTAGTTTAATACCTCCCTGGTTGATTCGTTCAAAAATTTCGCAAGCCTCAGTAATCGATTGTTCTCTTACGTAAACAACAGACAACGGATATTTATCGAAAATATTAGAGCATCGCTGGAATGCAATTTGTCGGCTTTTATTAAGTTCACTAAAAATTTCAAACTTCTCTTCACCTAAAATGGATTGAAGGGAAATATACCTTTTGTCAGCATCCGGATTTTTGATAACAAACTCTTCTTTATCCAGATCAAAAGTAATGCCAGAGTAATCGATAGAAGTTTCCTTCTGCCTGTTATCAGATACGGTGATTTTAAGCCCCTTAATAACTACATACAAAGAGGTTATTCTTTGCTGGCCGTCGAGAATAAAATGAAAATTTTGGTTGTTTGCCGGGCTAGGGATTTCTAGCTCAGGGATGTTTCGATATAAATGTGAATACTCTGGGCTGGCTTCCCAAAAAAAGAACGTACCGATTGGGTATTCATGGTAGATGCTGTTAAGTAGCTTTGCAACTCTGGGCCGATCCCAAACATAGTTTCGTTGGAATCTTGGTATGCGAATATTGCCTTTTTTAAAATCATTTACTATGTCAGATAATTGAAGTTGCTGAACTTGTATCTTTGAGATTTCCATATATAACCGCTTTTTTATACTAACTAAGTTACTAAGGATTATAAGATAAAATAATTTACAGGAATAGAATTTAAGTATAAAAAGCTAAGTTTATTAAACTCTATCTGGATTATAACAGCAAACAGTGCTAACGGATCCTTAAGAGGCTTCTTTGTTGAGTTTTTCATTAACCCACATTCTGATTAATGTCTGGTAGGCAATGCCTTTTTTAGAAGCTGTTTTTTTAATCTTAGCAATCGTTTTCTCATCAAAGCGAATTGATATCTGCTTCATGGGACGCTTATCTACATATGGTTCTTTGACCACCTCAAGCTGATCAAGATAATCGGTGACTTCGTGGGTATCCCAAAAATCTGCAATTTGTTCATGTGTCATTTTATTAAAGTCTGGTAATTTTTTTGACATTTCTAAAATACCTTCTTTCGGTTTTAGTCATTTGTCGTGCAGTTACAATTTCTATTCCGTTAATTCTGTTTATAAAAATAACTATTAAATATCTTCCATTATTTGTAACACCAAATGCTTGATTAAGCTTTCCTTTTCTCAATATTAAATTCTTATTTCTAAAAAGCTCCTCTACCTCTTCAGGTCTTATATTGTGCTTGCAGATTATTTTAGTAATTATTCTGTTTGACCAATAGAAATCAAAGATTTCCAAATGTTCTCCTCTAGTATATTGAATGTATATACGTTTGTCAATCCTTTTTAATATTGTTGTATGGACTAAGGGTTAATGTAACCCTAATTATTAGGGTATTTTTTGACTAACTTTTAGTATTATCTGTCTAGGAATTAAGTAAGCGTAAGGTTAAAATAGAATCAATGAGAAGAGTAATTCTGCATCTGGCGATTTTTTCTGTAATCTTTGTAGTTGTCGGCTGTGTTGGCGGTTGGTTGTTTATCTACCTCAAGGGCCCGCAATTTAGCCCCTCTAAACAGCAGGTAATAGGCAATGCTCGTCCATTTATTAAAGTATCCTGGCCTTGGGCTTATGGAGCTACCTTAACTCATGCTGAGGTTTACCTAGATGGCAAACAGATAACAAAAGCGCTAACCCTAAGCCAGCGGGGCTTTAGTTACAAGCCAAAAAAGGATTTAGATGATGGGGCTCACCAAGTAGAGGCTAGGCTTGAATATTTCTTTTTTATTCCTAAAAAGTTAAGGCTTAAATGGCGTTTTTCAACTGATACCATTCCTCCGCAGATAGATTTAGAAAACGGTGACTTTAACGAGATTGCTACTCCTAACGATTTTCTAGATATTAAGGGTGTCACCGAGCCCTTAAGCGAACTTAAAGCCACACTTAACGGCAAGAGCATCTTTGCCTCCCAAGCAGGCGAAGAAGGCACTTTTTCTATTACCCTAAAAGGTCTTGAGGCTAAAAACAAAATGGTGCTAGAGGCTATAGATAGAGCTGGTAACAAAAGTCATGTTAAGATGCCAGTTGTAATCGATAAATTAATGCCTTCAGTACTGTCTTTTACTCCAGCTCCTAAAAGCAAAGTATATGGAAGTGATGTGGTATTTAACATCAAGCTTAAAGAAAAAGAAACAGAAATCGCTCATGCTTATATCGGATTAGATAACAAGCCGGTTGAATCTATGTTTGATAGGAAAACAAACACTTTATATGGACAGGCGCAGGTAAACGCAGATGGTAAGCACGAGGCGGTGCTGCGTGTAATAGACATTGCTGGAAATGAAAATAATAAGCGCTGGCAATTCAGTGCCGATACTACCAAGATTGTCATCAGTCGTTCTGAGGCTAAGTTATATCTTTATAAGAAAGGGAAGTTATTTAAGAAGTGGTCGGTAGCAGTCGGCCAGCCGGCTTATCCTACCCCATTGGGCCATTGGAAAATAGAAGGCAAGGACGTCATGCCGGCCTGGTATAACCCCAGGAGCGGCTGGGCAGCTAGTATGCCGCCTTATATTGCTCCCGGATATTATAATCCATTAGGGGTAAGAGCTATGTATTTAAACGCTACCGGAGTGGCTATTCATGGTACTGCTAAAGTAGGCTCTATCGGCAGCTGGGCTTCCCATGGATGTATTAGGGTTGCTAACGAGGAGATAGTGGACTTGTACCCATTGGTGCCGATTGGATGCCCTGTTGACGTTATGGAATGAGGGATGAGGATTAAGGGATGAAAACTAATTCTGTAATTATACCGGCTTATGGTCCGGCTAATTTATTTAGTCTTGAAGAGCAAGTGGCTGTCTTTATTGCTGAGTCAGAATTGGTTGAAGGAATCATTAATCTTTTTTCTATCGGCAGTACCGGTGCTTTGGTGTTTTTGGCAGATGGAAATAAGTCGGTTTTTGAGGATTATGTAGCGGGGGCTATCCCCTATAGTAGAAGTCACCGTCATCCCGGTAATGCTTTTGCCCATCTGCGCTCAACATTGTTAAAAACTGACTTAGCAATACCGGTGGCTAATTCAAAAATGGCCACTGGGTTAAAGCCATATTTATTAGAAAATACGGCCGGCCGAAAAAGCCGAAGGATTGATATGGGGGCAGCAGGTAAGTTTGCCACTGGAGGTGTAAATAATTTGAACGTATCAAATGCTAAATTGCCGGTTAAAACCAACGGATGGATTGACATTGTGGACTTAAGTGCCGTAATCGACGATTTTATTAAAAATACTGGAGTTAGAGACGGTATTGTTCTAGCTAGTTCGGTTAGTGAAAGAACCGCCATCACTACTATTGAATATGAAACCTCGTTACTCATGGACACGGCTGATTTTTTATCGAGCCTGGTTAAAGACCAGCCGGAGCAAGCAAAAGGGGAGCTCCTGGCTAGTTTTCTAGGCCAGTCTCTTAGCATACCTGTTACTCATGGGCGTCTGGATTTAGGTACTTGGCAGCAAATCGTCTTAGTAGATTTCGGTAGCCAAGGCGAAAAAGAGGTCTGTCTCGAAGCTGTTGGAATGTAGGTTTAACCGATTGCTTAATGGGTAACTACTACTTGACATCAAACCTGTGTTTACTATAATTGATTTTTGGTAATTAGCACTCGATAGATGAGAGTGCCAACAAGAGATAATAAAGGAGGAAAAATATGAAACTAAAACCTTTAGGTGACAGAGTAGTAATCAAAAGGTTGGAAGCCGAAGAAAAAACCAAAAGCGGTATCGTGCTTCCAGAAACTGCTAAGGAAAAGCCTTTGCAGGGAGAAGTAATTTCAATCGGCCCAGGCCGCATTGAAGACGGCAAGAGAGTGGCTCCAGAAGTAAAAGTGGGCGATAAAGTAATCTACCGCGAATATGGCGGAACTGACGTAAAAGTCGGCGATCAAGAATATTTAGTGCTGGAAGAAAAAGATATTCTAGCTATAGTTCAATAAATCAGTGCCTAGTGCCTAGTGCCTAGTGCCTAATAATTAGGAGGAAATGTATGGCAAAAGAGCTTAAATACAATGAAGATGCAAGACGCAGCTTAGAAGCCGGTGTTAATAAACTGGCTGATGCGGTAAAAGTAACCCTTGGCCCCAAGGGCCGCTATGTGGTTCTAGACCGCAAGTTTGGTACTCCTACCATTACTAATGATGGAGTAACTATTGCAAAAGAAATTGAAGTGGAAGACCACTTTGAAAATCTCGGCACTCAATTGGTTAAGGAAGTAGCAACCAAAACTAACGATGTAGCCGGAGACGGTACCACCACTGCTACGTTGTTAGCTCAAGTGATTGTACGTGAAGGTTTAAGAAACGTGGCAGCAGGAGCTAATCCGCTAGCACTTAAAAGAGGAATCGATAAAGCGGTAGAAGCTACTGTTAACGAAATCCAAAGTGTTAGCAAGCCCATTGAGACGCGTGAGCAAATCGCTAACGTCGCCTCTATTTCGGCAGCTGATGAAACAATCGGTAACTTAATTGCTGACGCTATGGAAAAAGTAGGAAAAGACGGGGTTATCACTGTTGAGGAATCCCAAACTCTGGGGACTGAATTAGATGTTGTTGAGGGACTTCAATTCGATAAAGGTTACCTTTCAGCTTACATGGTAACTGATCCTGATAGAATGCAAGCCGTTTTAGAAGATCCTTATATCTTGATTGCCAACCAAAAAATAACGGCTGTAGCTGATTTACTGCCGGTATTGGAAAAAGTAATGCAGGCTGGCAAGCCCTTACTGATAATTGCCGAAGATGTAGAAGGCGAAGCTTTGGCTACTTTAGTGGTCAATAAAATAAGGGGAACCTTTACTTGCGTTGCTGTTAAGGCTCCGGGCTTTGGTGATAGAAGAAAAGCAATGCTTGAAGATATCGCCATTGTTACCGGCGGACAAGTAATTACAGAAGAGCTTGGCCTAAAGCTAGAAAATGTCACTATGGATATGCTAGGCCGGGCTCGTAAGATTCAAGTAGACAAAGAAAACACCACTGTAGTTGAAGGCCAAGGAGACACCGAAGCTATTAAAGGCAGAATCAGCCAAATAAGAACAGAGATAGAAAATAGCGATTCTGAGTTTGATAAAGAAAAGCTTCAGGAAAGACTAGCTAAACTCTCTGGTGGGGTAGCAGTGATTAAAGTAGGTGCTGCAACTGAAACAGAGCTTAAAGAGAAGAAACATCGTATAGAAGATGCTTTAGCTGCCACCAGAGCCGCTGTTGAAGAAGGCATTGTTGCCGGAGGCGGCGTTGTTTTAATTGGGGCCAGTAAAGGTATTGGGAAAGTTAAAGTAACAGATGCTGATGAGCAAACAGGAGCAAATATTATCCAAAAAGCTCTTGAAGAGCCGCTAAGGCAAATTGCCGGCAATGCCGGTTTTGAAGGTAGTGTAGTAGTAGAGAAAGTTAAAACCCTTAAAAACGGTGAAGGCTTAAATGCTGCTACCGGCAAGTACGTTGATATGGTTAAGGAAGGAATTATCGATCCGGCTAAGGTAACCAGAAGTGCCTTGCAAAATGCCGCTAGTATTTCTTCCCTTATATTAACTACTGAGGCTGCAGTAGCTGAAAAGCCTGAAGATGAAAAAGCAGCAATGCCTCCTATGCCACCTGGTGGCGGAATGGGAATGATGTAATAAAAAAAGCCCCCTAACGGGGGCTTTTTTACTTCTGATAGCCTGTGATTCCATCAAATTGTTACTCTTTTTTGCTCTATCAAATAAGGCTGTAACTCCTGCCTGGAGCCTTTAGGGACAATATGCAAATGAGTTGTTCCGCATTTACACTGGTATAATTCATCCGAATAACGGATGTGCTCCCTAATATTTAGAAGCCTCATAATCCAACCGCAACGGGGGCAGACCATACTTAACTCCTTTACTCTAAGTGATTGTAGATTTATTATCGGTAGCTAGCTTCAAAAACTTGAATTTTTGTGTTATATTTTCGTTCATTCATCATTTTTGTGGGCCGTAACCACGATAGATAGGAGTAGATATTTTGGAAACCGAAGTTGGAAAAGGCAAAAAAGGCAGAATAACTTATGGATTCGATGATATTGCCATCGTTCCTTCAAGAAGAACGCGCGATCCCGAAGAAGTTGATATTAGCTGGAAGTTCGGTAAGTACAGTTTTGAATTGCCTTTTTTAGCTTCAGCGATGGATGGGGTGGTGTCCCCAAAGACTGCAGCCAACATAGGAAAATTGGGAGGCCTAGGTGTTCTAAATCTAGAGGGGTTGCAAACAAGATACGAAAACACCGACAAAATATTTGATAAAATTGCTTCTTTTTCTAACGAAGTGGCAACTAATGGTTTGCAAGAGATATATAAAGAGCCTATAAAAGACGAGCTGATTGCTAAACGGATAAAGGAGATAAAAGATAGTGGCGTTGTTGTAGCAGCCTCGCTTACGCCTCAAAGAGTAGAGCAGCATTACAAAACAGCAATTGATGCCGGATTAGATATTTTAGTTATTCAGGGAACAGTGGTTAGTGCCGAACATGTAAGCCAAGTTAGAAAACCGCTAGATTTAAATAACTTTATTTCGTCTCTTAATGTTCCGGTTATTGCAGGAGGGTGTTGTTCGTACTCTACTGCTCTTCATTTGATGAGAACAGGTGCTTTAGGAGTTTTAGTCGGGGTTGGCCCGGGGCATGCTTGTACTACCCGCCGGGTATTAGGAATTGGGGTTCCTCAAGCTACTGCTATTGCTGATGTAGCAGCTGCCAGGGCAATGTATTTAGAAGAGACCGGGCGATATGTACATGTTATCGCTGATGGCGGAATGAGAACCGGCGGTGATATTGCTAAAGCCATAGCTTGTGGTGCTGATACGGTAATGATTGGCTCACCTATCGCTAGAGCATCTGAGGCACCCGGCAAAGGATATCACTGGGGAATGGCTACTTTTCATCCGGAATTGCCTCGAGGAACAAGGGTCAAGACTGATAAGCAAGCTCCCCTAAAAGAGATATTGTTAGGGCCGGCTAAGGAAAATGACGGTACCCTTAATCTTTTTGGCGCCCTAAAAACATCCCTTGCGACTTGCGGTTATGAAAATATTAAAGCTTTTCAGAAAACCGAAGTAGTGATTGCCCCTGCTTTGCAAACTGAAGGCAAAAGCTTACAACAAGCCCAAAAAGTTGGAATGGGATAAAGCCCAAAGGGCTTTAGGGATAAGGGATAAGTATTAAGGAGCTGTAAAAAGTGCCGGTGTAGCTCAATGGCAGAGCAGCCGCCTTGTAAGCGGCAGGTTGTAGGTTCGACTCCTATCGCCGGCTCTTAATTTCAGGTCAATGGTCAACGGGCAAGGGGTAATTAAGCTAGCTGACAAAGTACTTCCTCAACCTCCTCAACCGTTTCAACCTGAAAATCAGACTCTTTAGCTATTTGGGGGCTTACTTCTTCTGAGGATAATTTTCCTATAATATATCCCTTAATAATTCCTTTCCCTCTTAAGGACTTAATCTTTCTAAATGCATCTAAATCGGTGGTATCATCCCCAATATATAAACATTTTTTTAGATGGTGCTTCTTAATCAGCTTCTTAACCGCAACACCTTTATTTATCCCTTGTGGTTTTAAATCAAACACCTTTCTCCCCTGGTTAAGCACTAAATCAGAAAGATCAAGATTCTTGAGAGCTTCTAATATTATCTGTTTGGCTTGGTCTTCATTTTGTGCTTGCCGGTAATGTATGGCTAAACTATAGACTTTATAGTCTAGATTAATGCCCTTATTAACTATCTTTTCAAGCTCCCTCTTAGCTATCTTTATTTTTGCGCTAGCTTTTCTAGCTTTACTTAAGATAACAAGTTGGTTACTTTCTAGTATTTCTGCTCCATGATTACCTATTAAAACCAGCCCCGGTATGTTAATAAAGCCTTTTAGATTATTTACCGGCCGGCCGCTTACTATACAAACTACTTTGTATTTAGCAATCAAATGTTTAAGCGTCTCTATTGTGAGAGAATCTATTTGGACTAAAGAGGGCGAGGGAGCAATACGGGTAAGGGTACCATCAAAATCACAAAATATCCCGCTATTTTCTTTATCATTTATAAGCGACTGATAACAATATTTAGGCATCATTTAGGTACTTTTTACCCAATATAAAGCGCTCTTAGTTACTATACAAAACTGTATAATTCTGGTAAAATTAGTAGTGTAGAGTCTGGGGGCTTAAAAGATGGAAGGGCATCCGCTATCGGAAAACCTTAAATCGATTTTTTCTTCTGCAAGTTATCCAGTTTATGCTATCGATACAGATTATAACCTCGTTTTTATTAGCGATTACTTCAAAAAAGTCTTAGGTTTAAAAGATTGCGAAGGCAAAAAATGTTATCAAGTTTTTAGCTGTAAAGGAAAAGGCTCAGCTCAATGTGAGCTCCACCAAATGCTATCGCGCAAACGGCCATTCAGGTCGCAAGTAATAATTGATTTCAACAAGAAAAAGAAGGTCTTTGCTCTTGACTTTGCCCCTTTAAAAAATGAAAAAAATAAGATTTTTGCCGGCCTTGGAATCGGCAAAGATATAACCAATAACAAAATACTAAGACAACAGATTGTCCAAAGTAATCGTGAATTAAAAGTAATTAATTCTATCTCTCATGCCATATGTCAACATCTTGACCTGGATCGTTTGTTAGATACAGCTTTAGACAAAGTTATTGAATTATTGCGTTTCGACATGGCTGGCTTTTTCTTGCTTAATGAGGACAACCACTTGGTTTTGAAATCTCACCGGGGACTAAGTGAGGAACTGGTAAAAGCTGTCAAAACGTTAGAGCCTGGAATCGGAAGTCCTTGGCTATCTCTGAAAAAAGGCAAGCCCTATGCTATTGAGGATATAACCCCTAACAAAACAGTTCTAGATTGTACTAAAAAAGAAAAGATTGCCTCGATTGTAAATATTCCCCTTAAATCAAAAAACCGCTTGTTGGGTACATTAACTTTATTTACTAAAGAGAAACGAGTATTTGGAACCCATGATTTAAATTTTTTAGAGTCAATAGGTGGTCAACTCGGAGTAGCTATAGAGAATGCTATGCTTCATAAGCAGGCGATTGGCTTAGCAAGAACCGATGGGCTAACCGGATTATACAATTTCCGTTATTTTGTAGAGATCCTAAATAAGGAAATTCATCGCTCTCAAAGAGGCGGTTTAGAGTTCGCCTTGATGATGATAGATATAGACAATCTCAAAGATATCAACGATTTTTATGGTCACGAAGCAGGCGATTTTGTAATGCGGAAATTTAGCGATTTACTACGGCTAAATCTGCGTGATTCTGATTTTTATGCCCGGTATGGCGGAGACGAGTTTGTGCTTTTACTGCCCGAAACAGACGAAAAAGCAGCAATCTCGGTTGCTAAGAAAATCATTACCAAGACTTCAAAAATGATGCTATTCGGATTTGATACTAAGCCAGTAATTACTGCTTCTATGGGAGTGGCCATATATCCCAAGGCAGCTACCACTCCATCTTCGATGCTTAAGGCGGCCGATCTGGCAATGTATCAAGCCAAACAAGACGGCAAAAACCGCTACTGCTATTATAGTCCGGCGCTCTTATCTACTATTCAATTTGACTCGAAACGTTTAGAGAGGATTGCTCAAAATGCTGATTTAAGTGCTATCCAAACTCTTATAACTGCAGTTGATTTAAGAGATAACTATACCGGAAGTCACAGCTCGGAAGTATCAAGACTTTCCTTACTGTTGGCTAAGACACAAAACTTGCGGGAGGCCCAGGTAGAGGAGCTTAAAGTAGCTTCGCTACTGCATGATATCGGCAAGATTGGTATCTCCGATAGCGTTTTACTTAAACCTACCAGATTATCGAAAAAAGAGTATGAGCAAGTAAAGCAGCATCCCTTGCTTGGCGTTTCAATACTAAAGTTTTCCAAGCATTTTAAAAAAGCTCTTCCAATAATTCTTCACCACCATGAGCGCTTTGACGGGAAAGGATACCCTCATGGTTTATCTGGTGAGACTATTCCTTATTTGGCCAGGCTAATTGCGATTTGTGATGCCTTCCAAGCTATGGTTTCCAGTCGTCCTTACCGCAAAGCTATGAATTATAAAAGGGCTTTTGATGAAATTAAAGCTAATTCCGGAACTCAATTCGATCCGCAATTAGTAGATGCTTTTAAAGAAGTGCTTACTATCGAGCGCAACCATAGCGGAAACGTTATTAACCTGTAATCGGCTGTAAGCTATATGCTGTAAGTTATAAGCTAAACAATTAAACATACAGTTAGATATTTGTTTCAACGCGGCTTATGGCTTACAGCTTACAGCTGTGTTAATCTTTTTTATATGATTCTTCCTTCAACCAGTAAAGTAAACAAAAATGGGCATTTAGAAATTGGCGGTTGTGATTTAGCTCTTCTAGCCGCTAATTATGGTACACCTTTGTTTGTTTACGATGAGGATACTTTAAGGGGTCAATGCAGGCTTTACAAAAATAGCTTTTTGGGACTTAAGAGTAACAGTGAAGTTATTTATGCCAGTAAGGCTTTTGTTTGTCTAGGCATCTGTCAGTTGGTCAATAATGAAGGTCTGTCGATTGATGTGTCTTCAGCTGGTGAGCTATATACAGCTTTAGAAGCCGGATTCTCACCGGATAAAATCTATTTTCATGGGAATAACAAAACAGATGAGGAGTTAGCGTTAGCTGTAGACAATAAAGTAGGAATTATTGTCGTAGATAGCTTTATGGAGCTTAGCAGGCTAAAGGAGCTGCTCAACAATAGAGGTGTTAAACAAAAAATATATCTAAGGATAACTCCAGGGATTAAAGCCAGCACTCACGAATATATTCAAACTGGTCAAGAGGATTCAAAATTTGGTTTTAGCTTAGGAGGGGCAGCTACTCTGGCAGTAAAAAAAGCATTAGAGAATAATTGTTTTAACCTAAGCGGACTGCATGCCCATATCGGCTCTCAAATATTTGCCACCCGTTCATTTTCTAAAGCTGTTGAAGTGATAATGGAGTTTGCTAAAACTTTAAATGAAAAAACCGGTTTTGTTATGCGTGAGCTAGATATTGGCGGCGGCTTAGGTATTAAATATCATGCTGATGATGAGCCATCCACTGTTGAAGAATATGCTAAAGTAATTTCTAAAGCAGTGACAAAGCAAGCAAATAGACTAAATTTACAGGAGCCGAAGATTTTAGTAGAGCCGGGCCGGTCGATTGTAGGAACAGCCGGTGTTACACTTTATACTGTGGGGACCATTAAGGAAATTAAGGGGATTAGAACCTTTGTATCTGTTGACGGAGGGATGTCTGATAACTTACGTCCAATGCTATATGATGCTAAATACGAGGCACTCTTAGCCAACAAAGCCAAAGCCAAGGCAAGCCAAAAGGTAACTATTGCCGGCAAGCATTGCGAATCAGGGGATGTATTGATAAAGGATGCTATGCTGCCCGAAGTAGAAATGGGAGATATTCTCTGTACTCCTGCCACCGGGGCATATGGTTATGTAATGGCTAATAATTATAATCGCCAAAGAAAACCGGCAGTAGTGATTGTAAAAGATGGACAGGTAAAAGAACTTATTGCTAGAGAGAGCCTAGAAGATTTAATAAGATTGGATAAAAGGCTGAAGGCTTAAGAGCTGAAGGCTGAAGGATTGATGGAGAGGCTATGAAAAAACAAATCAATATTGGCATATTAGGGCTAGGTACTATCGGTAGCGGTACTTACTCGGTTCTTAATTCACATAAGTCGGATTATGTAAAAAGAGTAGGCGCTAAAATTGCTATCAAAAAAATCGCTGTTAAAAGTCTAAATAAAAAAAGGCTGGTTAAAGTACCTAAGTCGTTGTTGACTACCGATGTATTGTCTATTGTTAATAATCCAGAAATTGATGTTGTAGTTGAGCTAATGGGAGGCATTAATCCAGCTAAAGACCTAATTCTTAAGGCATTAAAGAATAAAAAACATGTTGTTACGGCAAATAAAGAGTTGCTGGCTAATTACGGTAAGCAAATCTTTGATACGGCAGCTAAAAACGATGTAGATATATATTTCGAAGCCAGTGTTGGTGGCGGTATTCCTATTATCAGACCCTTAAAAAGAGAATTAGCGGCTAACAGGATAATTAAAGTAATGGGTATTGTTAACGGCACCACTAACTATATTTTGACAAAAATGGCGGACGAGGGTTCTTTCTTCGAGCAGGCTTTAAGCGAAGCCCAAGCAAAGGGTTACGCTGAAGCTAACCCGAAAGCCGATGTAGATGGCTATGATGCGGCCGCCAAAATCGCGATTCTAGCCTCAATTGCTTTTAATAGCCGGGTAGTGGCTAACCAAGTTTTTACTGAAGGAATAAGAGCTATTAAGCCACAAGATATCGAATATGCCCGAGATATGAATCATGTTATTAAACTTATTGCCCTGGCTAAAGAAAACAAGGAAGGTCTAGATGTTAGAGTCCATCCCACAATGATTCCAGTTAGTCATCCGCTGGCAGCTGTTAGTGATGTATATAATGCTATTTTTGTCGAAGGCGATGCTGTTGGCGAAGTGATGTTTTTTGGTCAAGGAGCAGGGGGAAAACCTACCGCTAGCGCTGTTGTGGGAGACATTATCGATATCGCGGGCAATATTATCGATGGTCGTACCGGTAAGATGAAATGCACTTGTTATAATAAAAAGCAGGTTATGCCGGTAGGGCAAATAATAAGCAGTTATTATTTAAGGATGAAAGTAGCTGATAAACCAGGTGTTTTGGCAAAGATTGCTAGAGTTTTTGGCGATAAACAGGTAAGCATCGGCTCGGTTATTCAAAAAGGCCATGGCGGCAAGCTGGCCGACTTGGTGTTTATTACTCACCAAACCAAGGAGAAAAATCTGCGGGCAGCTCTTATGCTTATCAACAGCTTAGACGAAGTAAGTAAAACTAATAATGTGATTAGAGTAGAAGGATAAGCTCACTGCGTTCGCAGGGATAAGGGATAAGGGATAAGAATTAAGGATTATCAAGGTATTATTGAAAAATATAAAGAGCTATTGCCGGTTAATGCTGATACTCCCATTGTAAGCTTGCTGGAAGGCAATACTCCACTGTTAAAAGCTACTAAGCTTAGCCAAGAGCTAGAGCTAAATGTTTTTTTTAAATTAGAAGGGCTAAATCCAACGGGTAGCTTTAAAGATCGTGGTATGACCATGGCTATGTCGATGGCTAAGGCAACTGGTGCTCCGGCGGTAATTTGTGCCTCAACCGGCAATACGTCTGCTTCAACGGCTGCTTACTCAGCCAGGGCATCGCTTAATTGCTATGTGATTATTCCAGAAGGAAAAATCGCTTTTGGCAAATTAGCCCAGGCTTTAGTCCATGGGGCCAAGGTAATTGCTATAGACGGCAATTTCGATGATGCCTTATCAATTGCTAAGCAAATAACCGATAAACACAATATCTCTTTGGTTAATTCCATAAACAAATACCGGCTTGAGGGCCAAAAAACGGCGTCTTTTGAGATATGCGATCAATTAGGAGGCTCGCCCGATTACTTATTTATCCCTGTGGGAAATGCCGGTAATATTACTGCATACTGGATGGGATTTAAGCAGTATAAGGAATTAAAAAGGATTGATAATCTTCCTAAGATGGTCGGCTATCAAGCTGCCGGAGCTGCTCCTATCGTTATAGGTCATCCGATAGAGCACCCCGAGACGATTGCATCAGCTATTAGAATCGGCAATCCTGCAAGGTGGCAGGAAGCTAAGGAAGCAGCTTCATCATCGGGTGGCTATATCGATATGGTAGACGATGAAGACATCTTAAATGCTTACAAAAAGATTGCTTCAAGCGAAGGCTATTTTTGTGAACCGGCCTCAGCGGCATCGGTAGCAGGCCTTATCAAAGCGGTAGAAGAAGGTAAAGCAGAAAAAGGATCGACAGCAGTTTGCGTGTTAACTGGTCACGGCCTAAAAGATCCGGATACAGCTATCAAAGTTACTGGCAATATTGTCAAAACTAAAGCAACTTTAGAAGCAGTTGAAAAAGCCATTTTCTGATGAAATATGCAATTCTGGTTCCTGACGGAGCAGCTGATTATCCTCTAGAGCAATTAAAAGGAAAAACTCCGCTTCAAGCCGCTTATACTCCTAACATGGATTTTTTAGCTAAAAAAGGGAAATTAGGGCGTGCTCAAACAATACCACAGGGTTTTCTAAGCGGAAGCGATGTAGCTAATTTAAGTATCTTAGGATACGATCCTAAGAAGTATTATATCGGCCGCGGCCCACTAGAGGCTGCTTATCACGGAATTGAACTCAAAGAAAATCAATGGGCTTTTCGTTGTAATCTAGTGACAATAATAGATGACAAAATGGTAGATTATAGTGCCGGCCATATTACTACACAGGAAGCAGAGCAATTAATTAATCATCTGCAAGAAAACCTAGGAACTAAGGATCTGTCTTTTTTCTTAGGTGTCAGCTATCGCCACCTAACTATTTTTACTGATGGATTTAAGGATCTCAAGTGCAGTGCTCCTCATGACATAACTGGTGAAGAAATTACGCAATATTTACCCCAAGGGGGTGGTAGCCAGCCTCTGAGGAAATTAATCAATGATTCCCGTGCTCTCTTAGAAGACCATCCGATAAATGTTAAAAGAAGAGCCCAGGGCAAAAACCCGGCGAATAGTATTTGGTTATGGGGGCAAGGCTACTATAAAGCTTATCCTAGTTTTACTAGTCTGCATAATATCTGTGGCTCAGTTATTTCTGCTGTTGATCTACTAAAGGGAATTGCCAGGATGGCAGATATGAAAGTAATCGAAGTACCGGGAGCCACAGGCTATTATGACACTGATTACCAGGCAAAAGCGCAATATGGTTTAAAGGCCTTAGAGGAAAATGACTTGGTTTTTATTCATGTCGAAGCTCCTGATGAAGCCGGCCATGTAGGTGACATCCAACAAAAAATAAAAAGTATCGAAGATTTCGATAAAAAGATAGTTAACTGTTTTTTAGATAAAAATGTTCTTTTGTTGCCCGATCATTACACTCCAATATCGTCAAAAACACATGGTAATGAGCCAGTGCCTTTTCTAATAAGCGGCCAAGGAGTCAAAGCTGATAACACAACGGTTTTTAGTGAAGAAGAAGCGAAAAAAGGGTTGTTTGGTTTAAAACCGGCCCATGAGTTGATATACTTACTATTAAACAAGGAGGATCTATGAAAATAGCTCAAGTTGCTCCCGTTTGGGAACGAGTACCACCCAGAAAATACGGGGGAATCGAATTAGTAGTCTCATTACTAACCGAAGAATTAGTCAGGCAAGGCCACGAAGTTACATTATTTGCCACAGGAGATGCCAAAACTAAAGCAAAGCTATCATATGTTTTCCACACTGCGGCTCCCAGGCAATATTTGGGAAATCCCGTACCGGATTTAATGCATGTTGGGGCTGCCTTTCATAGGGCTGATGAGTTCGATATTATCCAGAATCATGCCGGATATTCGGGAGTAACGCTGGCTAATTTTGTAAAGACTCCCGTGCTAACCACCTTGCACGGTATCTTTACAGACATCAATACACCCTTTTTTAAACGCAACAAAAATGCTTGTTTTTATAATTCTATTAGTGATGAGCAGCGTAAGCCAGCGCCTGAGCTGAATTATATCTCCACTATTTATAATGCAATTGATACCGATAGCTATCCCTTTGAAGCAAATAAAAAAGATTACTTTGTATACATTAGCCGTATCAATAAAGATAAAGGTAGTGATGTGGTTATAGACATTGCTAAAAAAGCCGGCGTTAAGTTGATAATGGCCGGCAAAATTGATCCAGGCCGTGACACAGAGTTTTTTGAAGCCCACGTTCATCCCAAAATCGATGATAAGCAGATAATCTACAAGGGCGAAATAAGCGAGAAAGAAAAAAGAAAGTTGTTTGCCGAAGCCAAGGGTTTTATTTTTCCCCTGCAGTGGCCAGAGCCCTTTGGCTTGGTTATTCCTGAAGCTATGGCTTGCGGTACACCGGTTATATCTTTTCCTTACGGATCTTTGCCGGAGCTAGTTGAAGATGGCAAGACTGGTTTTATTGTTAAAACTAATGATGAGATGGTGGAAGCGGTTAAAAAAATCGACCAAATTAATCCCCAAGATTGTCGCGACCATACCGTTGCGCGTTTTGGTATAGCCCGCATGACTGGAGATTACCTAAAGGCCTACGAGGCAATAATTAAGAAAGTAGGTAAAAAATAAGCGACGAAGCTCCTAATAAAAACAAATCTAAGCGCCGCTTAATTATCATCTCAATTGTTATTATCCTGCTTTTGCTAAGTTGCTACGGCGCAGCAATAATTAGTTATTTTTTTATCAGCAAAAAGCAAAAAACCCCGTTTTTTTCGTCTGCAAATGTTGCTGTGATACGTATTGATGGGGTAATAGTCGGTTCAGGCTCTGATGGTGGATTGCTTGACGGGGGCCAGGCTACATTTCCTGAAAAAATCCAAGACCAACTCAAAGAGGCCTTAGAAGATTCATCAGTCAAAGCTATTTTAGTTAGAGTTAACAGCCCTGGAGGTTCAGCCGCGGCTAGCCAAGAAATATATTCTTCCATGAAAAGAGCAGCCAAGAAAAAACCTATTGTGGCTACCATCAGCGATGTGGGGGCATCGGGAGCATATTACTCTATCGCCCCTTGCAGGCAAATAGTAGCTAATCCTTCTTCTTTGGTTGGAAGTATCGGAGTGTTTATGGAAATACCGATATATAAAGAGCTATACAATAAATTAGGTATTAAGTTTGAAATAATAAAAGAGGGTAAGTATAAGACTCTAGGTGATCCATCTAGAGAACTCACGGCCGAAGAAAGGCAAATCCTTCAAAAGCAAACCAATATTATTTATCGCCAATTTATCGATGATGTAGCAAAAGCCCGTTCAAAAAGACTTTCCAATGAAGAAGTTACTAAGCTGGCAAACGGCTTAGTCTATACCGGAACCGAAGCGCTAAAGCTTAAACTAATCGATAAAATCGGCAATTATGAAGATGCACTTAGACTTGCGGCCAAATTGGGAAAGATTAAGGGTGAGCCCGAAGTCGTAGAATATGAAAAACCCGGAATTGTTGATTTGATAGGGAGCTTAAGTAAGATAAAAGTAAACATATCTTCGGATTTATTTAAAGAGCCTTATCAGATTAAACAAAGATAAATCAGCAATATGACCAAATCGATAAAAATAGCTCATATAACCGATATCCATACAGGTTCTCAGTATTTTGTTAATAACTTGCTTACCCGAGTGGTAAAAGAACTAAATGACTTAAAACCCGATGTTTTAATTGTGACAGGCGACCTTACTACAATGGGCTTTAAGCAGGAGTTTACGACAGCTAAAGCCTTCATTGACAGAATTGAGGTTAAACACAAGGTTGTTATTCCCGGAAATCATGATTCCAGGAATGTAGGTTACGTTCATTTCGAAGATTTGTTTGGTCCCAGGAATCTGTCTTTGAAAGTCGAAGGCTTAACAATAGTTGCTGTGGACTCCAGCGAGCCTGACTTAGATACAGGAAGTATCGGCCGGGAAAGGTATGAATGGGTAAAAGAGCAATTTAGTGAAAGTGATGGTGTAAGGATTTTTGCTATCCATCACCACTTACTTCCGGTCCCAGGAACTGGACGAGAACGCAGCACTATTAATGATGCTGCAGATGTGTTAGAGGTATTGCTAGATTGCAATGTCGATATGAGTATTTCCGGTCATAAGCATGTTCCCTGGTCCTGGCGATTTGAGAATATGGTAGTTACTACCGCTGCTACATGCTCGACATTGCGTTTGAGAGGCAACATCAAGCCAAGTTACAATATCTACGAGATTTCCGGTAAAACAATTTCTATACATCGTCAGTATCCTTATGGCGAGCGCGATACCATGGCCATATTCGAAAAGGCTGGTGAAGGTAAACACTATCTAAAATGGCGCCGGGCAAGGCTTAGGAGTTTGATTGTCAAAGGGATTGAGGAGCCAGCTGAAACCGGAAACATTTAACGAGCTCTTGCACGCCACCTCTCGGTTAATAATTGACTTAAGGAGAATCATTGAGCAAAAAACGAACTGCTATAGCTTTAGTTGATGGAGAGCATTATCTACCGGTAATCGCTGAGGCTTTAGGGGAAATAAGAAATCAAGGGTATGATTTGCTAGCGGCTGTTTTTGTTGGTGGTACCGAAAAAATTGCCGATGATAGCGATTTATCGATACTAGGGGTAGAGGTAGTAAAAGAAAAAGAGGCTTTGGACAGCCTTAAAAAAGCCCTCGATACTTATAAGCCGGAAGTTGTAATTGACTTAAGCGATGAGCCGGTTCTTGATTACAATAAACGACTGCAACTAGCTAGCCACACCCTAAAGTTTGGGGCAAAATATATCGGGGCTGATTTTGAGTTTAGTCCGCCTATCTTTCATGACATTACTGAAAAACCCTCCATATCAATTATGGGAACTGGTAAAAGAGTAGGAAAGACAGCTGTTTCAGCCTACATCAGCCGTTTACTAGTACAAGAGGGGTTTGATCCCTGTGTAATTGCAATGGGCAGAGGAGGGCCTACCGAGCCGGAAGTTTTAAAAGGCGATGAAATAAAAATCGACTCAGATTTTCTTCTAAAGGAATCCAATAAAGGAAAGCATGCTGCCTCAGATTACTACGAGGATGCTTTAGTCAGCAGGGTGACAACAGTTGGTTGCCGTCGTTGCGGAGGAGGATTAGCAGGAGCTCCGTTTATATCCAATGTTTTAGAAGGTGTTAATATTGCCAATTCTCTTTCCAACAAATTTCTTATCTTAGAGGGAAGCGGTGCTACCCTGCCTCCTATTAAAGCTCAAAAAAATATCTTAATAATAGGAGCTAATCAGCCGATACATTATATTAACGGCTATTTTGGAACCTTTAGGCTTTTGTTGGCTGATAAAGTGGTAGTAACTTTAGCTGAAGAACCGATGGTTAATAAAGAGAAATTAGAAGACCTCTATCAAGCAATAAAGCAGGTCAGGCCTGATATTCCTATCAGTTTAACAGTTTTTAGGCCGAAACCCCTAGAGGACATATCTGAAAAAAAAGTGTTTTTAGCCTTGACAGCAAGGCTGGGTTTAGAAAAAATAGTTAGCTACCTTGAAAAAACTTATAATTGCCGGGTAATATTTGCCAGCAAAAATCTTACCAACAGAGCGCTACTTAAAGAAGAAATCAAAAAAAACCAAGAAGCTGATATCTTACTGACCGAATTAAAAGCGGCTGCAGTTGACGTAGTAACCAGACTGGGCTATGAAATGGGTATCGGGGTAGTTTATCAAGACAATATCGCTGTCCAGGTTGGTGGAGATGGCCGGCTTGATGAAGATTTGTTGAGTATAGCTATGCAAGCAATTGAGGAGTATGACAAAAAAAATTGATTTAAAGAAGAAAATAATAATTACCGATAAGAAGTATGGTTTTCCATATTCTAAAGGGCTTTTGGCTACCTCGATAACAGTTACCGGCTTATCACCAAAAAAAGCCTATCATGTGGCTGAATTAGTAGAAAACCACTTGCGCAGAAATGAAAAATTTACTGTTTCAAGCGAGGAATTAAAAAGTATCACTGCTGATATTTTAACGATGGAGAGTTCTACTGAAGTCACTGATAAATATATTAAATGGCAATCACTAGGCAAGCTGGATAAACCATTAATTTTACTTGTAGGGGGTACAACCGGGGTAGGTAAATCTACTATTGCTACAGAGGTGGCTCACCGCTTAGGTATAACCCGTATTGTTTCAACTGACGCTATCAGGGAAGTTATGCGAGCTGTTTTTTCAAAGGACTTAACGCCTCCGCTATATGAATCATCTTTTACTGCTTATAAAGCGCTAAGAACGCCGCTTCCCCAAAAAGTCGATCCGGTAATAATCGGCTTTATGGAACAAATTGCTACTGTTTCTGTAGGTATTAGGGCGGTTATTGAAAGAGCTATCAACGAGAACCTGGATATGGTTTTAGAAGGTATTCATCTAGTCCCGGGATTTCTTGATTTTAATATATTTGAAAATGCCTTTGTAATACCTATTATTATCTCAGTGGAAGACGAACATCTGCACAGAAGCCACTTTTATGTTCGGGGAATCGAGACTCGCCACCTGCGTCCCTTTGCAAAATATAAAGAAAATTTCGACACAATTAGAAAAATAGGGTATTATATAGAGGAACTAGCGCAGAAGAATCAAATCCCGATCATTCAAAGTTATAATTTGGATGCTGCTGTTTCCAATGTTTTGGAAGAAATCTATAACCAAATCCATCGAATGGCAGGTATAAGTAAATCGGCAAAAGCTAAACTTTAACATTATGGAACTCTTTATTGACACTGCTAACATTGAGGAAATAAAAGAAGCTAATTCCCTAGGAATTATTAGTGGAGTAACCACTAATCCTTCGCTATGTCAGAAAGAAGGACGCGATTTTAAGGCTTCAATAAAAGAAATTTGTGGCATTGTATCGGGGCCTGTTAGCGCCGAAGCGGTATCGATGAAATGCGATGAAATTGTAAAAGAAGCTGAAGTGTTGGCAAAAATTGCCCCTAATGTAGTGGTCAAGATCCCGATTTTTGAAGATGGGTTAGCAGCTACTTCGAAGCTGGCTAAAAAAGGAATCAAGGTCAATATGACGTTGATTTTTTCTACCAACCAAGCAATATTAGCTGCTAAAGCTGGAGCGGCTTTTGTTAGTCCTTTTGTGGGAAGACTCGATGATATAGGCCAAGATGGGGTAGATTTAGTGGCTGATATTGTTTCAATATATAAAGATTATGGAATAAATACCAAAGTGATTTCAGCTAGTATCAGAAATCCGATGCACGTAACTGCTTCAGCTAGAGTAGGAGCCGATATTGCAACGGTTCCGTTTAATGTACTAAAAGCAATGGTTAAACATCCGTTAACTGATATAGGGATTGAGAAATTTTTAAGCGATTGGCAAGTGTTGCAAACTGTTACAAGTAAAAACTAACTTAATCTTCGTACCTCTTGTACTTAGAATAAAAATCAATCTGTTTATATAAATCTAGAAATCTAAATAAAAAAGTTCAGGCATTTAGCACTGTATTAAAGGAGTATTTTTGTGGAGAACAAAATAAGAAGAAAAGAAACAGAAGAAGCGACTTCAAGAACGCAAAACACGAGAAGCTTAAGGCGCCAAGAAGACAAGAAAGCAGATGTCAACCGGGCGGCTCTAGAGCAAAAGACGCTTACTGAATTGCAGCCCATTGCTTCGGAATTAGGGGTTGAGAATGCTTCAAAAATGAAAAAGCAAGACCTTGTTTTGGAGATAATGAAACGCCAGGTACAAGAAGAAGGACTTCTTTTCAAAAAAGGCGTCCTTGATATCTTAGCCGACGGCTACGGATTTTTAAGGACTAGTGGTTTTCTGCCTGGCGAAGATGATATTTATGTCTCGCAATCTCAGATTAGGCGCTTTAATCTGCGTCGTGGTGACGAGGTTTATGGCCAGGTCAGGCAGCCAAAAGATAGTGAAAAATATAATGCTTTGTTAAGAATAGAAGCTATCAATGGTGATGACCCCGAAACTAGTCGCCGTCGTACAAACTTTGAACAACTAACGCCGATTTTTCCAGAGGACAGGTTACGCTTAGAAAATTTGCCCACCGAGATTACTCCCAGGGTAATCGATTTGATTGCTCCTATCGGCAAGGGCCAGCGTGGATTAATTGTTTCTCCGCCAAAAGCCGGCAAAACCACAGTTTTAAAACAAATTGCTAACTCTATTACTGCTAATAATCCTGAAGTGAACTTGATCGCTTTGCTAGTCGATGAGCGACCGGAGGAAGTAACCGATATGCAGCGCTCAATTCAGGGTGTGGTAGTAAGTTCGACTTTTGATATGCCGTCTGATAATCATATTCAGGTTGCTGAACTGGTATTAGAGAGAGCAAAGCGCTTAGTTGAGCATGGCAAAGACGTTGTTATTTTATTAGACAGCATTACCCGTTTAGCTAGAGCCTATAACTTAACGGTTCCACCATCTGGGCGCATACTCTCTGGTGGAGTGGACTCTACCGCTCTTTATCCGCCAAAGCGTTTCTTTGGAGCAGCTAGAAATATCGAGCACGGTGGTAGTTTGACCATCTTAGCTACAGCTCTAGTTGATACCGGAAGCCGTATGGATGAAGTAATTTATGAAGAGTTTAAGGGTACAGGTAACTTAGAACTCCATTTGGATAGGAAACTGGCTGACAAGAGGGTATTTCCGGCCATCGATATCGAAAGAAGCGGTACCAGAAAAGAAGAGCTTATGTTAGAGCCAACTGAGGCCCAGTATGTATGGAAGCTAAGGGCTGTTCTTCATTCACTGGATCCTTCAGCTGCTATTGAGTTGCTGATAGACAAATTAAAACAGACAAAAAGTAATTCTATGTTTTTGCAACAGATTGCTAAAACCAAGCAGGATTATTAAAGCAGTAAGTAGGTTGTAGTTAGTAGTAAGTGAGATTTAAGTTTGAATGATGCCGGATAGTGTGCTAGATTAACAAAGTTATGAAATCAGATATTCATCCTAAATATGGAGAAACGAAGGTAATTTGTTCATGTGGGGAAAGTTTTACAACCCGCTCAACTAAGCCTGAAATAAAGATAGAGATTTGCTCTAAATGCCATCCTTTTTACACGGGTAAGCAAAAATTCGTAGATTCCGGCGGTCGTGTTGAGCGTTTTCAGAAGAAATTCTCTAAGTTAATCGAGCAAAAAAAGGCTGAAGAATCTGCCGCTGCTTCCGCCGCCGCCAAGGCTATGTCGGACAAGAAAGCTAAGGCAGACAAGGAAGCAGCAGAGGCTGAATCCAACCCCGATTCTGACAATGCCGAAGGTATATCGGACGAGGAAGCTTCGCTGGACAAGGAACCTAAGAAAGAAGGACAGGTAGAACAAAAAGAAGAAAACACTTAACACCCTCAATTCTTATCCCCCATCCCTTATCCATCAAGTTATGCTAATCTTACGTAGGTGATTTTATGGAAAAAAATGCAATTGGCGGCCAAGCAGTAGTAGAAGGCGTTATGATGATGGGCCCGAGTAACTGGGCGGTGGCTGTTAGAAAGCCTGACGGGCAGATTACTTATAAAACTCAAAGGATAGACAGGCTGGTCAATAAATATCCTATTCTTAAAAAGCCCATCGTTAGAGGCTTAGTTAACTTGGTTCAAACGCTGGTTATTGGGCTTAAGGCAATAAATTACTCTGCCAATGTCAGCTTGGGCGAAGAAGAAGAAAGTTTATCAACAACCCAAACAGTACTAACTTTTGCTGCTGCTATTGCTTTAACAATCGGTTTATTTATGGCCATTCCCTATTTTGCTACCCGTTTTATCGGGCGCCTTACAAACAGCCATGTATTATTTACTTTAACAGAAGGCATGATTAGAATCGGCATTTTTATTGCTTATATCTACGTAATTTCTTTTTTTAAAGACATTAAGAGGGTTTTTCAGTATCACGGGGCTGAGCACAAGGTTATAAATGCAATAGATGCCGGTCTTGAGCCAACTGTAGAAAATGCTCAAAAATTCAGCACAATTCATCCCTCTTGCGGCACCACTTTTATTATTATTGTCTTTATCATGGCCGTTATTGTTTTTTCTTTTTTACCTACCACAAGCTTTATCTTAAGGATGGTCGGCAAGATATTGATTGTACCTTTTATCGCAGGTATTTCCTATGAGATAATAAGATTTGCCCGGTCTCACCGCGATTCTACTTTAATGAAGATTATTATTAGCCCAGGACTTTTGTTACAGAAGTTAACAACCAAAGAGCCTGATGATAATCAAGTTGAGGTTGCCAGGTGTGCTTTAGAAAAGGTGATGGAAGTAGAAAATGCAGGATAAATTAGAACAAAAAGAGCAAGAATACAAAGAATTAAACAATAAATTAAGTGATCCGGCAATTATTGCCGACCAGAAGCAATATGCCAAACTAGCCCGGGCTCATTGCGAGCTAGAAAAAATTGTCAATAAAATCAAAAAAAGGCGGGTTTTATGCTCTGATATTTCTGATGCTTCCTCGCTACTTAAAGAGGAAAAAGATGTGGAAATGAGGCAGTACCTAGAAAGTGAACTTGCAGAAAATAAGGACAAGTTAGCTGCTTTGGATGAAGAACTTGAATCTTTAATGCTCCCTAAGGATCCTGATGACGATAAGGACATTATCGTTGAGATTAGGGCGGGAGCCGGTGGGAACGAGGCTGCTTTATTTGCTGCTGACCTCTACAGAATGTATAGTCGCTATTGTGAACGACAAGGCTACAAAGTTGAGCCTATGAGTTCGTCATCTATTGGAATCGGCGGATTAAAGGAAGTTATTTTCGAGGTAATCGGCCATGGCGCTTACAGACACTTTAAATATGAATCAGGTGTTCACCGGGTGCAACGAATACCGGTTACTGAATCCGGTGGCCGCATTCATACCTCAACTATAACGGTGGCAGTGTTGCCAGAAGTAGAAGAAGTTGAAGTAGAAATCGACCCTAATGATTTACAAATAGATGTTTTTAGAAGCAGCGGCCCTGGCGGCCAATCTGTTAATACTACGGATTCGGCCGTAAGAGTTACTCATAAACCAACTAGTATCGTCGTATCTTGCCAAGACGAAAAATCCCAGCTGCAAAACAAGGTCAAGGCTTTAAAAATACTTAGAGCCAGGCTATATGAGCAGATGCTTGAAGAACAACAATCCGAGCAATCAGAGGCCAGAAGAGTGCAAGTAGGAACAGGGGATAGAAGTGAGAAGATAAGAACTTACAATTTTCCTCAAAATCGCATAACTGACCATCGAATCGGATTTTCTTCGCATAACCTTGAGGCTGTACTTGACGGTCAGCTTGATGAGTTTATTAAAACTTTAAGTGAGGCAGACAAGAAGGCCAGGCTGGAAAGCAAGTCAACCTAAACTCGGGGTCCTGTCGCGATTGTTTCCCATTGTGCTCAGCAGTTAGTGCTTGCGCGCAATGGGAGCCCTCAAGCGCGCCACCCCTCGACGCAAGGAATATTATGAAACTAGCACAGATATTAACTAAAGCCAGTGACTATTTAAGTGAAAAAAAGTTTGACAATGCCCGGATGGAAGCCGAAATCTTGCTTAGCCACGTTTTAAATTTAAAACGGGTGGAACTTTATGCTAACTATGACCGCCCCCTTAACAGCCAAGAAATTACAGAGTACAGAGAAATTTTAAAAGAACGGCTGAAGGGTAAGCCGCTGCAATATATTACCGGTGAGTGCGGTTTTAGGTACCTTAAGCTAAGGGTTAAAGAAGGTGTATTTATCCCCCGGCCGGAAACTGAAGGGCTAGTGGAGCTGGTTCTTGATTATTTGGCGGACAAGAAGAGAGCCAGGGTTTTTGAGATTGGGGTAGGAACGGGAGCCATTGCTTTAAGCTTAGTTAAGGAAAACAAAGATGTTGAAGTTACTGGCGTAGATGTTAATCCTAAAGCTATTGCCTTAACCAAGGAAAATGCAATTTTTAATAAGGTTGAACAACGGCTGACTCTACATATAAGTGATTTATTTGGCTTAATTGATAAAAAAACTTGCTTTAACGTCATCGTGGCTAATCCTCCCTATATTTCTCTTAAAGACCAGGATAAACTAGAAAAACAAGTGGTTGATTTTGAACCCAAAGAGGCTTTATTTGCTGAAGATAACGGTATGGCTGTTATCGAAAAGATTATCAGGCAAGCCCCCGGGTTTTTAGTCAAGAAAGGATTGCTAGCTCTAGAGATTGCTGAAAGCCAGGCAGATAAGGTTACCCAGATTGCTAAGGATAGCGGATTCTTAAAACCGGAATCCAAAAAGGACTTAAATGGCAGAAGTAGATATTTACTGGCGCGCTGTTAATGCACTAAAAGATGAAAAGCTAATAATTATGCCGACTGAAACTGTATATGGCATTGTAGGTTTGGCAACAAGCAAAAAAGCTGTTGAAAAAATCTATGCAATAAAAGGCCGTGCTAAAGAAAAAGCTTTGCCGATAATGGTTAGTGATATAAATTACCTAGAAGGTTATGCGCAATTAAGTGATAGTTTTATTAAGTTAGCTAAGGCTTTCTGGCCGGGGCCGCTGACCATCGTTACCAAAAAAGGCCCTAAATTAAGCGGCGAAGTCACTGGTGGCCAAGAAACGGTGGCTGTACGAATACCCGACCACAGGATAGCTTTAAAAATCTTAAAAAGTATCAAAAAGCCTCTGGCCGCCACCTCGGCTAATCTATCAGGTGAGCCTCCTGCAACCAAAGTCTCTGATATCGAAGAAGAAATAAAAAAGCAAGTAGCACTAGTTATCGATGAAGGCGAGTCTGAAATAAAGCAAGCCTCTACAGTAATTGATATAACCTCGAGCAAGCCCAAAGTTCTTCGAGAAGGGCCGATTTCTGTAGATGATATTATGGTATTATTGCAAATATGAAATTGGCTATTGGATGTGACCATGCCGGTTACGAACTAAAAGAGCACTTAAAAAGCTATTTATGCGATTACGAAATAATCGATGTCGGTACTAACTCCGCAGATTCTGTTGACTACCCGGATTTTGCTCATAAAGCGGCAAAGCTGGTATCAGAAGGCCAAGCCGATAGAGCGATATTGGTATGCGGCAGCGGGGTGGGTATGAGCATGGCTGCAAATAAAGTACCTGGAATTAGGGCTGCTAAGTGCGATGATGTTACCTGCGCTCGTTTGAGCCGCGAGCATAATGATGCTAATGTACTATGCTTAGGGGCTCGTTATATAAGCCCAGAAACAGCTGAGGAAATGGTAGAAGTGTGGTTAAAGACTCTTTTTGAAGGTGGCCGTCATCAGCGAAGGGTAGACAAAATAGAGGATAAATAAATTGGATAAGATTTTAAGACAATATGATCCAGAAATTGAAAAAGCGGTAACTGCCGAACTTAATAGGCAAAGAAATAATATCGAGCTAATTGCATCGGAGAACTTCACTTCTGTAGCTGTGCTAGAAGCAGTCGGAACAGTGCTCACTAATAAGTATGCCGAAGGTTATCCCGGCAAGAGATATTATGGCGGTTGTGAGTATGTAGATGTTGTCGAGAGTTTAGCAATTGAGCGTGCTAAAAAGCTTTTTGGGGCCGACCATGCTAACGTTCAGCCTCATTCAGGGGCTACTGCTAATATGTCAGCTTATCTGGCAGCAGGTTTAGAGCCAGGGGATACAGTGCTAGGTTTGAGTTTGGCTCATGGCGGACACTTAAGCCATGGAAGTCCGGTCAATCTAAGCGGCAAATATTATAATTTCATTTGGTACGGAGTTAAAAGTGATGATGAAACTATCGACTATGACAATGTAGCCAAGCTGGCTAAAGAGCATAAGCCAAAAGCTATTCTTACAGGGGCTACAGCTTATCCTAGAATTATCGATTTTAAGCGTTTTAAGGAAATAGCTGACGATGTAGGAGCGCCACTAATAGTAGATATTGCCCATATTGCCGGTTTGGTGGCAGGGGGAGTTCACCCTTCTCCGGTAGGTTTGGCTGATTTTGTTACAAGCACAACACACAAAACTCTCAGGGGCCCCAGGGGAGGCTTTATTCTATGCCATAAAGAACACACCAGTGCTGTTGATAAAGCGGTTTTTCCGGGTACTCAAGGCGGGCCATTAATGCACGTAATTGCTGCTAAAGCGGTAGCTTTTAAGGAAGCCATGGAAGACAGTTTTAAAGAATATGCGACTCAAGTGGTAAAAAATGCTAAGGCAATAGCTGCTAGTTTGGAACAATTTGGATTTAGGCTGGTTGCCGGGGGAACAGACACTCATTTAACTTTGGTGGATCTGACATCTAAGAAAATTACCGGCCAGGATGCTCAAACAGCCTTAGATGAGGTAAGTATCACGGTAAATAAAAACACCATTCCCTTTGAAACACTTAGCCCTTTTGTAACCAGCGGGATTAGAATAGGAACTCCGGCAGTGACTACCAGAGGGATGAAAGAAGAACAAATGGAGACTATCGGCAAGTTGATTGCTAAAACCTTGGATAACATTGGCGACCAAACACTGTATGGGCAAGTAAGACAAGAAGTTAAAAAGCTAGCCGGCCAGTTTCCATTATATTCTGAATTAGTTGACTAGGGATTGCGGACTAAGGACTTTACTTGATAACAATTGTTGACCATCCATTAATAAAACATAAGCTGACCTTGCTTCGGGATAAAAACACAAACGGCAAGGATTTTAGGCAGCTAGTAAGAGAAATTGCCACTATTTTAGCTTATGAAGCATCAAGGGATTTTTCGATAGAAGATATAAAAATCGAAACACCTTTTAAAAAAATCAACAGCAAAGTATTGTCTGGTAAAAAAGTAGCGGTTGTAGCTATCCTTCGGGCTGGTTTAGGGATGGTCGACGGGGTACTCGATTTATTTCCAAATGCTAGAATCGGCCATTTTGGTTTGTACAGAGACCCTGAAACCTTAGTCCCTGTAGAATATTATGTAAAGTATCTGGATAATTTAGGCCGTCGCAATATCTTAGTGGTTGATCCCATGCTTGCTACCGGAGGAACCGGTATTCATGCTGTTAAGTTGCTAAAAAAACGCGGGGCAAAAAAAATCAGCTACCTATCTATACTAGCCTCAAAAAAAGGAATCGAGATGTTAGACAAAGCACACCCCGACATTTCGATATTTTCAGCGGGGGTAGATCCTTCTCTTAATAAGGACGGTTTTATAGTTCCTGGCTTAGGGGATGCCGGCGACCGTTTATTTGGAACGAAGGGGTAGAAAAGTGGCATCTTATTACACCCACATAGCTCTTTTCGTTTTCTCTGCTCTTATTGCTCTAGCAATAACTCCATTAGTAGAAAAAATTGCTGTTAAGCTAGGAGCAGTTGATATTCCAGATGAAAGAAAAGTACACGGCAAACCTGTTCCAAGATTAGGCGGGTTAACTATCTTTTTAACTATCTTTTTAGGAATTATTGCCTATCTGGTATGGCAGCTTACTCACCAGTCATTTAATTTCCGTCTTCTATTAAACGCAAACTACGATTTATTAGGTATCTTTATCGGCAGTTCAATGATGTTTGTTTTTGGCTGCCTAGACGATATCTTTGATGTCTCTCCCGGCTTTAAATTTCTCGGTCAACTACTATCGGCATCTGTTGTAGTAATTTTCGGCACCACTATTGATTTTATCGGAAGTCCCGGCGGAGGCTTAATAAATATACCTTCCTGGCTAGGAATATTTATTACCATTTTTTGGATAGTTGGTTTAACCAACACAGTTAATTTTATCGATGGCCTCGACGGTTTAGCTGCTGGGGTGGTAAGCATTGCCGGAGTAGCATTGTATGTATCGGCGATACAAACAGGCAAGGTTAATATGGCGGTTATCATGGTAGTCTTATGCGGAGCTTTATTGGGATTCCTACGATACAATTTCAACCCGGCAAAGATTTTTATGGGAGACTCCGGCAGCATGTTTTTAGGATTTTTAATAGGCTCGCTAACCGTGCAGGCAGCTACTAAAAGTGCGGCAACTATTGCCCTGTTGGTGCCTATCGTTATTATGGGAGTGCCCATCTTTGATGCCGGATGGGCTATCTGGCGCCGTTTTATTAACAAGAAGCCACTTACAAAAGCTGATAAAGAACATATACATCATCGGCTGATGCGTCAGGGCTTTTCTCAGCGACGGACAGTCCTAGTCATCTATGCCTGGAGCGCTT
>QZJE01000016.1 GCA_003599235.1 Actinomycetota bacterium | reverse complement strand
CAATTAAGAGATCTGAATTAGTAATAGCATAATTAGCATAGCGGGTTCCGTGCATCCCTAATATACCCAGGGAGAGCTGCTCGGATTCATTGTAGGCCCCTTTGCCCATCAAGGTAGTGGTTACCGGTATCTTAGTTAAACCGACCAGTTTACTAAGCTCTAAAGCACTATCTGATAAAACCACGCCGCCGCCGGCATAAATTACCGGGCGTTCAGCGGCCATTATGGCTCTTACTGCCTGCTTAATCTGCTTAGCATGCCCTCTAGTGGTAGGCTTATAGCCAGATAAAGTAACATGTTCCGGGCAACGGTATTCCATCTCGGCAATCTGAACGTCACGAGGCAAATCGATTAAGACCGGCCCCGGACGGCCGCTTCCTGCAATATAAAATGACTCCGAGATGGCCTCAGGCAAGTCCTTGATATCTTTAACTAAAAAACTGTGTTTTACAATCGGCAAAGTTATGCCGGTAATATCGGCTTCCTGAAAAGCATCTGTTCCTATCACTGGTGTTGGAACTTGACCGGTGATGGCAACTATAGGAATTGAGTCCATATAAGCATTGGCAATACCGGTAACCAAGTTAGTAGCACCGGGCCCTGAAGTGGCTACGCATACACCAACTTTGCCGGTAGCCCTAGAATAGGCATCGGCAGCATGTGCTGCAGCTTGCTCATGGCGAACTAATATATGGTTGATTTTTTTAGAATCAAGCAACTTATCGTAGAAAGGCATGATTTGGCCGCCCGGATAGCCGAACATAACCGTTACCCCTTGTTTTTCTAAGCACTTGATGGCAATTTCTGCCCCTGTCATTTTCATAATCGCTCGTTTCTCTCGCTCAAAATCGTTGACAGTTGTTGGTTCTTAGTTGTTGGGCAAGCCATTTAAAATCGAACAACCAAGTTCAAACAACGAACAACCTTATTTTAAAATAGCACCTTTGTCAGCTGAGCTTACTAATTTGGCATATATAGCCATATATCCGCTATTTATTTTTGGTTTAAATGGCTTGATTTTTGCCAAGCGCTCATTTAGCTGCTCATCCGTAATATCTAGATTAAGGGTTTTGCCCTCGATGTCAATGTTAATGGTATCGCCTTCTTGTACGCAAGCAATTGGTCCTCCATCAGCTGCTTCCGGCGAGATATGTCCAATAGATGCTCCCCTGGTAGCACCAGAGAAACGGCCATCGGTTATCAAGGCAACATCTTTATCCAGTCCCATACCGGCAATAGAGGAAGTTGGCGTTAGCATCTCGCGCATACCGGGGCCACCTTTAGGGCCTTCGTAGCGGATAACAATAACGTCACCTTTATTAATCTTTTTGCCTAGAATAGCCTCCACTGCAGCCTCTTCGCTATCAAAAACCCTGGCCGGGCCGCTATGTTTTAGCATTTCAGGAGCAACTGCTGATTTTTTAACCACTGCCCCATTAGGTGCTAAATTACCCCAAATAACAGCTAGGCCGCCATTTTTCATATAGGGATTATCGATATCTCTAATTACTTCGTTATTTTTGTTTTCTGCCTTTTGAACGGTATTCTTTAAGGCCTCTCCTGTTACCGTTAGGCAACTCTCATTAAGTAATTGCTTTTTTGATAGCTCAGATAAAACTGCCGGTATACCACCGGCTGCATTTAAGTCCTCCATATGATGAACACCAGCCGGACGTATGCGGCATAGGTTGGGCGTGGTAGCACTTATCTTATCTGCTAGTTCCAAACTATATTCAAGGCCTGCTTCATAAGCCAGGGCGAACAAATGCAATATTGTATTGGACGAGCCGCCGATAGCCATATCTGTTACCAAGGCATTTTTTAGCGAATCATCAGTTATGATATCCCTTGGTTTAATATCTTTATCCAGCAACTCCATTATTTTTTGGCCGCTTCGTTTAGCTAACTCGTATCGCTCTTTGTAAGTTGCCGGAATAGTACCGTTACCTGGTAAGGCCATACCTATAGCCTCACTTAAGCAATTCATAGAGTTGGCGGTAAATAAACCAGCACAAGAGCCGCATCCAGGACAAGCTACTTCCTCAAGCTCACATAGCTCATCGCTGCTCATTTGGCCGTTTTCATAAGCGCCAACTGCTTCAAAAACAGTATTTAGGTCTACTTTTTTGCCCCTATAAACACCAGCTAACATCGGGCCGCCGCTTATTACAATGGTAGGTATATTGATACGAGCCGCTGCCATTAACATTCCTGGCACGATTTTGTCGCAGTTTGGAATCATTACCAAAGCATCAAAAGCATGCGCTTTAGCAGTAACCTCAATAGAGTCAGCAATAATCCCCCGGCTAGCCAAAGGATATTTCATCCCCTCATGATTCATAGCAATTCCATCACAAATGCCAATGGTAAAAAACTCTAAAGGGGTGCCACCTGCTTCCTTAATGCCATCTTTTACCTGGTCAGCAATCTTATTAAGATGTATATGGCCCGGTACGATTTCATTATAAGAATTAACAATACCGATAAAAGGCTTGGTAATGTCGGTATCGCTTAAGCCTATTGATTTAAGCAGCGAGCGCTGAGGGGCCTTGGTTGTTCCTTTTTTGATAATATCGCTCTTTGGGCTCTTCATAAGACATATAGATTAGCATGAACGAAAGCTTATTTGAAGTAAAAAAGCGCTAGGCGAAGTACTTCATAGAAGTTTTCTTATACTGCTTATTAGAAAAGATTACTTTGTAGTCTTTGATATGGACTTTTTTAGAGATTTGATTAGCGATTTCTTGACAGGCCTTACGGTTTTTGCCGTGAACCATTGTATATAAGTTGTATTTCCAACCAGGAAAGGTTGGTCTCTCATAACAATGAGTTACTTCTTTAAAACAAGCCATCGTCTCCCCGGTCTTTTTTACCTTAGAAGCCGGTACCTGCCAAACCACCATTCCGTTAGCACTAATTCCAGCTTGATGATGATTAACTACTGCTCCCAAGCGTCGGATTACTCCGACGTCAAGCCAGTCATTTACCCTTTTTAGCACTTGGGCCTCGCTTAAACCTAGCTTTTTAGCGATAGTGCAAAATGGCTTTTGTGTTAAAGGCAAGTTTTCCTGCAGTAATCTGATAAGCTTGGTATCTTTATCTAATAATTCGAATTGGGCAACATCTTTTATGTTAGAATCCACGGTGCACGAAGAAGAAGCCTCGAAATCAAACTCCACTCTTACCTTAAAAAGATTCTTAGCTGGTAAGTTACGGATATCCTGCACCGCTTTTAATGCCGATATTTTGCTTAAGATCATAGCGATTTTTTCTTCAGATTCCGCTATTAAAGTAAACCAGAGGTTGTAATCATCTTCCCGCCCATAATTATGGGTAACCTCGTTAAATTTGTTAACAAACTCAGCTACCTGGGCTTCTTTGGCTGGATCGGTTTTGGCTGCAATCAATGTAGAGGAATACCCTAGCTGCCTAGAATCAAAAATAGCTCCAATACGTCTGATAATTTTGTCTTTTTTAAGTCGTTTGATATCGGCAATGATTTGCTTGCCGTCAATATGCAGCCTGGTAGCAATTTCTTTGTACGGCTCGCTAACCACCGGAAAACTGCTTTGTATTTGAGTTAGTATTCGTCTGTCTAATTTTTCCAACATCTCTCCACCGGGGACAGGGCATCCTCAATTGGACGGATGTCTGTCCCCACCATGTGACCAATCAAACCTTTAGCCTTCAGCCTTCAGCCTGCTTTTCCTTGGCTCATACACACAATATGGCTCTTCGGCTAAATAGTCGCCGGTAGCTTCATAGGCCCTGGCCCGGCAGCCACCGCAGACATTTTTAAACTCGCAAATGCCGCATTTACCCTTTAGTAAAGAATAATCCCTTAACTCATTAAAAAGCTTACTTTCTTCCCATATCTTTTTGAAAGGTTGTTCTTTTATATTTCCGGCTTTAACTTCAAAATAACCGCAAGGCTGAACATCGCCAACATGGGAAATAAAACAAAACCCTATTCCGCCTAAGCAACCCCTGGTCATGGTCTCTAGACCGCTGGCATGAGGATGCCCACTCATAGCGGGACGCTCTCCAGATTCTTTTTTTCTAGTCATAGCCACTCGGAAATAATGAGGGCAGTCAGTGGGCTTGAAAAATATCTTAGGTTTTTTAACACTCATATCATATATCCAGTTAAGGGTTTTTTCATAATCTTCAGGAGACAATTCCTGTTCCTCAAGCTCTTTGCCCCGGCCAGTGGGAACAAGCAAAAATGGGTGAAAAGCAACTGCTCCAAGCTCTTCTGCTAAAGCTAACAACTGGTCTAGATGCTTATAATTAAGCTTAGTGATAGTGCTGTTGATTTGGACTTCTACCCCAGCTTTTATGGCGTTTTTAACACCTTGAACCGCTCCTTCAAAGGCCCCGGGTACTCCCCGAAAATTGTCATGTTGTTCTGCGTTGGGAAAATCAATACTAATACTAATCCTTGGAATACCGACTTCTTTCATTTTCTTAGCTATCTCTTTGGTAACCAATGTGCCATTGGGAGCCATGACCACCCGTAAGCCCTTTTTGATAGCATAGGAGGCAACCGCAAAAATATCTTCCCGCAAAAGGGGCTCGCCGCCTGTAAGGATAATAATAGGATTAGAAAAAGAAACTATTTCATCAACTAGATTATAGCACTCATCTGTGGTTAACTCGCCTGGGTATGGGCCATGTAATGCCGAGGCCCGGCAATGCTTACAAGTCAGATTACAGCTTCTAGTTATTTCCCAGGCGATTATCCTCGGAAGACATCGTTTGGTTGTTGGTTGTTGGTTATTGGTTATTGGTTGATTCACTTCAGTCTTCAGTCTTCAGTCTTTAACCACTTAGCCGCTGCCTTGGCATAGTAAGTTATAATAATATCAGCTCCGGCCCGCTTGATACCGGTTAAGATTTCCAAAACCACTCTTTTTTCCTCTATCCACCCTTTTAGGGCAGCGGCTTTAATCATCGAGTATTCACCACTTACACTATAAGCTGCTGTAGGATAACCGAAATTCATTTTAACATCGCGGATTATGTCTAGGCAGCTAATAGCCGGTTTTACCATTACTATGTCGGCTCCTTCTTCAATATCCAAGGCTACCTCTCTAAGCGCCTCAGAAACATTAGCCGGATCCATTTGATAGGAGCGCCTGTCACCAAATTGCGGGGTAGACTCGGCAGCTTCTCTAAAGGGCCCATACAAAGCAGAAGCTTGTTTGGCTGCATAAGACATTATTGGAGTATCGTTAAAGCCGTTTTCATCCAAAGCAGCCCTAATAGCAGCTACCCGGCCATCCATCATATCCGAGGGAGCCACAATATCTGCTCCGGCTTCTGCTTGAGCAACAGCAGTTTTAGCCAGTAATTCCAGAGTTAAGTCATTATCAACTTCTTTGTCTTGAACCACTCCACAATGACCATGGCTGGTATATTCGCAAAGACAAAGGTCGGTAATTATAAGCAAATCCTTTGTATTGGCCTTAAGCTCACGTACAGCTTGTTGAATAATACCGTTTTCGTCATAAGCCTCGCTGGCAGCTTCGTCTTTTTTGGCTGGGATTCCAAATAAAATAACCGCTGAAATACCTAGTTTTTCCACTTCTTGGGCTTCTTTTACCAGGTTATCCAGGGAAAGCTGATAGATGCCAGGCATGGCTTCAATTTCTCTTTTGACCCCTTTGCCGTAACACACAAAATAAGGCTGAATTAAATCAGAAACGGACAAACTGGTCTCCCTAATCAGCTTTCGTAAAGCTTCATTTTTTCTAAGACGCCTGGGGCGATACTCGGGGAAAGGCATTATTTCTCCTCTTCTTGAGTCTTATTGGTGTTGTTAATGCCAACTTTAGCTTGAATGAATTTGTGTAAATCTCTCCAGAGCATAAACAGTAAGACAATTAAACCAATTTGAAAAATTATGCCTACAAAAATACTGATAATCTGGCCATATGTTGCTACGTTAGTCAACCAATTGGGTAATGCTGCTCCCATATTAAACACCCCCTACCTAGCTATTAGCATTTATTATTATTTGTTCCAAATCCGTTGCCGGATTAATCTCCTCATCTGTTAAATAACATGCCGGGTCTTCAGCCCAAATATCATCATAGATAGCTTCAGCTCTTACCCTAAAGTTGCCGTTACAGATATTTTGCCAGCGGCAGTTTTGACTACTACAACGGCCTTTAAGTAATGGCTTGCGGTTTTTTAGCCCCGCCATAACCTCATTAGTAGTATCCATCCAAATCTGGCTGAACTTACGTTCTTTAACGTTACCAAAGCTTAAGTGGCGCCAGAATTGATCCGCATGGACTTGTCCGTCCCAGCTAACGCACCCAATACCAATCCCCGAACTATTGCCCTCATTCATCTGCAGAAGCTCAAATACTTTCTTGGCTTTTTCCGGGTCTTCCCTTAGGAGTCGTAGGTATACGTATGCACCGTCAGCATGGTTATCAACTGTTAAGACTTCGGCTTTAAAATTATCGTCATGTAACTGCTTGGTAAGATCAATAATTTTATCTACTGCCTGGCGTGATTCTTCATGGGTTAAATCGTCTTTTACCAATTTCGAGCCCCGTCCAGCATATACTAAGTGATAAAAACAAACTCTGGGAATTTGGCGCTCATGCAGTAATTCAAAAATAGCCGGTATATCCTGGGCATTTCTTTTGTTGATTGTAAAACGCAAGCCTACTTTGATGCCTTCGGCCTGGCAGTTGGCAATACCCTCCATGGCTTTGTCGAAAGCGCCTTTCATGCCGCGAAAACGGTCGTTGGTCTCGCGTACCCCGTCTAAACTTACCCCTACATACGATAACTCTATATCTTTAAAAATCTTAGCAAGCTTAGGTGTGATTAATGTTCCATTGGTTGAAATTACTGCTCGCATGCCTTTGTCCCGGGCATAAAAAGCCAGTTCCGGCATATCTTTTCGCATAGTAGGTTCGCCGCCGGAAAACAATAATACTGGAGCGCCAAAAGCAGCTAGGTCATCTATTAAGGCTTTTCCTTCTTTGGTAGTTAGTTCTCCCTGATAATCAATATCTCTAGATTGAGCATAACAGTGTACGCAACGAAGGTTGCACCGTCTGGTGCAATTCCATACTACCACCGGCTTTTTGTCTTTAGAAAATTGCAAGAGGTGCGAGGGTAACTTGCCTGATTCTCGGCCGTACCTTAGTGCATCCGATGGCTCTACCGTTCCGCAATATAATTTCGAAATTCCTATCATTCTACTCCCTACTTCCTACTACCTATTTGCTGCTTCAATTATAGCACCAACCAGTCCATCTATCGTGTATTCTTTGGCAGTGCTGGTTATTTTAAGTCCGTTTTCTTTAGCTGTATCAGCGGTAATAGGGCCAATGGCGATAGCACTCACACCGTCTAATAAACTTTTATCTTCAATCAAACTTAAGAAATTCTCTACCGTAGACGACGACGTAAAGGTAACTATATCAACTGCCTTATCTTCCAGTAGTTTTTTGGCTTTTTCTCGGCCTGACTCATCAATGACCGTTTTATATACAGGCACCACTTCTACTCTGGCCCCCATTTTCTTAAGCTCATCTGGCAGTACTTCTCTGGCTACCTCTGCTCTTGGAACTAAGATGTTTTTACTCGCTACATCTCCCAGTAAGGGCAGGATAGCCTCGGCCCGGTATTCAGAAGGCAGCGCATCAGCGGTTATGCCTAAGCTGGCAAGAGCATTGGCAGTGGCCGGCCCGATAGCAGCTATGCGCGAACCCTGTAAAGCTCTGAAATCAGCCCCAAAAGTTTTTAGATGCCCCAAAAAGCCAATTACTCCATTTACAGAAGTAAAGATAATCCAGTCATACGGGTTATTGCTGTTTAGGGTTTCCAGTATTAAATCTAGCTGATGATAATTTGTTGGCGGCTCGATTTTAATCGATGGTATTTCATAGACAATTGCCCCTAACTTTTCCAGTTTAACTGTTAAATCGCTAGCCTGACTGCGGCTTCTGGTTATAATTATTCTTTTGCCAAGTAAGGGTTTCTTTTCAAACCAAGACAACTCATCTCTTAATTTGACAACCTTGCCAACCACAATAATGGCTGGTGCCTTAAACTTAGCTTTTTTTACTCTACCCACTATATCTTCAAGGGTACCGGTTAATGTTTTTTGTTGGTTGGTAGTTCCCCAGCGGACCAAGGCAATCGGTGTTTTAGCATCGCGACCATTCTTAGTCAATTGCTCGACTATTAATGGCAGATTCTTGACTCCCATTAAGAAAACAAGAGTACCTACACCAGTAGATATCTTAGCCCAGTCAATATCTGATTTATCTTTAGTGGGATCTTCATGACCGGTAATAAAGGCAACAGTGGAGGTGTATTTGCGAAAAGTAACCGGAATCCCGGCATAAGCAGGTGCGCTGTAGGCTGATGATACCCCTGGCACTATCTCGAAATTAACACCGGCTTTAGCTAGCTCAAGAGCTTCTTCTCCGCCACGGCCGAAAATAAACGGGTCGCCGCCCTTAAGGCGGGTGACGATATTTCCTTCCTTGGCTTTTTTAACTAAAAGTTCATTAATTTGATCCTGCTCTAGTGTATGCTGCTTACCTGTTTTGCCTACATATATAATTTCAGCATCAGCTCTGGCTTCTCTTAAAAGCTGCTCAGATGCCAAAAAGTCGTACACAACTACATTAGCTTCGCGAATACATTCTATTCCTTTGACCGTTATAAGTTTGGGATCACCAGGGCCTGCCCCCACTAAATAAACAAGTCCGCTCAACTTCTAATTTCCTCCAATATTCTACCTGCTCCACTAGCTAAAAGCTCATTAGCCAGTTTAACACCTAGAGCAGCGGCTTCGCTAGTAGGTCCCTCAATAGACCCCTTGACCATCTCTTTCCCATCAAGGCTGGCTACCATAGCTCTCATCTTTACCATTTGACCATCTACATCTGCTAAGGCTCCGATTGGCACTTGGCAGCCTCCTTCTAAGCGCTTCATTAAAGCCCTTTCTGCAGCACCCATTATCATTGACTCTGGCTGGCTTATTTTATCGATTAATCCTAATATTTTTTTATCATCCTCCCTAGCCTCTACAGCCACCATTCCTTGGCCAACCGCCGGAAGGCTTATTTCGGTTGGAATTACTTGCCTAATAACTGACTCCAAGCCAAGCCTTTTTACCCCGGCAACTGCCATTATCAAAGCATCAAATTGACCTTCTTCTAATTTCTTAAGCCTAGTTTCCACATTGCCGCGGATATCTACAAATGTTAAATCGCTCCTAAGGTTTAGAAGTTGGGACTTTCTTCTTAGGCTACTGGTAGCAACCTTGGCAGAAGGTGGTAAGTCATTCAGGCAAGTGCAGTTAAGCGAGATAAAAGCATCTCTTGGATCTTCCCTTTTGGTAGCACCGCAAATAGTTAAGCCTGAAGGAATATCGGTAGGTAGATCTTTCATAGAATGAACAGCTAAATCTACTTCTTTATTTAACAATGCCGTTTCAATCTCTTTAACAAAGAGACCTTTATCGCCAATCTTAGCCAGAGGTGAATCCAGAATCTTATCACCTTTGGTCTTGATTATCTTAAGTTCAATCTGACCTTGAAAAAGGTCTTTTAGTAGCGATGAAATATAATTAGCTTGCCATAGGGCAAGCTTAGACCCGCGCGTTCCGATTGTTAGTTTCTTCATTTCGTATTCTTCTCTTTGTCTAGTCCGAACAAATACCGCAGCGACTCTACTCTGACGTAGCCGTCTTTTTGCTTAGTTAATTCCTTTAAGCTAATTATTGGCTCATGCAAGAACCTGTTTAATATTACCGTCGCCAGAGCTTTGACTTCTTCTTTTTGGTCTTCTGATAAATCACTTAATTTAGCGATAGTTTTTTCTAGCTCTTCTAGCTTGATTAACTCAGCTTTTTTCTTTAAATCAGAGATTGTGGGAGTGACCTCTAATGCAGAAAGCCAGCTGGTAAAGGTCTTAATCTCTTCTTCGATAATAAACTCAGAACGCTCTGCCTCTTTTCGTCGTTCTTCTTTATTTGCCTCAACTACCGTTTGCAAATCGTCGATATCATATAAAAAAACATTGTAAAGATCGTTTACCGCCGGATCGACATCTCTTGGAACCGAGATATCAATAATAAAAATGGGCTTATTGCGCCGTTTATGCATGACTTTAGCAATATCTTCTTTGGTTACCACAAAATGCGGAGCAGCCGTAGAGGTGATAATAATATCAGCTGAAACCATCCGCTCCAGTCTGTCATCGAACTTAACTGCCTCTCCTTTAAATAACTTAGCTAATTTGACGGCCCGCTCGTAGGTACGGTTTGACACTAAAACCGAGTGCACCCCTTGAGACAGTAGATGCTTGGCTGTAAGCTCGCTCATCTTACCGGCCCCTAAAATCATAACTGTTGTGCGATCGAAGTTATCAAAAACCTTTTTGGCTAACTCAACAGCAGCATAACTGATGGAGACCGCACTCTCACCAATGGCGGTTTCTGAACGCACCCTTTTGCCGACGGTAAAAGCTTGCCTGAATAAGCGGTGGAATATAATATCGGTAGTTTCAGCATTTTCAGCGAAGATATAGGCAGCTTTGATTTGTCCTAGTATTTGGGCTTCCCCTACTACCATAGAATCAAGACTTGAGGCCACCCTGAATAGATGATGTACCGCGTGGGGACCTTGATGAAAATAAAGATATTTACAAAGTTTATCTGAGGATAAATCGCATTTACTAGCTAAAAAGTTAGTTATAGCCTTTTGCCCTTTTTCTAATTCGCTGGTTAAAGCATATATTTCTGTGCGATTACAAGTGGATACGATAACTGCTTCTAAAATTTCCTTTAGGCTCGCCAGCTCAGATAATACATCCTGTATTGTGTGTTCGCTAAAGGAGAGTTTTTCCCTAACCTCTATAGGAGCTGTTTTATGGCTTAAACCAACGACATTTATATACATTCTTCGATTTGTTCTCTGGCTTCCTCTACTTTTCCAGCCTTGATAAGTTCAATTATCGCTGAAGAGTTAGCCAGCTTAGTTAATATTTTCTTTCTTTCTTCTTCATCGGCATATTTAGCAATAACTTTACGGCGCGCAACTTCTAAAAGATCAACAAAAGTCGCGTATTCAATGCCATAGCGAACCTGCAAATCCTTACGTATTTTCTTGGCCAAAGCCGGGCTTTTACCGGAGGTTGATATAGCAATTTTTAAGGCTCCCCTGCTTACCTGTGAAGGCACAATAAAGGTACATAGTTCCGGCTGGTCAACGATATTTACCAGTATCCCTTTTTGCTTAGCCTCTAAAGACACTGCCTCGTTGACTTGCTGATTATCAGTAGCTCCTATAACTAAAACTGCTCCGTCTAAATCCCCTTCTTGGTAGTCTCGATTGATGTGCTCTATTTCTGCGGATTTTATTAAATTTTCTAACTCACTGCTAATATCAGGGCTAATAACTTTGACTTTAGCACCGGCTTTCAGTAAAGCCGATACCTTCCTATAAGCAACTGATCCTGCGCCCACAACCACACAAAAGCGGCTACCAATATCGACAAACAGGGGATAATAAGACAAGCTACCTCCTTAAATATATATGGACGGTAGTTAAAATAGTTACGGCTAATCGGATTAAAAATATCGAAGCAAATCCAGCTAAGGCCACATAAGAAGCCTTTTTGCCTACAAAACCTAAAGTAGCTCTACCGACTAAGTAAAATAAAAATATTATCCAAGTTAGACATGAAAAAGCGATAATGTATGGATCCCAGCCATCAGACCAATATTTGACAGCTCCCATAACTCCTAATGAAATAGCTACGGAAAACAAGACAAAACCAGTTAGAGCAGCATGATAAGAGGTAGCATCTAAGGTGTTTATTGAAGGGAAATATTTAAATAAAGCGCTCTGCCTCTTAGCCTTTAGCACCCGTTCCTCAAGCAAATAAAAGAAGGCGGCGGCGGCGGCTACGGTAAAAGCACCATAAGCTAAAAAAATCAAGGTAGAATGCATAGTTACCCAGGTATTTTTTAAAATAGATTCGAACTTATCGGTGGTTTGATACTGAGTCCAGCTGATGATGAGCAAAACCGCCGCTAATGGCGAGACATATACACCTAAAATCCTGACCCCAGACCACTTCTCGATTATAAAAGCTTGCAAGACGATGACCCAGGCCATAAGCCCGAATAACTCGTATGTGGTAGAGCTCAAAAGAGTACCTTCTGAGATAAAGCGTAAGACAAGTGAAATAGTTAAAAGCCCTAGACCACCGGCTAAAACATAATTAGGCATCATGTTCTGGCGCTTCTTAGATATATATCTGCCTAAAAAAAGGATAAAAGCGGCCAGAAAAGTCGTTATTGAAATCCACAAAAAAATTAAGCTAATTTGCTCAGATAACACTATTTCTTCTTCTCCACTGCTTCCTTTAAGTTAGACAAATCTTTTCTCATGCGGGCCATCTTAGCACTTAAAGCAAAAACATAAAGCAACAAAAACAGCCAAATTCCTGCATATGAAGCTATTACAAATTGATTACTGGGATTAACCATTATAGTTCCTCCTATAATTTTTCTTTAAAAAGCTCGATATCTTCAGCCAGTTTGCCAAGCTGATACCTCGTTAGCAAGAAAACAACGTAAAGTACCGTAAAAGTAAGGATACAAAATAACAAAGTTATCTTCATAGCTGGATCTAAATCAAAACCGCTAGATTTAATAATGGCTGGGTGAATTGTCCTGGATGCCCATAGCTTAATCGATAAAGCCACCAATGGAACATCTATAAATGAGATTATGCCAAAGACAGCCAAGAACCGTCCCCTTTTTTCTTCTTCCTTAATGGAGGCGCCAAGCATTAAGTATGCCAGATATAGAAGCCATAAAATGAGAGTGGTATTAAGCCTGATATCACTCCAGTTCCACCAGCCAAAGTCCGGAGCCCAGGCTAGATGCCCCCACATAGAGCCGGTAATTAAAACCAGCGATGTAAATATAACACCCACTTGAGCTGAGGAATAAGCAAGTATTTCATATTTACTGTCTTGTTTTTTTAAGTAAAGGATGCCCCCTATAAAAACCACAAAAAAGGCCAGAAACGCAACCCAGGCTAAGGGAATATGATAGTACATTATTTTTTGATACAAAATTGCTTGGCCGGCGTCGTCAACTGCTACCGGAGCATACCGGAATACCATCCAAATCGAGGTAACAATCAAAGCCATCGCAGCAAATGTAAGTATTTCCGTAATTCGGCTAAGTTTCATGCTAATCCTCCACTATGAAGTCGAAAACTATGAACGGAACAACTAAAAAAACAATATCATAAACAGCTAAAAACTGCATTAGACCACTAACATCAGCTAATTTGGCAGTGCTTAGAAAAGCATATTTAGTAAGCGGTATCAAACTTAGATAAACCGGGATTATCATAGGAAAAAACAATATTGGTAAAAGCAAATCCCTAGCTTTTCCGTTTACAGCGATAGCACTTAAAAGAGTGCCAACAGCTGAGATTCCTAAATCACCTAAAATAATGGCTGCAATTAATATCCAAAACTTTTGATAAAAACCGTCCTTTAAAAAAAAGACAGCAAAAACAAAGATGGAAATGAACTGCACGGTAAGCAAAAATATGAGGTTGCTAATAAACTTGGCAAAAAAGATAAGTGAGCGGTCCAGTGGCGCTAAAAGCAGTCCGTCCATACAACCTTCGTCTTTTTCGTGGACAAAGCTTCTGTTTAGCCCTAAAACGGCGGCAAAAGCAAAAGCCAGCCACAAGATACCTGCTAGAAGCACAGCTTCTAAATCAACCTTTAAGTTAGCTTTTAGGATATCAGAGAGGCCGAAAGATAAAATAACAAAGGTGATTATAACAAAAATCACCATGGCATTAAGTATCTCTTTAGACCTTAGTTCGGCGATAATATCTTTTTCAACTAATGCATATATCTGCTTTGAAAAACGCATCAATTCCTCAAACTATCCAGGTAAACTTGTCTTATTTTTGAAGCGTCTATATTATTTGCTCGCTCATTTAATACAATGCCTTTGGGGCTTAAAATGATAACCCGGCTGGCTAACTGCAAGCCTTTGTCTAGATTGTGGGTAGCCATAATTAATGTGGTATTGTCCTTACGCAACTGCTTAACAGTATTGTCTAGAATTTCAGCCGCATGAGGATCTAGGCCGCTGTGAGGTTCATCTAAAAAGAGAATCGTCGGTTTATGTAATAGAGCCCGGGCAATGGAAATCCGTTGCATCATGCCCTTAGAGAAGGTGCCTACTACATCATGTTTGCGCTCGGATAGCTCTACTAGTTCTAGTAATTCATCGATGCGGTTATCAATGTCACTTACCTGGTAAAGCTTCCCGTAGAAGCGCAGGTTTTCATAAGCTGTAAGCTCGGCATATAAAAAAGGATTGTGGGAAATGACCCCTATTTGGCGGCGCACCTTAATAGGGTCCATGGCTGCTTTTTGGCCTTCTACAATCACGTCTCCCTTAGTTGGAGACATCATAGTAGAAAGAATCCTGATTAGGGTGGTTTTGCCGACCCCGTTCGGGCCGAAGATTGTCAAGCAGTCGCCTTTTTCTATTTCAAAATTAACATTGTTTAGAACTATGCGGCGTCCAAACTTCTTAGTAATATTATCTGCTTTAATTAAAGCTTGAGCCAATTGCCATATCCTTTGCTGCCATTGCAATATTAATATTATTTTATCACTTTAATGCTCTGTCTTTCCATTCAATATATCAATAGCGTGAGGAACGGCGGGCATGACGATATCCAGGGATTGTTTAACCGCTTTTTGGCTGCCGGGAAGATTGATAATAAGAGTCTTACCTAAAGTGCCGCTTACGGCTCTGGAAAGCATTGAATGTGGAGTAATATCCAAGCTTTTTTGCCGTATTGCATCGCTGAATCCGGGGATGTAGCGCTCGATAACAGCTAAGGTGGCTTCCGGAGTTACGTCACGCTTACTTAAGCCTGTTCCGCCGGTTGTAAGAACTAGGTCTACCTCTTCAGCCCATAGCTTTAGCTTACTTTTGATTTCTTCTACTTCGTCTGGCACTACTTTATAGAAAACAACTTCAAAGTCTTTCTGCTCAAGGATTTCTTTTATGGCAGGGCCGCTTTTATCTTCCCGCTCACCAATTGAAGCTTTATCGCTGACAGTTAATACAGCTGCTTTGTATTTCATCGCCAACCCTCACATTTCCCTCTTTAATAACTTTAGCAAAGATGCCTTCTTTAGGCATTATGCAATCTCCGGCTTGGTAATAAATAGCACAAGGTTTGTCACACTCTTTGCCGATTTGAGTTACCTCCAGCAGACTTTCTCCAACCCTTATCCTGGTTCCTATAGGTAATTTTAATAAATCAATTCCTTGTGTAGTGATATTTTCTGCAAAGTCTCCGGCCTTAACATTTAAGCCTTTGCCCTGCATTTTCATAATGCTTTCCTCGGCTAACAAACTAACCTGCCTATGCCAATCCCCCCTATGACCATCTTCCTCTATTCCTAGAGAGGTAATTTTAGCCTCGCTAACAGGAGTTTTTTTAGTACCTTTTTTAGGACTAACATTGATTGAAACTATTTGACCTTTGACCATTGACCTGACCTTCCCCCGCTCTTTGATTGTAGATAAATAGGGCCTATCTCCATACTCTTATCAGCTGATTTAGCCATATCGTAGATAGTTAGTCCAGCAACTGTTGCTGCTGTGAGAGCTTCCATTTCTACTCCGGTTTTATCGGTAGTTTTGGCAGTAGAAGTAATTTCAATATGACTGAGATTGCCACGTCGCTTCGCTCCTCGCAATGACAACTCTTCCGTTGCCCCTTGCCCCTTGACCGTTGACCCATATGTAAAATCAATCTTCACATTAGTTAAGGCAATGGGATGACACATGGGTATTAGCTCAGCGGTTTTTTTAGCCGCCATGATTCCGGCTGTTTTTGCTACCGCTAGAACATCTCCTTTAGATAAGCCGTTTTCCTTAATCAACTGTAGTGTTTCTGGCTTCATCGATACAGTGCCTTTAGCAACTGCTACCCTAACCGTTGGTTTTTTCTCTGATATATCTACCATCTTAGCCTGTCCTTTGTCATTTATATGTGACAACATTCTGCCTCCAAATGCACGGTTTTAACCAATTAGGTCTCGACTCTACCCTCTCGCCTCTAGTTCATCCTCCAATACAGTTCATGTTATCAGTTAGCACTTTAAAATCATGGTCTTTTGGCTTACTGGCTACCGCCTCTATAATAACATCTTCTATTTCCTTATCAGTTGAGCCGTTATCCAAAAGTTGCTTAATGTTTAACTTATTATCACTAAATAAACATGGTTTTAGATAGCCGTCAGCAGTTAGGCGAAGGCGGTTACATGATGAACAAAATTTCTTGCTGTAGGGCGAGATAAAGCCTACTTTGATGCCATTGCTATCCAGACAATAATAACTTGCAGGTCCTAAACCGCTCTCCTCCATTAAAGTTAGTCGGTTCCCCAGCATATCAATCAATTCTTGATTAGATAAAAAATAGCTTTTATCTGCTGCCATTGATTCAATAAAACGCATTTGAATAGATAGCTCAGATGCAAAATCAAGGAAGTCAGACAACTGATTTTTATTACCCTTCAAAGCAACAGCATTAATTTTGATGGGATTAAAACCTGCTTCTTTAGCTTTTTTTATCCCCCTTAAAACCTGACTTAATCCATCAAAGCCGGTTATTTTAACAAAACCATTCTTATCTAAGCTATCGATACTGATGTTAATACGTTTTAGACCGGCCTCTTTTAATCCATCAGCCTTTTCTTCTAAATAGAAGCCGTTAGTGGTAAGAGAAACGTCTTTAAACGGCAGAGCTGTTAATTTTGAGACAAACTCACAAATTCCTTTTCTTAGCAGCGGTTCGCCGCCGGTTATTTTGATATATTTTACACCAAGACCTGACATTATTTTAGCTACCTTCAGTATTTGCTCATAAGAGAGGATTGCATCATGTCTTTTTAAAACAAAATCTTTCTGTGACAGACAATAAAAGCAGCGGAAATTGCATCGGTCAGTAACGGAAAGGCGAAGGTAATTTATTTTGCGGCCATATGTATCTATTAACAAATCTCCTCCCAGGGCTTAAGAAGCATCACTTCTACTGTTTGGCCAGCAGGTAACTTTCCAACGTCTTTATTAGCTACTACCAGCCCGTCAGCTACCATCGAGCTTAAGATACCCGAGCCTTGAGGCCCTGTTGGGATAGCATGCACTTGCCCTTCTTTTATCTTCAAACTCACTCTGATGTAGTTATAGCGGCCTGTTTTCTTTTTGATATCTTTGGCTAGTTTGGCTTTAACTAAAGGTCTTTGTAACTGCTTAAATCCCATAGTTTTTAAGATTAGAGGTCTTACGTAAAGCTCAAAACACATCATTACGGCTACCGGATTACCCGGTAATCCAAAAACAGGCTTGCCTCCCACCATCCAATATGCAAGTGGTTTACCTGGTTTTTGGGCAACCGACCAAAATAACTGAGTCGCTCCTAAGTCTTTGAGGACATCTTTAACAAAATCATATTCACCGACAGAAACCCCGCCGCTAGTAATCAGGATGTCTGATTTTAGCCCCAGTTCAATCATAGCCTTAGTTTCCTCAAAATCATCCTTAGCAATTCCTATCCGCTCTGGATAGGCACCAAGCTGTGCGACCAAAGAAGCCAACGTCCAACTGTTAGAATCGTTGATTTGGCCAGGTGCTGAAACTGTATCTAAATCAGTTAATTCACTGCCGGTACTAAGAATGGCAACAGTGGGAGGTTGATATATTTTTATATCAGCTAACCCCAGAGATGCCAGCAAGCCGATATGAACAGGAGAAATCTTGGTGCCTTGAACTATTACTGCGTCGCCGATAGAGATGTCTTCACCGGCTAACCGGATATTAGCTCCCTTTGGGTATGTCTTATTGATTGTTATCGTTGTAGGGGAGGGTTTTAAACCCGACCCTACAGAGGTATCTTCAACCGGAACAACACAGTTAGCCCCTTTTGGAATAGGCGCTCCTGTCATTATCTTTATGGATTGGCCATAATCCAGTTTTTTGTCAGATGTTTTTCCAGCAGGCACTTCGTCGACTACCTGAAGTTCTTTGGGTGTCTTAGCTAAGTCAGAAGCCAGTACGGCAAATCCATCCATAGCAGAATTATTAAACGCAGGCACGTTAATCTCTGATTTAACGTTTTCAGCACTAATTAACCCTAAGCTTTCGCCAATGCGAACCTCTACCGCTTTAGGTCTTAAAGCATTATCTAAAACTATTTTTAAAGCCTCTTTAGGATTAATCATTGCCTTTTGGTATAAGATGGACTGCTCCGGCCTTAAAACCGGCTACAATATCTTCTCCTTCCTTAATACATAGTTCTTCTAAAGCAGCTCTCGATATATGAGCAGCTAAGTTAAAACCACAATCCAGATTAACCTCTACATATGACGATTTGTCTGTAATTTTTACTACTTTGCCTTTTACACTGTTCCTAGCGCTAGATTTAAGAGCCTGTTTGCCTAATATTACATCTTGAGGCTTAAGCATCATCGATACCTCTGTGTTATCATTTTGTTTATCAGTTGAATATAAAAAGCAACCATTTACACTTATCTTCGTTAAGCCATTATCTGATTTAATTGTCTTACCCTCAAGTAGAGCTATAGAGTCTAGGAAGTTAGCGATAAACTCAGTTTTTGGTTTATTGATAACCATATGCGGGCTGTCTTGTTGAATTATTTTACCTCTATTAATAAACAACAGACGGTCAGCCATGGATATGGCTTCCTCTTTTTGGTGAGTCACAAATAATACAGTAACTTCTTTTTTCCTGGCTAAACTAAAAAAACTCTTGGTGATTTGCCTCTTATCCCACTCGTCTATAAAAGTAAAGGGCTCATCAAGCAGTAGTATTTTGGGCTCAAAACTCAGGGCTCTAGCTAATGTTATTCTCCTTGCCTCACCGCCGGATACTGACCACGCTTTCTCTTTAGCTAAATTATCTATCCTAAAATGCTCAAGTAAAGGCCAGATGATTTCCATAATCCTATCCTTATTATATCCCCTGATTTTTAAAGGATAGGCCACATTGTCATATACAGAATAGCTGTTTAGAAGTACTGGGGCTTGAAAAAGCATAGTTATTTCTTGGCGTGCTTCAAAAGCTTTTTTGGTATTATTTATTAGCTTTCCGCCTATGAATATGTCTCCGGCAGAAGGTTTCTGGATTAATCCTAATATTCTAAAAAGAGAAGTTTTGCCTGCACCATTAGCGCCCATAACGGCAACAATTTCACCACTATTAACAGAAAGCTTATCAATATCCAAAATGCTTTTTTTGCCTACAATATATTTCAGATTAGTAACTGCTAACGATAAACCTTTTGCCAATTTCTGGCTCCTTTTTGCTGGACTTTGGTAAAAGCAACGTTAAGACTAATGGCTAATACCAATAAAATAGTGCTTAACGCAATGGCTTTCTCAAAATTACCGGCTTGGGTTTCAAGCAAAATAGCTGTGGTTAAAACTCTAGTTTGCCCTTTAATATTGCCGCCTACCATGATAGTTGCTCCTACCTCAGAAATAATAGAGCCGTATCCAGCAATAATAGCTGCTAGAGTGGGGATTCTAGCCTCCTTGATAACGGTTCTTACAAATTGGTAACGGCTTGCTCCCAAGCTAAGCACTTGTTCTCTTAAGGAAGGATCAAGGTTTTGAATGGCTGCAAAAGTAAGGCCTACCACTATAGGACATGCAATTATAAACTCGGCAATAACTATGGCTAACGGTGTGTACATGATATTTAAAAACCCCAAGATGCCGCTTCGCCATAATAATAGGCTTACCACTAAACCTACCACCACTGGTGGAAGACCCATTCCGGTATTTACAACGGATAAGATTGCCTTTTTGCCTTTAAAATCTACTAATCCGAGGAAAATCCCCGCCGGCATCCCAAGCAAAAGGGACAGCAGGGTTGCTGTCCCAGTAATAGTTAACGTAGCAAAAACAATTTGCCATAAATCAGGATCTGATTTAAAAAGTGAGATAGATTGCTTTAAACCAGTAAATAATACTTCCAATATACCTCACAAATATTTAATCTTGTTAGAATTTATCTATTTTAAACAAAGCCTTTCCGTACTTCTTCTTGCCGAATCTAGCTATCTTCTTTTTTGTAGCCTTAGAAGTTATCCAATTGCTAAACTTTTTAGCTAAATCATATTGTACCGCTTTAGAGTTCCTTGGATTAACTATGATAATACTATATTTGTTCATTAAATCTTTAGAATTACTAAACAGTATTTTTAACTTGACTCTTTTTCTAAATGCTAAATAAGTAGACTCATCGCATAAAGTATATCCGTTTTTCTGGTTAGCAAGCATTAAAGTAGCCCCCATGCCAAGTCCTGATTGAATATAGAATCTACCGCCGGCTTTAATTCGTGCCTTAGACCATATTTCAAGCTCTTTCATATGGGTTCCCGATTGATCGCCCCTAGAAACAAAAATACTTCTTTTTCTGGCGATTCGCCTAAAAGCTGTTTTAGCCAGTTTAACTTTCTTGATTTTAGCAGGATCATTTTTAGGGCCTGAGATAACAAAATAATTATGCATAAAAGTTATGCGGTTGGCTCCATATCCCTTGGACATGAACCTGCCTTCTTTTTTAGGAGAATGAACAAAGACAGCATCAGCATCGCCATTCTCTCCCATTTTTAAGGCTTTACCCGAACCTACCGCTATCGTTTTAACTGTTATACGGTACTTCTTTTGAAACTGAGGAATTAAGTAGTCTAGTAATCCAGAATCTTGCAAGCTTGTTGTTGATGCTAATATCATCGTCCGCTGAGCTAACACATTAGCTGGTAAACACAGCAGTACGGCAACAATTACAATTAACGCTAAAAACCTTTTCACGCATCCCCCTATTCCCTAAATTGATATTTAATCTAAATATTAGCAAGCAGACTATCGCTATGTCAAGGCCGACATAACGGAATTATTTTATCTTTTTGTATTCGGCCTCTAACTTCTTCTTAGCCTTTTTGCAGAAAATATCGTAGGATTTTATAAGCTGTTTAGCTTCTTTGGTAAGAGTTGCTCCCCCGCCGGATACACCGCCGATATGGGAATCAATTAATTTTGTATTAAGACGATCTTCGGTATCTTTTATCTTGCCCCAGGCAGTGCGGTAAGACATTCCCATTTCTTTTGCAGCTTTGTTCAGTGAGCCCAATTGATCAATCTTTTGCAAAAGAACCTTACGGCCTTGGCCAAAAACAGTCTGTCCGTCTTTTTCTAACCACATCTTAACTTTTAATTCACACTTATTTGTTTTCAGAAAGCTCATAGGCTTGCTCTACACTGCGAGGACTACCTTCCGCAGCCAATTCTACCTGGTTAAAAGCTAAATTAGGATCTCCAACAATGTATATAATCTTTTTGGTATCTGTTTTTAGATTGCTTGTTAATTGCTCTTTAAAATGCATGTCAATATTGGGATTTATTTTAAACAAGAAGGCTTTAGATGGTTTAGTCTTAGCTACTTTCCTCATTGCCCGCTCAACCTCAATAGCCACTGTTTTATCTGACATAATGAGGCCACTTCCTCCACAAATATGGCAGGTCTTGCTCAACTGCCTAATTAAGCTCTCGGAAGTATTTTTCCTGGTCATCTCCACCAAGCCTATTTTTGAGATATCGATTACCCGGCTTTTAATACGATCAGTTGCTAGCTCTTTGTTAAAAGCATTAAATACTTTGTCCCTGTCTTTTTGATCATCCATATCAATAAAATCAACAACGATGATACCGCCAATATCCCTAAGCCTGATTTGGCGAACAACTTCTTTGCAAGCCTCTAAATTTGTCTTTAGAACAGTCTGCTTCAGGCTTTTTTTACCAACAAACTTACCGGTGTTTACATCTATTGCTGTTAGCGCTTCTGTATGATCGATAGCGATATAGCCGCCGGATTTAAGCCAGGCTTTCCTTCTAAGAACCTTTTTGATTTGCTCATTTACCTCGTACTTATCAAATAAGGGAAAGTTACTGTCATAATAACTAACCCTTTTAACGAGCTCCGGAGATACCTTGCGCAAGTAAGAAACAATTTTGTTGTAGTTGAGCTTAGAATCGATTATTAGCCGTTCAAAATCCTCACTAAACCAATCGCGAACCGCCTTTAAATCTAACTCGGGTTCTTCGTGGATTAGCTTAACCGGTTTGGAGCGCTTGATCTTGAAATTGAGATACCACCAAAGCCTTTTTAGCTGACGCAAGTCTCTAGACAGCTCTTCTTCGCTTGCTCCTTCAGCTGCCGTCCTTACAATTATCCCCATGTTTTTTGGCTTGATTTTTTCACATATTTTTCTAAGCCTTTCTTTTTCTTTGTCAGAAATTTTGCGTGATATGCCAACGGTATTTGATGAATATGGCATCAGCACCATGAAACGCCCCGGAATTGTAATTTGAGTAGTAACCCTGGCCCCTTTGCCTTTAAGAGGCTCTTTTACTATCTGGATCAATATATCCTGGCCTCTCTTTAAAAGGTGTTCGATACGAGGAGGGGTACTTACGTCTTCGAAAGTAGCTACCTCTTGCACATAAAGAAAAGCATTCTTCTCCAAACCGATATCGACAAAAGTAGCCTCTATACCAGGAAGAATATCTTTGACAACTCCAAGGTAGATGTTTCCGACAATAGATTTTTTTTCTTGTGATTGAACATAGATCTCCATGAGCTTGCCATCTTCGATGATGGCAACTCTGGTTTCGTGCCTGTCGGAGCTGACAAGCATTTGACTAGATTTTTTTGACATCTAACTCCTTTAAAAACTTAAGGCGCTTAACTTCTGCAACCTCAAAATCTATATTTAGCTGCTCTAGAACAGCAATAATCCATTTAGGAACTAAATCTATACAACACTCAACCTCAAACGTTAAGCTGTCTTCTTTACAATCAATTATACTTAATCCTAACACTTTTTCTCTTATTATTTCTGTATTATTCAGAAGTTGTTTAATTCTATCATTTATCACATCAACACTAATCCTCTTGTTTAGCTTTAGGGTTAATTGATAGGATGCCCCAATATATTCCTTAAAAAATCTAGGATGGTTATTATCCAGCAATTTATAAGTAACCAACTCCATTCCTTTGACAAAGCTTTTTTTTAGTTTACTAAAATCAAGGCTATCCTTAGCAGTAAGCCAGACATCAAATATCTCCCCTTGCGAACTTGTACCAACTGCTAAAGCAGGACTATATGATATCTTTGGCCTGGGGCTAAAGCCTTCAGTGTAGAGTAGCGGTAATCCACTTCTTCTTAGAGAACGTTCAAAAGCTTTTACGTATTCTAGATGAGAAAGCACGTGTAGCGGGGGCAATTTTTGAATCACCAGTCTCAACCTGGACTTACCTTCTTTCCCATTAGATTGGTTCGTTGTTTCACTCCTCCTGCCTGCCCTGCCTGCCGGCAGGCACGGCGGCAGGCACGGCGCAATGACGTCATTGCGAGCCGGAGACGTGGCAATCTCTGTCGGCTTAGAATAGATATTCTTAACACCATTTTCACAAACTCCGCATTTAAGACATTTTATGCGGCAATCTTGGCTAGGTTTTAGCGCAAATGCTTTATCGTATTCACTCTTTAGAAAACTTAACTTTAATCCGCTATCAATATTCTGCCATGGCATCTCTTCTTTTAAGGACCGCCCTTTAAGATAATCATCAAAACTTAACCCTTGATCAAATAAGGACTGGCTCCAAATATCGAAATTAAAAGACTCGCTCCAGTTATCGAACTTGGCCCCTTTTTGCCACGCCTTCTTTATTACCTGGCCAACACTTCTATCACCCCTTGCTATCAGGCCTTCCAGCAAGCTTTGTTCAGGGTTGTGCCACCTTAGCTCAAGATTGTACCCAACAATATTTTCTTTTAAAAAGGTTTGCTTTTGTCTTATTTCCTCAAGGCTATTTTGAGCGCACCACTGAAAAGCAGTATGAGGCTTAGGGATAAAAGTAGAAATGCTAGCCGTTACTTTAAGCTTATTACTTTTCTTTGATGCTCTTTTAGCGATATCAACAATCCCTTGAAGGTCTTCCTGATCTTCTGTTGGTAAGCCAATCATAAAATAAAGTTTGACTTTTCTTGCTCCTGATGTGCTGGCTTCTTTTAGAGTGCAATCTATTTGCGTATCAGTTAAGTTTTTATTGATGACTTTCCTCAAGCGTTCTGTGCCTGCTTCTGGGGCTAAGGTAAGACCTGTACTTTTAACCTTGCCAATTTCTTGGCCGATTTTTACTGAGAAAGAATCAACTCTTTGCGAGGGAATGGATAAGGACACCTTCTTACGCTTACAATAAGCCATAGTATCAGCAATCAGCGAATCAATCTGCGAATAATCAGTGCTACTTAAAGATAATACCGAGACTTCGCCGTAGCCGGTTTTCTCTAATGTTTCTTTTGTTTTATTAGCTAATAAAACAGCGCTTACTTCCCTAATAGGACGAGTTATATAGCCTGCTTGGCAAAAACGGCACCCCCGTCCGCAACCCCTCATAATCTCCATTGTTAAGCGATCGTGCACCCCTTGCCCAAAAGGCACTTTGGGCCATGTTTTCGAATAATTTTCTAAATTATTATCTAGATCAGTAACAACTCGTTTTTTCACTGTATTACCAATTAAGGGAACGTATACTCCTTTTATTTGGCTTAATAGCCCTAAAACCTGCTTTTTAGCTAATCCTTTCTTTTTTGCGCTTATCACCTCATGGCAAATATCCTGCAGTACTTCTTCGCCGTCACCTATAACAAAAGCATCGATGAAATCCGCCATCGGCTCCGGATTAAAACAGCAGCTTCCCCCGGCAATTACTATCGGCCAATCTCTTTTATCTGATTTAACTTCAAGCCCTGCTAAATCAAGCATATTTAAAACATTGGTAAATAAAAGTTCGTGCTGCAAAGAAAAGCCGATAATATCGAAGTCCTTTAAGGTGAGTTTAGTTTCTAATCCAAATAAAGAGATTTTATCCTTCCTCATCACCTCCTCTAAATCATTAGCCGGTGCATAGCAGCGGTCGACTAGAATATCCTTGTCCTTTTCAAGCAAGCTATAAAGAATACTTAAGCCAAGGTTTGAAATACCGATTTCATATAGATCGGGAAAGCATAAGGCTACCTTTAACAAGCTTTTTTTATTGATTTTTTCTTCAGGATAAGTACTGCCTAAGTAGCGTGAGGGTTTGTTGACTTTAGTGAACAAACCATCGATTTTATTTTTTCCCGATTTTAACAAGCGAAGAGATCCCCTTTTTAAAATATAGCTTAGCAGAGCGTCCTAAAGCTTCCGTTCCCCCATAAGCTACCGAAGCTTTAATAATCCATCCAGGACCAGGAACAAAATCCAACAACTGGCGGGCAGCCGAGCGAAATAAAAAACCGCCCCCGATAGTCACCAGCAATTCTTTGGCCCGCTCTAGACTAAGTTCCTCTCCATAAGCTGCAGCAATTTCTAAGACCATCTTCACTTGGTTAGCTGACAGAACCGGCATATCAGCTCCTGGTACAATTATCACTCCGGCAAAAATAGCATTTTGAGAGCTGGTAGCTCTGATTATTTTTTCTACTACTAAGTTTCTAAATGATGGGGCTTTGCTGGCTAAAGCAAGTCTGTGAGCAACTAAATTATCTAAAATCTTCTTTTTTAAGTCATCTAAACCCATATTTAGGGTAGCTGAAACAGACACAATATTACTCATCGCTACATTGGCATCCTCTAGACAGTCTAATAAGCCCTCAATATCCTTAGCTTTATCTATCTTATTAATAACTAACAGATACGAGGTATCACTTTTTTTAAGCTTTTTGGTAACTAGCTTTATTTCATCAATCTTTAATTTTTTATCAGCACTAACTACCACTAAAACCAAATCATAATCAGCAGGCCTTTCTAACACTGTGATTTCAGTAAATATACCTTTTGCGGGCCCAAGGGACTTTATTAAAGCAGATTTACCGGCCCCCTTACTGCCAACTACGGCAATGTCGGTTATAATGGAGCGCTGTTTTTCGAAATCCTTTAGCGTTTTATATATTTTGCGTATTTTAACCGGTAAAGCCATTATTTAATCGCCCTCGCATGAATACTTAATAGCAGCCCGCAGGAGATTAGATTGGTAAAAAGTGCACTTCCCCCATAACTAATAAAAGGCAATGGAATGCCTGTTACCGGCATAATGCCGATAGTCATACCGATATTTACCGTTATTTGAAACAACCACATAAAGACAATAGCCATAGCTGTAAGCGAGCCAAAGAAATTATCAGCCATAAGCGATATTCGCATAGCCCTGGTAAGTAAAATAAAATATAACACCAGCAATACAGAGGCACCGAAGAAGCCCAGTTTTTCTCCAAGCACCGCAAATATAAAATCAGTATGAGCTTCTGGGACAAAACTTAAATTGGTTTGAGTCCCTGATAACAAACCTTTGCCAAGTAATCCTCCAGAACCCACAGCGATTTTTGACTGCTTTAGATTATAACCTGAGCCTTGTGGGTCTAAGTCGGAGTTTACAAAAACCAGTAATCTATTTTTCTGATAAGGCTTTAACACATTAAAGTTAAATACAACGAAAATGCCCATTAATCCTATTAAACAAATTACCAGAAAATGTTTCATTTTCATGCCTGCTATTAAAAGCATCGTCACTGTGATAAAAACTACCACCAACGCCGTGCCTAAATCCGGCTGCCTAAAAATAATTAATACCGGCGGAAGCGCCAAACCAAAGACTTTTAAAATATCTTTGCCGGTTAGTATTCCTTTTTTGTCGGAGAGAAAGGAAGCTAAAACTAATATCATAGCTAATTTGCAAAACTCAGAAGGTTGCAGTCTAAAAAAGCCGATTTGAATCCAGCGTTGTGCCCCTAAGCTGCTACTGCCGGTAAAGAGAACTGCAAGAAGGAGGATGATGTTGGCTACATACATAATCACGATATAGTGCTTAAGCTGGCTATACGAATATATGGCAGCAAATGCCATGAGTATTAAGCCCAATGTCCACCAAATAGCCTGTGTTCTAAAATTATCCAGGCCTTTGTTATAGGTAGCCCCGTAGATTAGCAGCAAACCATAAGCTGATAATAATAGAACCGAAATTATTAAACTGTAGTCTATTCTTCTATACGTTTTACTTTGTTGCATGTTTCTTCACCACTTACTACTTACTACTCATTGCTTTTTAATCGCTTGGAGCAGTTACAAGTGCCGGTCCGGCCGCCTTCTGATGAAATATTTTACTAAAAATGTCTCTTGCTACAGGAGCAGCTACCGAGCCACCATGGCCTCCTTGCTCAATGACTACTACCACTACATATTTCGGTTTTTCGGCCGGAGCATAAGCGCAAAACAAAGCGGTGTCTTGTTTGCCTTGTTGCTGAGCGGTACCGGTTTTACCGGCTACTTTTACTTTTAGCCCCCCAAAAACTCCAGCAGCAGTTCCGCTAGAGGTTACCGATACTAACCCTTGCCTAATATATGAATATACATTCTTGGGAAGTTTGACTTTTTTCAGCACTTCAGCCTTGATATTATTGGTAACTTCCCCATCTGGGGCTAAAGTCTGCTTAACTAGCCTGGGCTTATATAACACTCCCCCATTAGCAATAGCACAATAACCGTTGGCCAACTGAAGCGGAGATACTAACAAATCACCCTGACCAATAGACATATTAATGGTGTCACCGGGAAGCCACATCTGCCATTGAAAACTCTTGTCTCTGTTAAACCAGCGTTTCCAAGCTTTGGTGGGAACTCGACCAATTGCTTCGTAAGGCAGATGGACTTTCGTTTTTTGCCCAAATCCAAAAGCTCTAGACCATTTTTGCAATGACTCCCCGCCTTTTAAATAAAGCTGGTAACCTACATTGTAAAAATAAATATCACACGACACACTTAAAGCTCGAACTAAATCACTTACCGCGTGCCCTTTTTTATCCCAACACATGAACTGATTGGGCCATTTTTCAGAACCTTTCCAGCTTCCTGAACAACTAAAGCTGGAAGCAGGAGTTATTACCCCTTTCATTAATCCGGCAACTGCGGTAAATGGCTTATAGGTGGAGCCTGGAGCGTAAACGCTGGTATAAGCCCTGTTATTTAATGGATAGTTACTCTTAGGATTCGATAGTATTGCCCACTCTTTTTTATTTACACCATTAACAAAGCTTCTGGGGTCATACGTAGGAGCACTAGCCATCGCCAAAATGTCTCCATTGTTAGGATCCATAACCACTACCGCTCCGCCAGTTGCTTTGAATGTATCCTTCGTGTTCTTATCAATCTGGGTTCTAGCTGCTAGAATAGCTTTGTTTAACGAATCTTCGGCAACTTTTTGAATATTAATATCTAAGGTCAGCACCAGATTACTTCCTGGAGAAGGTTTTTTCTGTGTTTTTATCACTCTAGTAGGACGGCCTTCAGCATTAGTTTCTATTTGAGTACGGCCGTTAATCCCCATTAGGTAATGGTTATACTGATTTTCAACTCCTGTTTTACCGACAATGTCTCCCATCTCCACATCTTTGAACTCATTTTTTTCTAACTCGTAATCCGATACTTCCCCTACATAGCCAAGTAAGTGTGCTCCGAGTTGGTTATTAGCATAGTTTCTCACCGGTAAAGCTTCTACTTTAGTCCCGGCAAACTCAGAAGAATGTTCTCTTAAATAAAAAACAAGTTTTTTATCAATGTCCTTTTTTATTACCTTAGGTTTTAAGGGGTCAGTTTTTCTATCGCTTAGTTTCTCGTCTATTTCTTTTGGTGTCATAGATAATAACTTTGCAAGACGAGCTTTTACTTTTTTGCTCGTAAAAAGGTAAGGAGTAACCAAAACACTTAAAGCAGGCCTGTTTGACACCAGCAATCTATGACTTCTGTCGTAGATATTGCCGCGAACAGCCTCTGTTACAATTTCTCTAGTGCTATTATCTTTAGCTAGCTGGTTATATTCATTGGCCACTATTATTTGAATATACCAAAGACGCCCTAAAATAACAGCAAAAATAATGCCTAAAACAATGGTAAAAACACGTATCCTAGATTGGAGATCCTCTTTAATATCAAGACTTTTGCGCATATTAAGAGATTACTCCTTTGGGAGCCTCATCTACAAACCGACCCCAGAACTTAGATAGCGGAATAAAGACAACCACACTGAGCAAACCATTGTAGATAGCAGTCGGTATTGTGGTACCAAAAAAAGAGAGGTGGATTTGATAACCCACCAAAAATGCCAACCAGACATACAAAAAATGACTGGCAATTGTTGCAATAGCTACTGCCGGAACTACTAAAAATAGGTTGCCTGCAAAAAGCGTTTGCTCAAATAAACCAGAGCCGTAACCAACGATGGTATAGCTTAAAGCATTAACACCAAAACCACGTAAAGAAATTAAGTCTTGCAGGACTCCCCCAAAAAAGCCATTTAAGCCGCCAGCTAGCTGTCCTTCTATAAAAGAAAAACATACCACTGTCACTAAAACTATATCGGGAATAATTCCAAAGACGCGAAAGTATGGCATTACCGCCACCTGTATCAGGAAAGCTATTGCTACTACTAGATAATTATAAAATAAGCGCATCGGCTATCTTAGCCTCTCTAGGGCAGAGGTATCCGGCGGCAGTGGACTTTTTAAGACCAATACTTCGCCTAACCTGGTAAAATCCACATCAGAGGTAACTTCAACACGCTTATATAAGTCCGAAGGGCTGCTTTTAATTAATGAAACTTTCCCAACTAATAACCCTTTTGGAAATACTCCTCCTAACCCGGAAGTCACTACCGTGTCTCCTTTGCTGATTTTGGCGGTTTTATCAACATAATCTAAACTTAATTTGCCTGATAAATTACCCTCTATTAAACCGCGGTCTGAGGAACCTAATACTTCGGCAGCTACCCCGCTTTTAGAGTCAGTGATTAATTGCACAAGTGATGCATTTGCTGAAGCAATGCTTATCTGACCAATTAGGCCGTCGCTTGTTATTACCGGCATTTTCCTTTTAACACCATCACTTAATCCTTTATCGATGGTTACATAATCTTCCCAGCTATTCGACGACACTCCAATTACAATTGCTGCTAGTGTTTTATATTGTTTTCTAGTTGGCAGATTAAGAAGTTTTCTTAAGCGCTCGTTTTCTAATGCTGCTGCTCTATACTGATTTATTTGACTCTTTGCTTTACTTAATTTAGCTTTTAATTCTACATTCTGACTTTTAGCACTACCTAGCCCAGAAAGATAATTTAGTCCATTTCTAACTGGAGAAAACACTTTAGAAGCCCCAATTTGCACCGAGCTTACCAGGCTAACAGTTAAGTTCTTAGAAGCTTGTATTAGTCCTTCGTTTCTTTGTTTATAATAAAATGTAATTAGCAGGATGCAGACAACAACCAGCAAAACGATGATTATGCGATTTCTAAAGCTGCTTTGACGGTAAAACATTTTTTTACCGGCGGGTACCGATTAATACTCTTTTTAAAACATTTATTTCTTCTAAAGCCTTACCGGAGCCCATAACTACGCAAGTTAACGGATCCTCGGTTAAGTGTACCGGCATAGATGTTTCCTGGCGCAGTCTTTCATCTAAATTACGCAGCTGAGAGCCTCCACCGGTTAATACTATCCCTCTATCCATTAAATCCGAAGCTAACTCAGGCGGAGTTTTCTCAAGAGTTGATTTAACAGCTTGCACAATTGCCAGCACTGGTTCCTCAATTGCGGTTCTTATTTCCTCAGAGGACAAAATAATATTTCTAGGAAGTCCGGTTAGTAAATCTCTTCCTCTGATCTCTGCATCTTCTTCGTCAGTTAGCGGATAGGCCGAGCCAATCTCTATTTTTATCTCCTCAGAAGTTCTCTCTCCAATCATGACATTATATTCCTTTTTAACATGATTTATGATGGCTTCATCAAACTCATCGCCGCCAATTCTAATAGACTGGCTGGTAACAATGCCGCCTAGGGAGACAACAGCTACCTCAGTTGTTCCTCCGCCAATATCTACAACCATGCTGCCAGTAGGCTCTTGCACGGGAAGTTCGGCTCCGATAGCAGCTGCCATAGGCTCCTCAATCAAATAAGCTGCCCGGGCACCTGCTTGAAGAGTAGCTTCGAAAACCGCTCTTTTTTCCACCTCTGTTACCCCGGATGGAACACATACCACAACCCTGGGACGCACGGCAAAACTACGACGGTGAACTTTTTGAATAAAATATCGCAGCATACTCTCGGTTACATCAAAATCAGCGATAACCCCGTCTTTTAATGGCCTTATAGCAACGATGTTACCGGGTGTCCTGCCAAGCATCCTTTTGGCTTCGCTTCCGACAGCTAAAATCTTGCCGCTAAACTTATCAATTGCCACAACGGAAGGCTCCATCAATACAATCCCCTGGCCTTTTACATGGACCTTGGTATTTGCCGTTCCCAAGTCAACCGCCATATCGCGGCCGAACGGAATTGCTAAAAAGTTAAACATATATAATCCTTTAAAGTATCATTGGATGAATATTTAGACGGCTTTTAAATATAGCAATTATCGATGCCCTTGTAAAGCAAACAGGCAGCTTATAGCTCGTAGCTTATAATATCCTCTAACTGCTGACTTAAGATATTACCTACAATGCCAAGGAATAAACCGGTAAGTATTGCTGATAAAATTAAAATTGGCAGCTGGATTAATACAGCCCAGCTTCCAACAACCAGTACAGCCACCATAAGTTGAGCGATGTTATGGAATAAGGCCCCTGCTAAGCTTATTCCGGCATAACTTAGTCTTTTATGCAATGTTTTATATAGAACATACATTACAAGAAAGCTTATAGTTGCCCCGCTTAAGCTAAAATAGAATGCCATAGATAAAAAAGTACCGCTAAAAAAAGAACTTAATACCACCCTTAATAACACCGCTAGGCCTAGTTCAAAGAATCCAAAAAATGGTAACATTAGCAAAGTTATTAAATTTGCCAGCCCGATTTTAACCCCGGGAATAAACATAGATGGCAGATAAATATTTTCTATTGCTTGAAGAACAAGCCCTAAGCTTAAAAATATCCCAAACAGCGCTAATTTTTTTGGGTTAGCGGGTAACAAAGTCCACCACCTTTTTTTGCTTTATTGGGATAGTTACAATAAGTCTCATGGGAGCACAAACGATACTGTCACCCGGAGCAGATATAAAGCCTTGCTTGTAGCATAGTTTATTGGGACATTTAGTTTTTTTTATTCTAATTTTTTTATTCTTGATTTCTACCCAGCATTTCAAGCCGTTGTTTTGAAAGACGTATACTTTGTCATAGTTAATTGCTAAACTAGCAACCTTTTTGGAATTGATTTTAACCACTACTTCATTAGCAGAATCATGGGAGCTAACCTGCTTTACTACAGCAAAAGACAACAACCCAATTGTTATGACAATGACAAGAATTAGTTTATCTAACCTGGTTAATGACATGGATTAATTATAACTACTTTAAACTAATTCAGGAAAGAAGATGGCGATTTCCCGGTTGGCACTTTGCTCTGAGTCCGAGCCGTGGATGATATTCTGAGAGATATCTAAAGCAAAGTCCCCCCTGATGGTGCCTGGGTCTGCTTCTTTGGGATCTGTAGCTCCCATCATTTTTCTAATAACAGGTATTACTTCTTCGCCCTTTAATACCATCAAAACAATAGGCCCGCTAACAATAAAATCTACCAAATCATCATAAAAAGGTTTGCCTTCGTGTACCGAGTAAAGCTCTTGAGCCTTTTCTTTTTTAAGCTTAGTAAACTCGATAACTTCAATATCTATATGGCGCCGCTCGAAACGGTTAATAATTTCGCCAACTAATCCTTTGCGTACACCATCTGGCTTAATAACAACTAGCGTCTTATCCACATTTTCTCCTTCACTTAACTGCCGTTTTACAATACGGACAGATTTCCCATTTTAAATCCAAAGCTTTTGAGCACTTAGCACAGGCGTTTTTAAGATTCTTTCTGCAATACGGACAAAGTAAAAAATCGTTGCTCACTTCTTTTTTGCAAGATGGGCACTCCTGTTCTGCCCCATTTAGCTTAGCTTCAATAGCCTTTATTTCTAATTCACGTTCCCTAACATCTTCTAAATACTCTGGAGGCCTGGCAATTAAATATATCAACCAGCCGAATACCGGAAACAATAATGATACCGTCGTCCAGTAAGGTGCATTAGCTCCCCGGCGGCGGCTATCCTGAAGAGTCCAGTAGCCCAGTGACAGCCAAAAAGCAGCCAAAAATATATAGAACATGCTAGTAAAAAACACAAATAGGGGCGATGTAAAAAAATTTTCCATACCGGTAATAGGGTCCATAACGATTTATAAAAAAATCATAGCAGAAAGCTCAAGAGTTGGGCAATAAATTTTACCCTTTGACCTTTGACCACAACTATTCCAATAAACACAATCTGGCCTCGGCCGCTGTAGCAAAAGAGCCGGTTATTAGAATTAAATCGTCTGCTGTTGCTTTTTTTCTAGCTATCTCAATAGCATTTTTAATTGATGGCTCAGCAATGAAATCACTGCATATAAATGCTTGAGCTAGTACAGATGTTTCTTGAGCCCGCTCGCTATTATTTTGAGTAATAATACTTAAATCAGCAAAATCCTTAAATACTTTGGCAACATTTAGATAATCTTTATCTTTGTAAACCGAAATTATCAGGATAGCTTTTTTATAGGTAAAATCTTGTTTAATAGATTTGATAAGTTGCCTGGCACCATCTTCATTGTGAGAACCATCAACAATAATTGTAGGATTTAATCCGATTAGTTCCCTTCTGGCAATAATGGTTAAATCCTTCAATGCTTGGTTGATTGAGTTATTATCCAGAGATTTTTGCAAATAAAACTCTGCCGCACTAATAGCTAACGCTTTATTTTGCGCCATATAATCATCGCTAACCTCACCCTCTACTATAAGGTTAGCCTTTACATCTTTTACTCTATTACTAACAACTCTCATAGCTTCGGGCTCGAGACTGCCAACTACCGCTTGGCTGCCTTCTTTGATAACATAAGATTTTTCTCTAGCAATTTCTGCAATTGTTTCTCCTAAGATGTTGGTGTGATCCAAGGTTACGTTGGTTATTACTGCTACTTTAGCATCAGCAATATTGGTAGCATCCCACCTTCCGCCCATACCTACCTCTAATACAGCTACTTCTATATCTTTCTTTGCAAAATAGTAAAAGGTTAAAGCGGTAACAATTTCAAAATTAGACAGACTATCCTTAAGCTCGACATTAACTTCTTTGATAATTGGTTTTATTTCATCTACTAAAGCCACCAGTTCTTCCTGGCTTATTTGCGCTCCATTAACTTCAATACGCTCGCAATAGCTGTATAGGTGAGGGGAGGTATAGACTCCTACCTTCAAACCTGTCTGGCTAAGAATAGCCCCAATCATTTTAGTAGTAGAGGTTTTTCCGTTAGTACCTGTAACAATAATAGAATGGTACCTTTGTTGGGGATCTCCTAATTTTTTAAGAAGTGCTATTATCCGCTTGGTTCCCTGTTTAATGCCAAAATCTAAACTATCGTCGAGATAAGATATTGCTTGATTGAAGTTCATCCAAATATCCGCTGCTGTTCTTCTAATTTCTCTAACTTAGCCAATAATGAGCCTTCTTTGTCTTTTTCTTTGCTAACAATGTGCTGTGGAGCTTTACTTACAAATTCTTTGTTTTTAAGTTTTTTTCTAATCCCTTCTAGCTCTAATTCTACTGAGACAAGTTCTTTTTTAATTCTCTTAAGCTCTTCGACAGCGTCAACTAAGCCCTCTAAGGGGATAAATACATCGATGCCGTGTTCTACAGCGATTGCTGAATAATCAGGCCTTTTAGCGTTTTTCTCAATTAAGAGCTCATCTATTTTTGCTAAGCTAATCAAATAATCCTTATGACGGCGCAAAATATTTAAATAATTGGAATAACCGCTACTCAAAATAACTTTTATGCGTCTTGCCGGGGCTATCTTTAACTCAGACCTAATAGAGCGCACCGCTACCACCACATCCATTATTAACTGCATTTCTTTTTCCGATTCTTTGTTTATCTTTTTATCGTCACATTTCGGATAATCAGCCACAACAATGCTTTCAGAAGTGCCAGGCAGCATTTGCCAGATTTCTTCAGTTATAAACGGCATATATGGATGCAGCATTTTCAGGGTTCTATCGAAAACTTCTAGGAGAACAGCTTGGACTGTTTTTTTAGCTTTTTTATCTTTTTCATACAATCGCTGTTTAGACAGTTCCAGATACCAATCTGCCAACTCTGACCATATAAAATTGTAAATAGATTTGGCCGCTTTAGAAAAATCGTAATTGTTAGAATATTTATCAACTTCCTTAATTAAATCATTACACCTAGATAGTATCCATATATCAGCTAATTCTAAATCAGCTTTTTTATAGCTCATCTTTTCTTTAATGTCAGCTACGTTTGAGAGGATGAAACGGCCAACATTCCAGATCTTGTTGGCAAAATTTCGATAACCTTCGATACGCTCCTGCGATAAAAAAACATCTCTTCCGGGAACAGCCAGAGAAGCTAAAGTAAAGCGCAGGGCATCTGTTCCAAACTTATCAATAATAGTCATGGGATCAATTACATTGCCTCTGGACTTAGACATCTTTTTGCCGTGAGCATCTCGAATTAAGGCATGGATATAGACCTTGTCAAAGGGGATGTTGTCCATAAAATGTATGCCCATCATAATCATCCTGGCTACCCAAAAATACAGAATATCGAAACTGGTTGATAAGAGACTGGTAGGATAAAAATAACGTAAGTCAACGGTTTTCTCTGGCCATCCAAGCGTAGCAAATGGCCATAAGGCTGAGGAAAACCAGGTATCTAAAACATCCTCTTCTTGGATAAGTTCAGAGCTTTTACAAGTCGGGCATTTGCTGGGGGTGATGGTGTCAACAATCATTTCCTCGCAGTTCTGGCAATACCATACCGGTATTTGATGCCCCCACCAAATCTGGCGCGAAATACACCAATCCTTGATGTTTTCCATCCAGTCAAAATAGATTTTTGTCCATTTCTTTGGAACAAACTCTATTTTTCTTTTTTCAACCGCGACCATTGCAGGTCCTGCCAGCGGCTGCATTTTTACAAACCACTGCAAGGAAAGCCTGGGCTCAATAACTGTGTCACAACGGTAACAATGGCCTACCGCATGCAAATGCTCAGTTGTTTTTTCAAGTAAACTGAGTTTTTCCAGGTCAGCTACAACCGCTTCTCTGGCTTGGTAGCGGTCTTGGCCATCATACTTACCACCATTTTCATTCACTTTTGCGTCATCGTTAAAAATATTTATCTCTTCTAGCCCATGTCGTTTGCCAATATCAAAATCATTAGGGTCGTGAGCCGGAGTTACTTTTACCGCTCCTGTTCCAAATGACGGGTCGACTGCTTTATCAGCAATAATAGGTATCTCTCTGTCCATCAATGGTAAGATAACTGATTTGCCGATTAACTTCTTATAACGCTTATCATTAGGATTAACGGCAACAGCTGTATCGCCAAGCATTGTTTCCGGCCGGGTGGTAGCTACTGTAATGTGGCTGCTCTCATCTTTAATTGGGTACTTTATATACCAAAGATTTCCTTTGAGCTCTAAGTGCTCAACCTCAATATCAGATAATGCTGTATGACACCTAGAGCACCAGTTAATAATATAGTAACCACGGTAAATAAGATCATTACGATAGAGATGAACAAAAACTTCCCTGACGGCTTTACTGTAGGCCTCATCCATAGTAAAGCGCTCTCTATCCCAATCACACGACGCCCCTAAGCTCTTAAGCTGGTCAATAATAATATTGCCGTACTTTTCTCTCCATTGCCAAACTTTGTCAGTAAAATCCTTGCGGCCGATATCATGCCGGCTCACCCCAACTTTGGCCAGCTCTTTTTCCACTACATTTTGAGTGGCAATTCCGGCATGGTCAGTGCCTGGAAGCCATAAAGTGACAAAACCTTCCATTCTCTTTTTTCTAACGACAATATCCTGCAAAGTATTGTTTAAGGCATGGCCTACATGTAAAGTTCCAGTAACATTCGGAGGAGGAATAACAACTGTGAATGGTTTTGATTTTTCATCAATTACCGCATGAAAGTACTTTTTATCTAACCAATACTTATACCATTTATTTTCAACTTTTTTAGGATCGTATACCTTTGGAAGTTCGGGCATGGAAGTAGTGTAGCACTCTAAAACCTTTTATCCAAGTAAGCCTTGAAGTTAGTAACCCAGGAGAAGCTCTCTTCTAGAGTGCGGATTACCTTCTGC
>QZJE01000022.1 GCA_003599235.1 Actinomycetota bacterium | reverse complement strand
TCCCAAACACCATTACTCTAGATAACATCAACCAGATAACCAGCCGTTCACACACTGCCTTAAGTGATATCGGAACTAATACCCATGCCCAGATAGATACTCACCTGGCAGCTACCACCAACGTTCATGGACTAACTTATACTGCCGAAGGAACAGGCGGAGGCTTAGATGCTGATACTGTTGATGGTTCTGAGGCAACGGCATTTCCTCTATTGGCTGGCAGGGCAGGAGGCCAAACTCTCTACGGAGGGACAGCATCCGGAGATGACTTAACTCTAGAATCTACATCTGATGCCACCAAGGGCTATGTGAACATCAACCCTAACGGCGGTAACGTTGGTATTGGCACAGCAAGCCCAACGACCAAACTTGATATATCTGGGTCAGCTCGTGTTACAGGAAATACAGCACCAACCTCCGGGGCTGGTATTGAGTTTAATTATGGTGGAATTGCTGATTCAGGAATTGTTATGGCTTACGACAGGACAGGGGGTTCATACAAAGACTTATATATTCGCGGTAGCAAAATACTTTTCGACCAAAACACCACTAACGTTGGCTTTGGGACAACGAATCCGGGAGCTAAACTTGATGTAAATCCAACGATTACAGCAACATCGGATTACACTGACATTAAGAGTGGGATTGTCTATAACGGTGCAAGTGCTATGACTAACTGGTATGGAGAATATGTTGCTGCTCCGACGGGGACAGGAACAATTACCAATAAATATGCCCTAGTAACAGAAGCAAATGCCGGCAACGTTGGCATTGGGACGATAGCTCCCGCTGAAAAATTACAGGTTAATGGAGTAGTTAAAACTCAATCAATTCAAGCTACTTCAAACAGTGCGGCAGCAACAGGTGCAGGAGCGGAATTGATGTATTCTAGCGGCGTTGGTTACCTACAGGCTTATTCCAGGCCAAGCAGTGGATATCAGCCCGTTGTTGTTCGCGGCTCTACCGTGGGTCTTGGAGGAGGAGGAGCTACTGATAGTTTGTATGTGAACTCTTCGGGCAACGTCGGCATTGGGACAGCAGGGCCCGAACAAAAGCTTCACGTATCAGGGCAATCTCAATTTATAGATACAAGCGGGTACAATAACCGTGCAATCATTATCGGCAGAACTACTACAGATGCTGCGGCTAAAAGCAGTGCGGTTACTTCCAGACACTGGCTTAATGCAGAAGAGCCTGCCACCTTAATCGGTTCAGCTATCGATGATGTAACTAACAGTTATGTGAACATTGGAGGCGGTTATAGTAATAATAACTCGGCTACAGCGTTACGATTCTATACAGCCGCAGATAATGTGACGCTAAGCGGCACCGAAAGAATGAGAATTGATTCTTCTGGCAACGTCGGTATTGGGGCTACGAGTCCGGGGACAAAATTAGACGTTCAAGGCCAAACATTTAGAATCGGAGGCGATATCGGCGCATATACATTACGCACCGATGCCACAAACAAAGCTGGATTTTTTATAACTCCTCATTACACTAACGCAGAGGAATCAATACAGGTATTTTCTTCTTCATCTACAGCTACCGATAACGCTATAAGTATCGGTGGTGGTTCCGCCAGTAATAATGCTGCTACATATATAAGGTTTCTAACAGCCGCTAATAATACAACCACCACCGGGACAGAACAAATGCGAATTGATTCCTCCGGCAATGTTAATATTACTAGCCTTACTGCTTCCAAAGCAGTCTTTACTGATGCCTCTAAGAACTTAACATCAACAGGAACATTAGGAGCCGACCAAGGTGGAACAGGGCTTACTAGCTATACTACTGGCGATTTAATCTATGCTTCTGGAGCCACTTCTCTTGCTAAGCTCTCAGATGTAGCTACCGGATATTATTTAGCTTCTGGAGGAGTAGGGGCAGCGCCTACTTGGTCTGCAATTTCTTCAATTGACCATGGGTCATTAGGGGGATTAAGTGACGATGACCATACCGGATATGCTCTTTTAGCTGGCCGTTCAGGAGGCCAAACTCTCTATGGTGGAACAGCAGCTTCAGAGAATCTAACCCTAGGATCAACCTCACATGCCACTAAAGGAAATGTAAATGTTGTAGGTGGTAATTCTAATTCTATACTTAAGATAGAAAATAGCGGAACTGGCGGCGCTGTTGGTTTAACGCTCAGAGTAAACGGTAGTGATAGAGTGTCTCTGTGGGAAAATAATGCCTATAACAATGGCTTGCTTATAGGCAAGCCAGATGGAACCATAAGATCCTTTTTTGATGTTACTACCGGCAATGTCGGTATCAATACAACAAATATCGCTTCAAAACTTGATGTCACAGGAACTATAAGTTCCACAACTGCAGTGGCTACATATACTGCTTCAAAAACAACCACAACTATTACAGCAACTGTGGGAACATTTACATCAGCAGATGTTGGAAGATTCTTTGTCTGGGCCGACGGAACCATTGATACCATAACAGCCTATATCAGTGGCACTGAGGTAACTGTTGCAAATAGTGGTACTATCTCCTCACAGCAAGGCTATACTAAAACAGCTAATTTTTATGTCAATTCAAGTGGCAACGTCGGTATTGGAACAACGAATCCAACTTACAAAGCAGACTTGTATAGCAGCTCCTCAGATGACATGATTAGGGCGGTTACGGAGAGAAATGTAGCCAACTCGGCACCCACTTTACTCTATCATAAGCGAGGTATAAACACTGCACTAAATGACAAAATGAAGATTTACTTACAGCACGACAAAAACGATTTATCGGGTGTTATGCAAGCTGGATTTGGTACAGTTGTTGAAAATCCTGCTGCCGGGGCTGGATTAGGGATGGCTTTTTACTCAGGCGGCATGGGTGATGCCAATGAAAGAATTAGGATTGCAAGCAATGGCAATGTCGGCATCGGGACGACAGGACCGGTTGACAAGTTAGATGTTAGTAATGGGAATTTGCGTGTTTGGGATTCAGCGGTGATTACGACCTCTAAATACGATTCACAAGGCGTGGCGCTAGCAAGTGATTTACACAGCATAATTCTTAATGGAGGTTCTACAGATAGGCCAGAGATTTCTTGGTATAGGGGGAACCGAGACTATCCTGAGTTTTCAATTAGGGAACATGCTACTGTTGATACAGGAGCGACTATATTTGCAGGCAATGGACAGGTAGCTCCAACTGCAACTATGTCAATTATTAGCGGCAGTGTTGGCATAGGGACACCATCCCCCAAAGTCAAGTTGCAAAGCACTGGGGCGGCAGCAACAACGTCGCCGACACTTGGTTCTGCTACCGGCGGAGGATTTTACTTAACGAATACTGATATTAATTATGGTTTACTTGCAGGTGTCGGTGGAGGTGGAGTTCCTTGGTTACAAGCACAAAGAACTGACGGAACGGCGACAGCATATAACCTCCTTTTACAACCAAGCGGCGGCAACGTTGGTATCGGGACATCGAGCAGCCTAACACATAAGCTCGATATTTTAGGATCGAGTACGACTACACTTAATGGATTAAGAGTACAGAACACCGATACTACGGCTGGAGCTGAAACTCTTTTTGCTATGCCTGCATACAATGGGGCATCTGCTTTACAGATTAGGCAGTCGACTAATGCCACTGGCCCTAGCTGGGCTGTTGGGGGTTATGATTCTATTATAAGAACTGGCCAAACAAACAGCTATTTGCATTTTGCTAGTGGTGCTAGCAACAACCCACAAATGACTATTAAGCCTGGTGGCTTAGTCGGCATTGGAACAACTAATCCTGGAACTAAACTGGCAGTTTCTGGCTTAACCGGTACTTCTTCATATAACTATGTAAGGGTTAATACTTCTACTGGCGATTTTTACTATGATTCATCTTCAGCCAGATATAAAGCCAATATTAAAAATCTTGTTAGTAAGTTCTCAAACATACTGAAATTAAAACCAAAATCTTTTACCGATAAAGCCAGCAAGGAAAAAGAGTTGGGGTATATAGCTGAAGACCTAGATAGACTGGGATTAAAAGACCTGGTTATTTATAAAAAAGGCCGACCGGACGCCCTAAAATACGACAAGATTCCTATCTATACATTAGAAGTAGTTAAGGCGCATGAAAAACAAATCAAGATGCTAAAAAATAAATTTTCACTTAACAAAAAAGGTAATTTAATTGTACCAGGAAACTTAGAAGTCAAAGGCCATATTATCGCCAGTAAGGATACCAAAGGCAGGTTAACTATAGATAAAGGCGAAAAAGATGTCACTTACACATTCAAGAAAGCCTATAAAAAATCCCCGGTAGTAACGATTACTCCTACCTCAGATCCTGGAAATGTAAGATACTGGGTAACTGCCACCAAAAAGCACTTATATATCCATCTCTCCAAGGCATCCTCAGAAGAACTTAGATTCAACTACATTGTGCTTGAGTAACGGTTACTTCAAGTAAATAATCTCAATTCTAGGGCCGGTGCTTACTAATTCAGCTTCAGGATTATGGTGAGTTGTATCATAGAAGTTAACCGTTATTTTCCTTGCTTCTTTTTGGTAAGTTAGGCTCCAGTAATTAGGCCTAGTTTTATCAGAGCTAACTTCAGCCCAGCCGTTATCAGCTAACTTATCTAAATACCAATTATATAGGGCATTTCCGTCGCTGTGTTGATGGTTGGTAAAGATAACATAGCCTCCGTCTAGGAAACTGTCAGGCATCCAGGACTCGCCGTTGTATTGGCTAGCTTTAATAGGTGCTGTCCAGAGATAGCCGTCGTTTTTGTATAACGGGACATCGCCTGGAGGCAAGAAGTTATGTCCGGAGTTAGGATGACACCGTATGCAGGTGGTGTCGTTTTGCCTAATGGCTAGAATTACTTCCGGTCTACTGCTCTTATGGCAGGTAGCGCAGGTCATTTGGTTTCCACTGCTATCGCTTCTTTCTAAGTGATAGGTGTCTATTTGGCTGCTATGACAACTTGCGCAAATCTCATCCTTTACTTGATGTTTAGTGTTAATATCGCCATGTCCTGATTTGTCAATAAAAGCATCGACTCTATTCTCATTATCCCGGTAATGACAATTAGTACAAGCTGGAGCAGCATTTAAGGAAGCTAAGCTGCCGTGGCAATTGCTATCAGAGCAGTTAGCAGCTTGATTAGGATTATTATGTTTTTCGTGGATAACTTGGTCGTGACAATCACTACAACTAAGCGGTCTATGACAAGAACCACATAAGCTTTGCCCGGATACGTCGTGGCAATCGGAGTAGGTAGCGCAACCCGAAGAGTCGCCATGCATATCATGGCAACCCGAGTTAGTACAATTAGGGATTATACCGGTATGTCTTAGATGGACATTGCTAAAAGTGCTGCCTGCAAAACCTCCAAAGAAACCGTTTAAGGGCTTAGCAATGGCAAAATCGTGGATTCCAAGATGAGCCCCTGAGCTGCCATCAAAACGCAGAGAAGAAAAGCCATACATTGATTTATGGCACTTAGCGCACCTATCCATTACTATTGGTTTTACCTCTTGTGCTTCATCAAAATTGTCTTTAGGGTAAGTGCTCTCGTGGCAATCAGTGCTTAAACTACAGCTAGTAGCTGAAGCAATAACGCTTTCATAATCAACTGAGACAGATTTTAGTTCCGGTGTATCAAAGCCTAAGCTGGTTAAGTTAACTTCAATTTGAATCCAAGTACCATTGGCAATGATATTAGATAGGTAAAAATAAGCTTCTGCTGTGTCTACTTGATACCATTGTGAATAGCTGGCTAAAGAAAGATCTTGCTGTTTTGACGCTGTTTTTATCCTAAAGTATGTGTTGGTGTCTTCGGGTAGAGTTTTGTTAAATATAAGATTTGACCATTTAGCAATTCTATCATCAGATGTTTTGCCGTATAGCAAAACTGAACTGCTAGGGCCATAACCTGTGCCACTGAACTGATTACCCCCTGCAACCCATAGGCCGTAGCCTAAATCATTAGCTGCCAGTCTTTTTGTTTCTGCATCAAAAGAAAGATTGTTTGCTCCTAAGCAGCCAATACTGGTAAAACTAGGTCTGCCAGAGGGTTCGCTAAACTCAACTACATAAGGACTACCGGAATAGGGACGGTAGGACCCATAAAATTTATTAGATTGAGGATTGGCAACAATATCACCAAACCCATTGCCGTTAGTCCAGCTGGAATATGAATAAGTGCTGCCGAAAGTACCGTTAGTTGTATCATATCTGGTATAACCAACAGTATTGCTTCTTGAGCGAGTAAAAACATATAGATATTTAGAGCTTTTAGAAAAAACGATATCATAGACCAGCCAATTATTAACGCTAGAGCCAGGTTTATAAACTGCTCCGGTACTTAGGTTGGCCATTCTCCTAATATAGGGAGTTGCGCAAACCAATAGGTTGCGGCTGGAATCATAATCAAACTTGTAATTGTTATACGAGGAATATAGATTAAGGCGGCGGACTAAAGTACCATCAGTATTAATAAGAGCACCGTAGGCACCGGTGCCGTTTAAGCTATAAGCTACTACTAGTTGATTACCTCCAGGATAGTAGAAAATCCTACTTATTTGAAAGCCACCGCTTGTTTGTAAATCAATATCTCCTGGTAACAAGTTGTTAGACGTATTATCTATAGTTACGGCTTTGCCATTGGTTAGGGCAATAAATACTTTATTGTCACCGGAAGTAAGATCTACTGTGTTTGCCGGTAAGCTAAGGGTTTTAATATTTTGGCCCTTTTCATCTAAAACATATAGGGTGGTTGCCGATATTGCGTAGAAATGGTTATAAGCAGCGATAAAATGGTCTATTTTTTTATCTGACAAAAATTTCTTAGAATAATTAAAGCCCGAGTTTTTGGTTAACGTTCCGTTAAAATCTTGGCTGTCTATCCAAGTTAAAGTGCCCAAAGCAGCCAATGCTGTTGTTGAACATACAAGTACCATAATCAAAACCAATATTGTTGTTATGGTAGTTTTTCTCATCTTAACTCCTTATAAATATAGTATCTCTATCCTAGGCCCAGTTAGAACTGGCAGGCTGTAGGGGTCATGAAACTCAGTGCTATAAAAATTAATGATTAATTGCCTGCTATCACTTATTTTCTGGTATACCATGCTCCAGTAATCCGGTCTTATTTTATTAACACTTATCTGGGTCCAGCCATTTAGAGCAAGTTGTTCCAGATACCAGTTATAGATAGCCTCTCCATCGGTAATTTGATGGTTAGTAAAGATAACATGGCCGCTATCTTGATAAATACTTTCTAACCAAGGCTCTCCATTATATTGGCTAGCAGCTATGGGGACTGACCATAGATAACCATTTTCGCTATAAAGTGGAATATCAGAAGGGGACAGAAAATTATGGGTAGAGTCAGAATGACAATTATTGCAGTTAGGTCTTAAAACTAATCCCTCTGCTCCTTGCTGATTAAAAGTAGCTTGGTGACATTGTTCATTTATGCAACTAACATTTGTAGAGTAAGCACTTTCAGGCATTCGCATTTGGTTTATTGAATATCCAGTTGATATTAGTGAAGCTCGAGGGGCAACATTGCCGTGGCTGCTATGGGGAACTGGTACTTGGTGACATGTTTGGCAATCGGCCGAATAGTGACAATCTTTGCAATCTTGGGGGCCATATAGTCCGTCTTTTTGAATAAATACATGGCAATTGTAACATTGACCGCTAACTCCCTCGTGATGATTATGGCAAGATGTATTGCAATTTTGACCTACTTGATGCTCGTCGAGATGTTTTGTATGAAGGCTGCCGGCAGATATACCGAATGAATCGGTGGATTTGAAAAAACCGAAAGGGCTTGAGTATGTAGCAACAAAACCGTGGTTTTGGCTGATTCGTTGGTGGCAAACACAATTGTTGTAATCAACTGCATTAGACTCCAGGTATTGGTCGAATCTATCACTCGGGTACGCACTATGGCAGCTAGAACAGTCGTTTGAATTATTTACTTCTGCAATAGCTTGGTTGCATAAAATGAAAAGAATGGTGACAATTAGTAAGGCAACTTTTATGAAATCATGCAGTTTTAAATCTACAAACCTATAACTAACTAGCATTTCTTTTGTCCCGAAGAGCTAATTTAGGGGATACAACTGTTATTACGAAGAAAACTATTAATAGTATTGCTTGCTATTAGTGATTATATTATCACAAAGTTACTTCAAAATCAACTAATTTGGTCAACTATCTAGAGTTAATCCTATGGTTAATCGGCGGGTTGGGAAAAATTAGGAAAAAAATATGAATAACCGCAATATCGAAGCAATCGCTAATGTAAAAAACCAACCAACGGTAAACTCTATGGTAATGGTTCTTCTCCAGCCGGTATTAGTAGACCAGCGTTTATAAAGAACTAATATCGATGCAATAAAAGCTAACGGGAAGAGGAAGAAGAGATTGTTAAATAAAAGTAAAGTAAGACCAACAGTCCGCTCTATCATCCCTTGAGCTCTCTCCTTAAAAGTAACAATCATTCTGGGAGCTGTAGCGCCATGTCTTAGACCGTAGGTACGGTCGGTTTCAAATACTAAAATGGAAACAGCAAAGGTAAGTGAGATATAGCCGGCAATATACGGAAGATATATTTTATAAGGAGTTATCATCTGAATGAAAGCTGAAGTATCAGATAAAGCAATAGTGCCTGGTTTTAGAAAGAATAATACTATTCCAAGGGCAATAACGTGTAATGTCTGATCAGCTAAAAAGAGATGTGTTTCATAACCCTTAAGCCTGTCGCTCAAGTGATATTTAGTGCGGTCGATTAAAAAATGGGTTATAGCCAAAAAGCCAAGCCATACATACCATAAGTCATAACCCACAAGAACGATAGCACTTAATAGTGTATATGCTAGTACGTGTACCAGTAAGCCATAAACGCTTCTTTTGGTCCATTTAACCAAAGAAGCCGGCTGCATGAAATCAGCTACCAAATGTGCAATTAGCAAACTTAGAAAAAGTGTCAATGCTAGAAATCCCAATTTCTGGCAAAAAGTTTATTTATATATTCTTTTCTTGATTGATCTTCTAAAGTAAGTTTCTCTACCTTATTATTGACATCAATAATTCTTTGGCCCAGTCTTTCTAAAATCTCCATCACAATTGGTTCATTGATAAAGGAAAAGAAAGTATCTTTGTTAACTACCTGTACTTCGGAGTCGTCTTCAACTACCCTAGCTGAGGCTGAGCGGGTTTTATCGCCAAAAAAGACCATTTCGCCAAAAAAGTCTCCAGGCCCCAGGGTGGCTAAAACTACTTCATGGCCGTCGTTTCCTCGATATATCTCAACTTTACCGCGCCGGATAACATACATATCATTGCCTTCAGCGCCTTCTTTAAAAAGTATTTCGCCGTTGTTAAAAACCTTAATGTCTCCGTGTTCCTCAAGCATTAGCCTTCCTCCTCGGTCTTTGTATTTGTTCTGTTAATCCAATCACGTTATATATGCCAACAGGCTTGGTTTTACCTTTAAATATCTGAGGCTCCATCTCTTCAATCTTAACCGACTTTTTAACCTGGTTGTAGGTCTTTTCGCTTATTAGCAGCTGTCCGGGAGCTGCTTCGCGGCAAAGTCTGGAAGCAATGTTTACTGCATCTCCAACCACAGTGTAGTCGAGGTGAAGCTCGGTTCCAATATTTCCCAAAATAGCACTTCCGGTATTTATACCGACTCCAACAGCAATTTCTTTGTTTTCTTTTTGAAGGTCAGTGATTACTTTTTGAATGTTAAAAGCGGCTGAAACGGCTAGCAGGGCGTGATTTTTTTGTTTAACCGGCGCGTTAAAGATAGCCATAACGGCGTCCCCAATATATTTGTCAACAGTGCCATCGTAGCGAAAAACAACGTGGGTCATCTCTCCTAAATAGGTGTTTAGCAGCTCAACAACTTCTTGAGGCTGCATTTTCTCAGCGATAGTGGTGAAGTTTCTGATATCAGCAAACAAAACAGTTACCTCTCTTAGCTCACCCGAGAGATCGATTGTTTTATCGACGTCGGATTGTTTGAGAATTTCATCAACAACGGTAGGGGCAACATAGCGCCTAAATAGCTGAACTACCTTCTTTAACTGGTCTTCAACCAGCAAATCCTCGACCTTATCATCAAAATCTCTTATCCTGTCGCTCATTTTCTGAAGCATCCGCCATACAACAGGCTCTTTAACAAGCTGGTCGAAAGTCCCTTTAGTTACTATTTGAAGTTCACACTCGGTAAGTGTCCTGGCTGAAGCTGAGCGGGTCATGCCGGTAAATACAGCCATCTCACCAAAGAAGTCACCATGTTTTAACTTGGCTAAAATGGTTTGGCCGGTATCTCGGCTGCGGTAGATTTCTATTTCGCCGGAGCGGATAATATACATCTCATGGCCGTAGTCGCCTTCTTCGAAAATAATACTTCCAGCGGGGAATTTTTTTATATTTTCTTTGCCCACTTCCATTAAAAATCCGCCTCCCAAACTCAATGACGATTTATGCCTATTCGTGCTCATACTAATATTTTAAGATTAAGTGCTATTATTAGTAAAGGAGAAGTTGAAAAACGCTTGTTTTATGATATAATTATCACTTAGGGTGTAATTAATGAAGCTTAGAGTAGTCTTTGTTTTACTTATCAGCTTAATAATTGTGTTTTCAGCATGCTTAACAGCGCATGCTGACACTCCTTGGATTACCGATTTCACTGCTACCAACGAAAATCCTATTGCCGGTGAGCAAGTAACTTTTACCGCTACTGTCGAGCACAGCGATGGCCCTGTCGTTTATGGTTTTTGTCATGATTTCATGCATAACGTTGGTTATGATCAGTATGGCTCATCCAATGTTTTTAACTGGACTTTTGCAACACCCGGCGTTTATTTTACAACTGTTGAAACATTTCATGATGATGATTATGACATGGCTCTTATTGTGGTAACTGTTGGGGACACTCCCGGAAATCATTTTCCAACAGTGGATGCAGGCGGGCCTTATAGTGGGAATGTAGGAGAACCGGTTAGCCTGAGCGCTACAGGAGATGACCCTGACGGCGACCCTTTAACCTACAACTGGGATTTGGATAATAATGGGACATATGAAACTCCTGGGCAAAATGTCCAAAATACATGGAGCATCGCAGGTAACTATACGGTGGGTGTTCAGGCAGATGACGGTCTTGGGGGTTACGCACAAGACACGGCAGTTGTCAGCATCGGTCTTACCAACAATCCACCGGTAGCTAATGCCGGCGGTCCATATCAAATGTATGAAAACCAGGCTGAGATATGTTTTTGGGCCGGGGATTCTTATGACCCTGATCCTGGAGACAACATAATTTCTTATGAGTGGGATTTAGATAATGATGGAAGCTTTGATGGCCCTCCAAATCCTGATCCTTACTGGTGGGAATCCTGGTGGTTTATCGATGTTGCTTACGGCATGGTTCATCCGGCAGATCCAGTTACTGGACTACCAACAAACACCATTACTTTAAGGGTAACGGACTCTTTCGGCTTGCAAAGCACTCAAAGTACTACTGTTACCATCTATGGCGACCAGGGGAATTATCCTCCTATTGCTGAGGCTAATTATTACTACGGCTCTACCGGGACTCCGGTAACCCTAGATGCTACCGGTTCGCGTTCCTCGGCTCCCATTGTTAGTTACGAATGGGATATTAATCTTGACGGAACTTATGATTACAATACTCCCGATATAACTACACAGCATACCTGGGTTAATCCGGGGTATTATTTTATTAGATTAAGAATTACCGATAGCCTGGGCAGAACCGCAACCGATATCGGGGATGCCTCAATTACTGGCTCTCCTGTTAACCAAAACCCAACTGTAGATGCCGGCGGTCCATATGGCGGTATCGAGGGAAACTCTGTTAGTTTAACGGCTACCGGCAATGATCTTGACGGCGATCCATTAACCTACAACTGGGATTTAGATAATAATGGGTCCTATGAGACTCCGGGACAAAATATCTCGAATACTTGGAGCAATGCTGGTAACTATACGGTAGGTGTTCAGGTAGATGACGGTAAGGGTGGTCTAGCCACCGATACTGCAGCAGTAAATATTGCTTCTTCAAACCAGCCTCCCACAGTTGAGGCTTTGGATCAAAACACCTATACCGGTTGCGATGTTAATTTAGATATTATTAGCTATTTTGATCCTGACGGTGATGAATTGGTTTATCGCTGGGATATTAATGACGACGGTTGGGACACTGATTATCAGTCGTATAGCAATTGCTTAAAAACATGGAATCAATTGACTACTATATATAACTGGTCCTATCCTGCCTCGCCTAGTGACCCTGCGGTTGTTAATTATGCCAAAGTGGAAGTAAGTGACGGCCATGGCCATACGGCTACTGATATAGCTGCTATTACCGTCAATTACAATCAAATCCCTGTTATATCAATGCAGGATACCTATACAGTTTATGAAGGCCAAGCGGTATTTTTAAGAACTGATGCTACTGATGACGGCACAATAACTGGTTATTGGTGGGATTTGGGTTACGACGGAGTAGGGTTTGATTTTGATTATATAGGAAGATATTTGTCTAGGGGATATGCTGACGAGGTAGTTAAGCATTATGCGACAATTGTTCAGGATGATAGAGGTGCTTGGAGTGAAGTTTTTCCAGTTACTGTTAATGTCATAAACGCTGCACCTCAGATAAGCTCGATTACAGACAATGCCCCGGTTTATCCTAATCAACCGGTAACCGTTACGGTAAATGCTAGCGATGCTGGATTTGATCCAATGACATATTCTTTTGATTGGGATAACGATGGAAATTATGATATTGATGGCCAGGCTGATAATTCTGCTCAGCATACCTACACATCAGCTGGAACAAAAACTATTGGTATTAAAGTAGAGGATAACGAAGGCGGAATAACCAAAACTACACATAATATCGAGGTAACTAACACTGCACCAGTTGCTGATACTGGAGGTCCTTACACAGTCAACGAAGGCCAAAGCGTAACCTTGGATGGCTCAGCATCAAGTGATCCTGATGAACCCTATGGCGATAGCATCACTAACTATGTTTGGACAATAGACGGCAATCCTGTAGGCGGTAATTCTGCGGTAGTTAATTCAGGGGTATTACCTAGTGGTGTACACCAAGTTAGCTTAACCGTTACCGATTCTTATGGGCTAACCAATACAGCTGACACCACCCTTACTGTCAACAATGTAGCTCCTACCGCTAATGCCGGGGCCGACCGTTCAATATGGGTTTATACTACTCTGAACTTTTTTGGAAACTCAACTGATCCTGGAAATGATGTTGTTAGCTACCAGTGGGACCTAGATGGCAATGGTACTTTTGAGACAGTGGGTCAGAATGCATCTTACAGGTATGATAATCCGGGAACTTACACGGTAACCTTAAAAGTAACAGATGATGATGGGGCACAGGGAACTGATACAGCTACAGTTGTAGTTAGTAACACTCGTCCGGCTACAGTAACTAATCCGGTTTCTGGTCCCGCTACCACCATCGGTGCTAGAAAAACAAAATTGAACAGTTTAATCAAAGCTCTAAGACAGGGTGCTAAGAGAAAGTTTTTAAGTAAAAAGCGTGCCCACCGCTTTAGAAAGTATTTAATCAGAACCAGAAAATACGAATTGTTATCCATAAAAAGCCGCTATAACCCGGCTATGAGAAGGTTTATTAAGGACTTAAGGACATTAAGAAACAGAAAGCAAATGAACAGAAAGTTTGCTAACCGCTTAATTCGCATGGCTAAAAAGCTGCTCTTTAAGTAGATTGCCAATCCCTTAATTGTGGTATAATAATCCCGTCTACTAAGGGGGATATACTATGAAGTTAAGGGCCTTGGTATTAGTATTAATATTTTTTACTTTTCTTTTTCTATCATCTAACCTTGTTTTTGCAGATACACCGATTGTAAATAATTTTATTGCAGATCCCGTAAACCCCCAAGTAGGACAGCAGGTTAACTTCTTAGTTGATGCTTATGATCCTATTGGTAATCCCTTAACGATTAAATGGCAGCATCATTTTTCTCATAGTGAGCCTTATGACCAAGAAGGTGCGTCTAATATTTTTTCCTGGACATATACCCAGGCAGGGACATATGTTCCGGTAGCAGAGGTTTATGATTCAATAACCGGTGATGGTCCGGCATATGGATGGACTACTCTACAAGTAACTGAGCCACCGGCAAACAATCCGCCGGTAGCTGATAGTGGTGGGCCGTATGTATTGTATGTCAATCAAGCCGAAGCCAGTTTTTGGGCCGGGGGCTCCTATGATCCGGATCCGGGCGACTCTATTATCTCCTACGAATGGGATATGGATAACAACGGTACTTTTTACGGTTCGAGCTCACCAGCCTGGTGGGAGTCTTGGTGGTTTTTAACTGTAGCCTACGACATGTTATATCCGGCAGATCCTGTAACTGGTTTGCCGACCAATACTATTGCCTTGCGAGTAACTGACTCTCATGGAGCCCAAAGCATCCAAACAACAACGGTTACTATATATGATCCTGAAGGGGATAATTATCCGCCTATAGCTGAGGCTTCGGCGTATTGGGATAGCACGGGAAACCCTGTTACTTTAGATGCATCGCTTTCTAGGTCATCGGCTACGATAACTAATTATGAATGGGATTTAGATTTCGATGGTACCTATGAATACAGCAGTGCTTTGCCTACGGTAGTTAAGACTTGGTATAGCCCAGGCACTTTTTTTGTAAGGTTAAGAATTACCGACAGTTTAGGTAGAACGGCAACTGATGTAGGTGACGTCAATATCGACGGCACTGCACTAAATAATCCTCCGACAGCCCATGCTGGTGGTCCATATACAGGAAATGAAGGACAAGCAATAGTTCTTGATGGCACGTCCTCTGTTGATCCCGACCCCGGTGATACTTTGACTTATGAGTGGGATATCAATGGTGACGCAACAACTGATTATACGGGGGCTAATCCATCTGTTACTTTTGACGATAATGGAGATTATACGGTTAGCCTAAAAGTTACTGATACTCAGGGAGCAACTGATACTGATACAGCTACAGTGACGGTTGCTAACGTTTCTCCTGTAATCAATTCGCTTTCTGTCAGTAAAAATCCGGCTTATGTTAATGAGGAGCTGACTTTTAATGTATCTGCTACCGATGTTTCTGCAGATATAGCTACCTTGTATTATTATTGGGACTTTAATTGGGACCATACTTTTGAAGGGGATCCAAGCGGCATCGGATTAACGACTATCAACCATACTTATACCCAGCCTAGTGCGGATCCAGAGTGGGATTATGTTGTAGTGGTTAAAGTGGTTGATAAGGACGGTGGCTATACTTATGGATATAAGTGGCCGGTAGTAATAGAGAATCCGCCTAACAATGCGCCAACAGCCGAAGCAGGCGGCCCTTACTCGGGAAATGAAGGCCAAGCTATTACTTTAGACGGAAGTGCATCTTCTGATTCTGATACCGGCGACTCCATAGTATCTTATGAATGGGATATCAATGGTGACGGAACAACTGATTATACGGGGGCTAATCCATCTGTTACTTTTGACGACAATGGAGATTATACGGTTAGCCTAAAAGTTACCGATACCCAGGGAGCTACTGATACTGATACAGCTACAGTGACGGTTGCTAACGTTTCTCCGACGGTTAATTCTATAACTATTACTCCAAACCCTACCACAGTAGGGCAGACAACTTCTTTTCAGGCTGATGTCAGCGATCCGGGAGCAGATACTTTTACCTATGACTGGGATTTCGATTGGACTGTTCACGGAGGCAACGGTAAAGAAATTACCGGCACGACAGATAACCCGGTTACCTGGACATACAGCCAAACATACACAAATCCGATTTATGCGACCGTCTGGGTTACCGATGACGATGGTGGCTCTTCTATGAAATTTGTAAGCGTTACTGTTAATGAGGCAGAGCCACCAAATAATATCAACAACGGCTCTTTTGAGATTGACGAAGATAGTGACAATATGCCTGATTCTTGGCAGGGTCATTTACTAGATATAACTGACGGAAAGTCTGAGGACTGTGCCAAAGAAGGCAAGTTTTCCTTTAAGATTAAAGGTGATAAGAAAAAGAAAAAATACGCTTGGCAGCACCTAACCTTGGCGGGCAACGCCGGGGATGACTTTGTTTTTTCTTGTTATAACAAAACGGTGGCTGAAAAAAAATGTGCAAAAGCTGTAGCAGTAGTTATTTTAAATAATGCCGATGGGACTAAAAGCCGTTTCAGACTTATTTTTAACAAAGCTAATAGGGCTGACTGGAAGATGATGACCAAAAAAATTATTGCCTCTAAAAACTTTGTTTCATCTGATGTTTATCTGCGCTTTAACAAGCAGAATGGTATTTCCTATTTTGATGAGGTTAAGTTATATAAGTCAGCTGATTAATTATCTTACTGGGTATATTCTTTCCACTCCCAGCATATCGCCATAGCCTAAGTCTCTTTTCTTAGTCTCGCCCATAGCGCCGTAGCCATACATTGTTAGTTCGCGGTTACTGCTTAAATATAGGTCATTAAGCACCAGCGTATGACCAGCTTCATGGGCAGCGATGTTATGGATATCGAACTTAGAGTTTTCTCCAGAAGAAGACCAAGGCATATTTTTGTTAAAAATCATATCAAACTCTACCAATACCTTACCTTTTCGTGTGTACCAATAGTATGTAGCAGCGATTGTCCCGCTACCCAAGGATCCCCAGGAAATAGTGTTTTGGCCGTCTAAGGCTGGAGTTCCGCTGGTAGCTGGAGCGCTAAGATTATAGGTATAGTCAATAATGGATTTATCAGCAAAACCAAAAGGATTAATTTCGTTTTCCCAAGTATCAAAGCCGGCATTAACAGCAGTTATGGCATCAGCTGGCATAATCCCACTTAGCGAAGCGTCAACAACATAGCTTACGTTAGGATTTGTCCAGTGAATGCCGCTATATTTATAGGTTGCATTCATGTCGGTAGCTGGGCTACCACCAGGTTTTTTGCTTTTTGCTTTTGTATAATTAATAAATACTCCTCTAGCAATGTTTTTTGCTTTTGCTAAAGTAGGGCTTGTTAAAGTTAAAGAAAATAAACAAAAAAGAGTTAAGCAAACAATTATTTTGGTTTTCATTTGGCCTCCTAATTAGCACTTATTTGATAAGCACCTACATTATAGAGGCCTGCATGTGGTTTGTAAACCACAGAGTTATCCAAATAAACACTAGGTACCAGGAACTAGGCACTAGGAACTGAAATTAGTAGCTTAGGGAGTAAGCGTTTGGCTTAGGCAGATTAAGTTCTTCGTGAGGGACAAAATCAAACCTTGAATTAAAAACCCGTTCTAAATTAACTTTAAACAAGTGCTTAAAATCTTCGACGCTAAACTTGTATTTAAGAACTTCACTTATCGAAGTTATTTTTTCATTGCATCCAGACTTATGAAATGCTGAGATATCGTTACAAATGTTTAATCGAAAGGAGTGAATGGACATTCCTCTTTCTTTAGTGTCCAAAAAGCCCACTCTTTTGCCATTAATCCAGATACCTATATTACTGGTTTTTATGGATATAATTCCCAGAGCGCCTAAGCTCAATGTTACTGTTTGTTGAAGCTGGCTTAGATATTGGTCGATATTTATAGCCCGGCGGTCAAAAATATAACTCATTACTAATTGACCTCGGTTAAAAATTTCGGTTTTTTTAGACTTGTAAAATTTTGCGCTCTCAAGGATTGAGAAGTTAGATATTTCTTCCAAGGCAGCTCTACCGGAAACGGTGATAGTTAAAGGGTGTTCGTATAACATTAATATGCTTGGAATGCTTCCCATCAGGCGCTGTTTGCTTAATTGTTGTTGCCACCTAAAAGCTATCGGATAGGGGATTTGCCCAAGGGACACTATCCAGCAATCTTCCATTATTTCCTCCAGCAATATCTTTAAGTTATACCCACCCAGGTACATTTTAGTCTGCCTACAAAGGTTTGACTTGGTAGGGTTGGAGGTATAAAATTAAAGAGTAAGGGAGCAGCCGTTATAGCTGATGCAAACTGAACCAGCAGTACTGATGCGGCATCCGGGTTTGAAAGTGGAATTGCGCCCAGATTCTATGGGTACACGAAGCTAGCAACAGGATGGATTTCTTCTTAGGAGAACCGGTCAGGATCAAGGCTATGACGACTGCTTCATTTACTTCAAACTCGCCTCTAGCACTTTAACAACTTAAGTTTTTCCTTTACTTTCCGATAACTTCTACATAATTAACAATCGACTATTTAATTAAAGATACATAAATTTTATTTGGGATATACATATTTTGGAGGAAATAATGACAATTAAAACAGTAAACCAAATTGAGATAATCACCAAAGAGGCGGGTAAAATTAACAGCTGCAATATGCCTGATTATAAAGCTATGTATACTGGTTTCGATTGGAAAAATGCCTACGATAATGTTTCCTGGTTTGATAACGGCAAGTTAAATGCCGGCTATAATTGTTTTGACAAACACCTTGGAACGCCTGTTGAAAATAAAGATGCTTTAATCTGGGAAGGCGCCACGGGAGAAATTGAAAAATATACTTATGGCCAGATGGCTCAATTAAGCAATAAGTTTAGCAATGTATTAACTGATACCGGCATAAAAAAAGGTGACCGGGTTTTTATTTTCTTACCAAAAATACCTGAGGTATACGTAACTTTTGTAGGTATCTTAAAAACTGGAGCTATTGCCGGAACCATGTTCAGCGCTTTCGGAAAAGAAGCTTTAATTGACCGCTTAGGTGATAGTGAAGCCAAAATGGTTATTACAACGCCAGAGTTAAAACCTCGGATAGATGAAATTAGAGACCAACTACCTAAATTAGAAAATGTCTTAGTGGTGGATAATCGCGATGGGCAAGATATTAGGCAAGGGGAGCTAAGTTACAGCAAGTTGATGCAGGGTGCTTCAGATGAGTATGATTGCGTCCACACCGATCCTGAGGATTATAGTTTTATGCTCTATACATCGGGAACTACCGGAAAATCAAAAGGTATTGTTCATGCTCACCTGGGAATTGTGCAGCAAGATTTAACGGCTAATATTGTGTTAGATTTAAAAGAAGACGATATCTATTGGTGTACCGCTGACCATGGCTGGGTAACCGGTGTTTCTTACGGAATATTAGGTCCATTTTCAAACGGTGTAACTCAAGTTGTATACGAGGGGCGTTTTGATGCAGCTAAGTGGTATGAAGTCATTGATAAGCATAAAGTGACTGTTTGGTATACTGCACCAACAGCCATCAGGATGCTTATGAAAACCCCAGAAGTTGCTGATAATTATTCTTTCAAAAGCTTGCGCTATATATTAAGTGTGGGCGAGCCTCTTAATCCGGAAGCTATTCGTTTTGGTCTTAAGGCCTATGGTCTGGCTTTTCATGATACTTGGTGGCAGACCGAGACTGGCTCGATAATGATTACTAATTATTGTTGTATGGATATTAAGCTTGGCTCTATGGGCAAGCCTTTTCCTGGAATCACAGCGGCTATCATTGATGATGAAGGAAACATAGTTCCTCCAGGAACTCCGGGGCTTTTGGCATTAAAGCCAGGGTGGCCATCTCAATTAAGAGAGGTTTGGCAGAATGAACCCAAGTTTAAAGAATACTTTGAAACCGGCTGGTATGTGTCTGGGGACAAAGCCTATGAGGATACTGACGGCTACTTTTGGTTTATCGGCCGGGCAGACGACGTCATAATGACTGCTGGCGAGAGAGTCGGTCCCTTTGAGGTAGAAAGTGCTTTAGTTGAGCATCCCTCTATTGCTGAAGCCGGGGTAATAGGGAAACCCGATCCTACTAGAGGCGAAATAATCAAAGCTTTTATAACTCTAAGAGAAGGATATAGCGCTTCTGATGAGTTACTTGATGATATTAAGAAATTTGTTAAAAAGCACTTAGCCGGTCATGCTTATCCTAGAGAAATTGACATTGTTGAATCTCTTCCTAAAACCAGAAGCGGCAAGATAATGCGCCGGGTACTAAAAGCTAGGGAATTAGGATTGCCAGTTGGCGATGTTGCTACGCTAGAGGAAGATTAAGACTTTTACTTTGGTTGGTCTATATCTTTTTCCAAGCCGCAGATTTCCCCCAGCGCGGGAAATACTGCTTAACTCTCGGCTAAGCTCTTTGCGACTTTGTCGCAAAACCGTGCCCGCTTTAGCCTCGAGATGCTTTTCAAAAGATTAGACCAACTCTTAAGTTCTGAATTTTAATTTTAGTGTCACTTCAGGTAAGATAGAAGCATGACTGAGAGTAAAAAACCGACCTTGCAATTCAGTGTTATCTGCGATGACATCGCTAATTTTCATGATTCCGGCAAGCTTATTATCGTAGGTTTATTTGAACAAATTATTGTCGATGAGGTGCCGGCATCACATCAAAAGATGTGGGTTCTAAGCCGCTTTACCGATGGTTTGGGTGACTATACCTGCCAAACTAAAATAGTTAACCCAACTGGGGAGATTATCTTCCAAAGCGATCCAGTGGCTTTTTCCTTAAAAGCCAAAGAGGCTAGTTACAACGTTAACGGCCAGATATTTGGGCTTCCTTTGGAGCATATTGGAACATACTGGGTGGAAACTTATTTAAATGATGAGTATTTATCTAAAATACCTTTAATTGTTACTAAAAAGATGGATGCACCAGCACCAGAAGAAACAACTTACCATTAATGAACAAAAAAGCAGTTGCGCTGTTATCTGGTGGGCTAGATAGCCGCCTGGCGATAAAACTAATATTAGATCAAGGCATCGAAGTAGTTGCTCTTAATTTTCTTTCTCCTTTTTGTACTTGCACCAAAAAGGGGTGTAAATCCGAGGCTAAAAAAGCGGCCGAAGACTTTGGTATCGAGCTGCGATTGATTAATAAAGCGGCTGAGATACTAGAAGTTATCAAAAAGCCCAAACATGGTTTTGGAAGGGCACTAAACCCTTGCATCGATTGCCGTATTTTGATGTTTAAGAAAGCAGCCGAGGTGATGGAGCAGGAAGGGGCCAGTTTTATTATTAGCGGTGAGGTTATAGGGCAACGACCGATGTCACAACGCTTTGATACTATTAGACTAATCGAGAAAGAGTCTGGTTTGACAGGAAAAATACTAAGGCCTCTGTCTGCAAAGCATTTTGCACCGACCGAAGCTGAAAAAAAGGGCATTGTTGATAGAGAGAAACTATTAGCAATTAAGGGCCGAAGCAGAAAAGAGCAAATGAGTTTAGCAGAAAACTTAGGAGTTAATGATTATCCTTGTCCTGCCGGCGGATGCCTGCTTACAGAAATCGGATATGCTAATAAGCTTAAGAGGTTTCTAAAGCTAAAAGAAGATTTTTCTCCTGCTGATCTTAAGCTGTTGCGTATCGGTCGTCATTTTGATATTGATAGCCATATATTAATAGTTGGCCGCAATATGGAAGAAAATGCACAGCTAGAGCGTTTAGTAAAAGAAAATGATACTTTGCTTAAACTAAAAGAGTTCGAGGGCCCTTTAAGCGTTATAATAAACAATAATCCAAATAATGGATTGGTAGTAAAAGCGGCTTCTCTTACAGCCCGCTATAGCCAGGGGCGTGATGAAGAGCAGGTGGTTGTTAATTATTGGAAGCCTAATGAATCAGTTAAAAGTGTTCTTGTTAAGCCAGCACAATCATAGCCTTGGGGTCCTGTTTATTGAAACTAAAAACTTAAAGCGAAAAGCTAAAAAAAGTTTTTACTTTTAAGATTTTAGTTTTGAACTATTATGAGGAGGATAAAGGACAATGGTAGAAATAGGGGTTTTTGGTGGCAGTGGTTTTTATTCTTTCTTAGATAATGTAGAGGAAATTAAAGTCGAGACACCATATGGTGCACCAGCTGCTAAGCTGGCTATCGGTGAGATTAGCGGTAAAAAAGTGGCTTTTTTACCCCGCCATGGGCTCAATCACGAATATCCTCCGCATATGATAAATTACAGAGCTAACATTTTTGCCATGAAGGAAGTGGGAGTTAAGCGTATTATTGCCCCAAACGCTTGCGGAAGCCTGTCTCCTGAAGTAAAGCCGGGTGATTTTGTTATATGCGACCAATTCGTAGATAGAACTTACGGAAGAAAAGATACTTTTTATGATGGTCCTATCCCTACCCATATAAGCTCGGCTGAGCCGTACTGCCCTCAATTACGCAAAATTGCTTTTGAAGCCTGCCAGGAAGTAGGAATCAATGCTAAATCCGAGGGTACGGTGGTAGTAATACAAGGTCCTAGGTTTTCTACCAAAGCGGAATCTCGCTGGTTTGCTACCCAAGGTTGGGAAGTAATTAATATGACTCAATACCCAGAAGTAGTTTTAGCCAGGGAATTAGAGATGTGTTATGTCAATATCGCTTTGATTACTGACTATGATGCCGGCTTAGAAGATATGCCTGAAGTTGAACCGGTGACAGCTGATGAAGTGTACCGAGTATTTTGTGAGAATAATGAAAAAATAAAAGATCTGCTCATGCATATCGTTCCTAAGATTCCAGAAAAAAGAGATTGCGAATGCGCCACGGCGCTGGAGAATGCGCGATTAGGCTAGCTTTTTTGCTAACAGCTAACAGCTAATAACTATCAGGTTTTGCCGAATAATGTTTTCAAAATGTCGTTATTCGGGTAAACCTGATTCCATGATACCTTTTGGATCGTTTCGTATCGGCCGTATTTACGGCATCGATATAGAAATAAATTATACGTGGTTTATTATATTTGCCCTGGTCACTGCAGCTCTGGCATTTTCATATTTTCCAACGGTATATCCTTCAATACCGCCGGCTATTAATTTAATAAATGGGTTTTTGACCTCAATTTTGTTTTTTGGCTCCGTGCTGTTTCATGAAATGATGCACTCAATTGTGGCTATGAGGAATGGCTTAAAGATATCAAAAATAACGTTATTTATTTTTGGCGGGGTATCGCAAATGACAGGGGAGCCAGACACCCCTGGAGTTGAGTTTCGCATGGCTCTGGCAGGGCCTATGTCGAGTTTCTTTTTATCGTTTATTTTTGCTGGCATCTTTATTTTAAGCCGGAATCTTAATTCACAAATAATCAGTGCACCATTTGGATGGTTAGCTATAATTAATTTTGTGCTGGCAGCTTTTAATCTTTTTCCGGGATTTCCCTTAGATGGGGGCCGGGTTTTTAGAGCCACTCTTTGGTATTTTATGAAAGATATTAAGCGCGCAACTTTGTACGCTTCCAGATTAGGCCAGGCTTTTGCCTATACTTTAATTTTTCTGGGATTATTAATGGTTTTCCGCGGTTTATTAGATGGTCTTTGGCTAGTATTAATCGGCTGGTTTTTAAATAATGCCGCCCAGGGCAGTTATCAGCAGTTGGTACTAAGAACAGCTTTAGAAGATGTAAAAGTAAAGGATGTTATGAACACTGAAGTAGAATCTCTATCACCTAATACAACCTTAAGCCAAGCGGTTAATGACTTTTTCTTAAAGTTTAAAAAAGCGAGATTTCCAGTAGCTGAGCAGGGAGATTTGCTTGGTTCGATTACTTTGAACAATATCAAGAAAGTTCCAGAGCAAGAATGGGATAATCACCAGGTAAAAGAAGTAACTGAACCTGTATCTACAGATAAAGTGACTGAACCTGAAACGGGGGCCTCAGATGCTTTAATGCAGATGTCAACTGGAAGGGCTGGCAATCTTTTTGTGGTAGAAAATAATCACCTCTTAGGCTTTATTAACCGCAATGATATTCTTCGCCTACTTAGGCTTAGAACCAGCCTAAAGAGAGGATAAGGTAGTATCAACGATAAAAACCGACTCTGTATTGGTAGGTTGAGCTGAGTACCTCTGAGTGCTAACACGGTATCTTTTATAAGTTTTTGTAATTATATTCAGGCGTCCTCGTTGCGATAATAGATTGGTTATTTCCTCTGTGGGGATTAATCCCTCTGAACTGTAGCTGACTAAAATATACTTTGATTTTATTTTTTTTATAAGATCTAAAAACACTTCAATAGCTGTATCTTTATAACAATATAAAGATTTCTTCCAGTCGCTTCGAATGGCAGCTTTTTTTGTGATAACTCCATTATTGTTATACTTACTGGCTATTTTTGGCTTATCCCACAGGGCAATGGTATTTAATAAATGGTAGTTGGTACCGTATTGATGCTGGTTATATGGTGGGTCGATATAGACGATATCCGGCCTAGTATGCTTATTCAGATAGTTGACCAAGCTATTTGCATCTTCTTTGAAAACCGAGTTTTTAAAGCCGTTGTTAAATATAATAGGTGGGACGATATCTACGGCAGGCTTGTGTTTTATGCGGTATAAGGCTGTTTGGTTGGCTCCACCCCAACCTCGATGAAAAGCTTTAAAAACCCCAGATGTATTACTGACATAGGCTGCCCGGTAAAGTAAAGGGGCTAATAGGTAGTACTTTTCGTCATCATTAATAAGTTGGCTCTGATGCCAATCTTCAATAGTTTGTCTCATTGCATCTAGGCGGCGCCCGTTAAAATTAGTGTAGAACATTCGTTCATTCTCTAAGTCGGGGTTCTCGTCGTCAGCCGGGCAGTAATGTTTTGTTAGATAATCTTCTTTAGCAACAGAGTTAAGGTGTCTAAAGATATGGTCGTTATCAAATAAGCCAAGCTCTAGTTTTAATTTTTCAAAAGTTGGCGGATGGTTTAGTTCGATAAAAGCTTTATTTATGCAATAGGAATAATCTTCCCAGTCGTTAGCTATTGCTTGAAACCCTTTAGTTTTGGCCAAACGGGAAACCACTCCGCTGCCGGCAAATAAGTCGACAAAAACACCTTCTTTTATACCTGTCATATTAATAGCTTCGTTTATTAAGCCAAGTAGTTTCCTTTTGTTACCGATATAGGGAATTAACTGATTGTAGAGGTAGTTGTCAGTATAAGCAGCTGAGTGTTTTTTTGGATGATAAGCAATGGTTGCCATTAGTTAATTATGACACATTTTTTGTTGGGCGGTTTTTTTGCTAACCTATACTTATGACAACAAAGGGTTTAATACAAGTATTTTCCGGTGATGGAAGGGGCAAGACATCAGCTGCCTTCGGATTAGCGATGCGGGCAGCTGGCCATGGATTAAAAGTTGCTGTTGTTCAATTCATGAAACCAACGGACTTCTTTACCGGAGAAAATAATAGTATTAAGAATCTTTCTAATATTGATATATACAATTATGGTAATAGCGATATTTGGGGAAGAGATGGATGGCCTCAAAAAAATTATCCCAAAGAAGCCAAAACAGTGTCCCTTGAGGCACTCAACAAAGCTAAAGACTTAAGCTCAACTAAAGGGTTAGACTTACTTGTCTTAGATGAAGCTGGTGAGGCAGCTAAGCTTGAGCTATTAACGGTAAATCAATTAAAAGACCTGCTAAACAATAAAGAAAATGAACTCGAAATAATAATAACCGGCTACCATATGCCTCAAGAGATAATCGACATGGCAGACTTAGTGACTGAATTAAAAGCAATAAAGCACCCATACGAGAAAGGCATTACCGCCCGCCGAGGCTTTGACTATTAAATCCAGTTGAACTTCAGTCTTCAGCCTTCAGCCTTCAGGCTAATTAGAACCCCGTTATTTCCTTAAATGCCGAATACCGGAATTCGATTTCTTCTTGAGTTAAGCGTTTCATGCGGTTTAGCCCAAAATCTTCTACATTAAAAGAAGCCATCACCGAGCCGTAAACAACGGCTTTTCTGATATTGGGCTCAGACAAGTCAGAGCTTTTAGCGAGGTATCCTAAAAACCCTCCGGCAAAACTGTCTCCAGCCCCCGTGGGGTCGGCTATGTCTTCTAAAGGAAAAGCAGGGGCTGCAAAGTGAGTGTTTTCGGTAAACATCAAAACACCGTGTTCACCTTTTTTGATAATTACTGTTTTTGGTCCCCAGGTAAGTATTTTTCTGGAAGCTTCCAACAAGCTATGGGTTTGGCATAGCTCTCTAGCTTCGGCGTCGTTCATCACGGCGATATCTACTTTTCTTAATGCTTGAATTAACTCATCTTTCTTATGCTCTATCCAAAAGTTCATAGTATCTAGCACTACCAGTTTAGGGCTGAAAACCTGGTCTAATACTTGCATTTGCAAGTCAGGGTCGATGTTAGCTAAAAAGACGCATTCGCTGTTTTTAAAATCGTGAGGTATTTTTGGCTCAAAAGTACTAAGTACATTTAGCTTTGTATCAAGGGTGTGGGCAGTATTTAAATCGAACTCGTAGTAGCCTTCCCAGCGAAAAGTTTCTCCTTCGGGGTTAATTTCTAAGCCGGAAATGTCTACATTGCGCGAGGACAAAAAATCCAAATGCTCGGAAGGAAAATCGCTACCAACTACTCCGACCAGGTTAATCGGGGTAAAAAAACTGGCAGCAGTAGAGAAGTGAGTAGCTGAGCCACCCAAGGCATCGTCTATTTTTCCAAAAGGGGTTTTGATTGTATCCAGGGCTACCGAGCCCACAACGGTAATTTTCACAAAGCGTATTATAGCATGATATACTAATCCCAGTTCAAGTAAGGAAATAGTTATGGATGGATTAATCAAGGGACACCTTGATGTACTGGAAAAATATATACCAGGCAAAGCAATCACCCAGGTGCAAAGGGAGTACGGCTTAGAAAAAATCGTCAAGCTGGCTTCTAACGAGTGGCCATATCCTCCATTTGACGAAGCGCTTAAAGCCATTGAATGTTATCAGACTTCTATTAACCGTTATCCGGACGAAGAAGTAGCCGCTCTAAGGGCAGTTTTATCAGAAAAGCTAGGTGTTGCTACAGAGAATATTCTTATCGGAAACGGCTCTAACGAGCTTATAAGAATTGCTATGGAAGCCATTATCGGACATGGAGACGAAGTAGCCTATTGTGCTCCCACTTTTATGCTATACCAGTTAACGGCCAAAAAGTTTGATGGCAAAGTAATAGAGGTTCCATTAAATAATCACCGGTTTGACCTAGAAGTGTTGCTCAAGGCCATTACTGATAAAACCAAGCTGGTAATAATATGCAACCCCAATAATCCCACCGGAACTATCGTAAGCCAAGAAGAGCTTGATTGGTTTATGGAAGAAGTCGACAAAAAGGATTGTTTGGTTCTGATAGACCAAGCCTACCAGGAGTTTGTAGATGATTCTAATTATCCGGACACTGTTAAGTATCTAAAAGAAGGCAAGGCAGTGATGGCTACCGGCACTTTTTCAAAAATATATGGTTTGGCGGGACTTAGAATCGGTTACGGAATAGCACCAAAGGTATTAGTACATATCGACCGCAAGCTAAGAGATCCTTTTAATATCAATACTTTAGCTCAAGCAGCTGCTCTTGCCAGTTTAGGGGCAGGGGAGGAATTACTAAAACGCAAAAAGCTAAATGCAGAAAATCGCCAATTATTATATGACGGATTAGACGATTTAGGGGTTGATTATGTTCCTTCTCAAGCTAATTTTGTGTTGATAAATGCAAAAAAAGACTCCAATATAGTATTTAAGGATTTATTGGCCAAAGGGGTTATCACTAGAACAGGTGATATTTTTGGCCAGCAGTACCAAAATTACCTGCGAATAACTGTGGGTACCAGGGAAGAATTAGAAATGTTTCTAAAAGCATTGAAGGATGTATTGTAGAGAGAGTTAGAGAATTAGAGCGTTAGCAATTAAAAACCTAATTCTCTAAAACTCTAACGCTCTGAATAAAGGATGATGCCATATGATGGTAATAATGAAGACCAAAGCTAGTGAAGACCAAATTCATTATGTAGTAAAAAAGATAGAAGAAGTGGGAGCCAAAGCCCATCTTTCCAAAGGTAAATACAAAACTATCATCGGAGCAATCGGTGACCGGGAACAAATCGTAAAGCTGCCCTTTAAAGCCTATCCGGGGGTAGAAGACGTTTTACCGATATCAAAACCCTACAAATTGGTTAGCAGGGAATTTAAACCCGAGGACACGATAATTGATGTTGGAGGAGTAAAAATCGGGGGCTCGTATTTTGCGGTGATGGCTGGTCCGTGCTCTATTGAGAGCGAAGAGCAAGTAATGAGATCGGCTGAGGTTGTAAAAAAAGCCGGTGCCCAGATACTTAGAGGCGGCGCATACAAACCCAGAACCTCTCCTTACAGTTTCCAGGGGTTAGGCGAAAAAGGCCTTAAGATGATGGCTAAAGCCAGGGAAGTTACCGGCATGCCCATCGTAACCGAGGTCTTAGATACTAGAGATGTAGCCACGGTTGCCAAATACGCTGATATCTTACAAATCGGTGCCCGTAATATGCAAAACTTTACTTTGTTGACCGAGGTCGGCAAGCTTAAAAAGCCGATTTTACTTAAAAAAGCCTTCAGTTGTACCATCGAAGAGACATTGATGTCGGCGGAGTATATATTAAAAGGGGGAAACACCAAGGTTATTATCTGCGAGCGTGGTCTGCGTTCGTTTGAGTCTGCAACCCGAAACACCTTAGATATAAGTGCAATACCTATCATAAAATCTTTAAGTCACTTACCGGTAATAGTAGACCCTTCTCATGCTACCGGTAAAAGAGATTTAATTAAGCCCTTAGGCCTAGCGGCTTTAGCTGCAGGGGCTGACGGGCTAATGATAGAGGTACATCCAGCTCCAGAAGAAGCTCTTTGCGACGGGCCTCAGTCGGTAACCAGTACTCAGTTTGATGATTGCATGAAATCTATTATTTCGATGGCAAAATATCTAGGCTTAAAAGGGATTGGTTAAGAGGGCAATGGTCAAAGGTCAAGGGTCAAAGGTTAGGTCAAAATGGCAGACTTCCGACAGGTAACAATTATTGGTACTGGGTTAGTCGGCGGATCGCTTGGTTTAGCAATAAAGAAGCTTGATAATCCTCCAAAAGTAATTGGAGTAGCCAGAAACCAGGAAACTCTAGATAAAGCTATTGCCAAAAAAGCAATAGATAAAGGTTATTTGGATACAACAAAAGCAGTAAGTGGTTCAGACCTTGTTTTTCTTGCAGTTCCAGTTGGAAGTATCGCCAATGTTCTTAAAGAGATTGCCCCATATTTAGATAAAGGTGCAATTGTAAGTGATGTTGGCAGTACCAAGTCTAATATTGTAGCCGAAGCTGAAGAGCTGTTGCCAAAAACCGTTAATTTTATAGGTGGTCACCCAATGACCGGCTCCGAGCAATTTGGGGTAGAGCACGCATCAGCAAATCTTTTTAAAAACTCATATTATATTTTAACTCCCACAAAAAAAACCGACACCACCGCTTTTCAGAAATTACATTCCTTACTTAATAAAATCGGAGCTAATGTAATTGCAGTAGATATCGAAAAACATGATTTAATTGTGGCAACTATCAGCCACTTGCCGCATATTATTGCTTCGGCTTTAATGAGCTTGGCTTCAAAACAGACAAAGGAAGGCCAAGCAAGCCAAGAGAATTGGCTGCTGCTGGCAGCGGGCGGGTTTCGCGACACTACCAGAATCGCTGCTTCTAATCCTGATATGTGGCTCGATATTTGTTTAGAGAACAAAGAAGCTATTTTAGACAATATCAAAGCGTATCAAGAGGTTTTATCTAAGATGGCCTCCTTGATTGAGGCTTCTGATAATAAGAAGCTATTAAAAGCCCTAGAGGAAGCAAGAGTTGCTAGAGTTAACTTGCCGATTGCTAAAGAAAAAGAATTGCGGCAGTTAAGAGAGATATTAATTCCAGTATCAGATAAACCCGGAGTGGTAAGTGACATCACTGTGACATTTGGCCAGCTGGGTCTAAATATCGAAGATATCGAGATAGTGCATACCAGTGAGCGGCGGGGTATTTTGCGTTTAGCTCTAGATGGAGAGAGTGAAGCTAAAAAAGCGGCTAAGGCTTTATCTGACAAAGGTTATCAAGTAGAAGTACGGAAGATATACGGAGCATAGTAGGCCTAAAGGCATCAGAGGCCAAGAGGCCAAAAGATACTTGTTGCCTTTACTGCCTAAGGCCTTTATTGCCTATGAAATTAACAGTCAATCCAATTAATAAAATACAGGGCGAAGTTAGAGTTCCAGGAGATAAATCTGTTTCCCACCGGGCACTTATTCTTAGCTCTTTGGCTAACGGTCAAACAATAGTCAACAACTTCTTAGAAGCCTCAGATACTCTAAGCACCCTGTCTTGCTTAAAATCCCTGGGAGTACAGGCGTATTTTGAGCATGGGCGCTTGATAATTAACGGCGTGGGCAAGACCGGTTTTATAAAATCAAAAAAGCTACTAGATGCCGGCAATTCCGGGACAACTATGCGTATATTACCTGCAATTTTAGCAGCTCAGTCCTTTACTTCTTCAATTACTGGTGATGACTCATTAAGAAAAAGGCCGATGGATAGAGTAATAAAACCTCTTAGTTTGATGGGGGCAGATATCTCCAGCAAAAACGGTTATGCGCCGTTAGAAATCAATGGCACGCAATTAAAGGGGATCACTTACGAACTTCCTGTTGCCAGCGCTCAAGTAAAATCAGCTGTACTTATAGCAGGACTCTTAGCGAAAGGACAAACCACTGTAATTGAACCGCAAAAATCCAGAGATCACACTGAGAGAATGCTTAATTATCTTGGAGCTGCGATTACTTCAGAAAATAATGAAATCAGAATTAAGGGGCAAACTCAGTTAACTGGATTGCCAATTGAAATACCTGGCGATTTATCTTCAGCTGCTTTTTTTATAGCTGCAAGCTTAATAGTTCCTGACTCTAAATTGACGGTTGTCGGAACAGGGGTAAATCCTACTCGTACCGGGTTTTTGCAAGTAATAAAAAGAATGGGGGCAAGTATTAGCTTAGAAAACGAAGCATTAAAGAACAACGAGCCGATTGCAGACATTGTTACTAAAACTAGTTCTTTGTCGGCAATAGAGATATCTAAAGACATTATTCCTTTAGCTATAGATGAGATACCTATTCTGGCGGTACTAGCAACTCAAGCAGAGGGGACGACAATTATCAAAGACGCTGCCGAGCTTAAGCTAAAAGAAACAGACCGCATTACCGCTATTGCAGCCGAGCTTAAAAAAATGAATGCCAACATCGAAGCTACCAACGATGGTTTGATAATTAACGGACCCACAAAGTTAAAAGGTGCTGTTGTTGAGTCCTACGGGGATCACCGGATGGCTATGTCGTTAGCCATAGCTGGCCTTGTAGCCTCTGGCCAAACTACCATCCAGGGTTCTGAGTGTATTAATATTAGTTTTCCCAGATTTTATGAATTACTTAAGGTTTTAATATGATTATTACAATCGACGGTCCTGCAGCCTCAGGAAAGAGCACGATTGCTAAAAAAGTGGCCAAAAAACTTAATTACCATTTAATTGGAACCGGTCTTATGTACCGGGCAGCTGCCTTACAAGCTCTTTTAGAAAATATTGATATTACTCAAAAAGACCAGATAAAAGAGCTAATCAAGCGTCTACAAGTAAGTCTTTCTTTTTCTTGGGAAGATGGAGTCGAGCGGGTTTTGGTAAACGGTGTAGATGTTACAAAGAAACTATCCACCCCTGAAGTAGACGCATATGTTTCAGATGTAGCCAAAATTTCTGATGTACGGGAAATGATGGTAGAAAGGCAACGAAAGTTAGCTAAGCAGGGTGATGTTGTTGTTGAAGGCCGTGACATAGGTACAGTGGTTTTACCTGATGCTGATATAAAGTTTTATGTAACCGCCTCCACTAAGGAACGTGCCAGGAGGCGTTGTGCTGAACTAGCCGCTAAAGGCCACATTTGCGACAAACAAGAGCTAGAGCAGGATATTATGAAACGAGATAAAATAGACAGCACTCGAAAGTTAAGCCCTCTAAGCAAAGCTAAAGACGCTTACCCCATAGATACTACAGGCAAAACAATTGAGGAAGTGGTCATCCAGATCATGGCAATTATCAAGGAGAAAAAGTGATATACCGCCTGCTATATATTATTTTTAGGCTCCTTTACCTGCCATTTAGGCTTAAGAAAGAAGGCCAAAAAGTGCCACAAGAAGGAGCTATCGTGCTGGCTTCCAACCATGCCAGCTATCTTGACCCGGTGGCAGTAGGTATCGCTGCTTATCCTAGGCGGGTTAATTGGGTTGGCAAAAAAGAACTTTTTAGTATTCCAGTGCTAGGTTGGTTTCTAAGAAGCGTCGGTGTGTTTCCGGTTAACAGGCTAGGAGTAAGCAAGGAGGTACTTAAAAAATCTATAGATATCCTCAACCAAGGAAAAGCCTTAATTATTTTTCCTCAAGGAACCAGAGTTAAGGATGGGGTAGCTGAAAACCAATATAATGGGGCCTCATATCTGGCAACAAAGACAGGCGCTAAGGTAGTGCCGGTGGCAGTAATCGGTAGCGACAAAGTAATACCTGAAGGTAAAAAATTGCCTAGATTTCCAAAAATAACAGTTAAAGTAGGGCATGAAATTACCGTACAAAAAAGCGCTGATAAACAGCAATTATCTGTCTTAACTGATAAAATAATGAAGGAAATAAATATACTAAAAGAGCAGAAATGAAAGTAGAAATAGCCAAACATGCCGGATATTGTTATGGGGTTGAGCGGGCTCTGGACTTAACCAGCCAGGCCGGGAAAAGCCCGGATAAGCTTATTTATACACTGGGGCCAATAATTCACAATCCCCAGGTAGTTAACCGGCTAGAGACTAACGGTATTCATCATATTGACAGTATTGATGAAATCGACAAAGGAACAGTAATAATCAGGACTCACGGAGTCGAGCCACAAGTAGTGCGAAAAGCTAAAGCCAAAGGCTTAAAAGTAGTCGATGCCACTTGTCCTTTTGTTAAAAAAGCCCAGCAATGCGCTTCTACTCTGTTAAAAGAGGGTTACGATTTAATTATAGTCGGGGAGAGAAATCATCCTGAGGTAGTTGGCTTGCTGGCGTATGCCGGCTTAAACGCAATCGTGGTGGAGCGGCCCGAGGATTTGGCTAAATTACCAAAAGAGATGAATAAAGTAGGAGTAGTGGTTCAAACCACCCAGAGCCAAGAAAATCTCGATGCCATCATCTCGGGATTGTTGGCAACGTATAAGCAAATCAAGGTTTTTAATACTATTTGCAGTGCTACAACTAAGCGCCAATCAGCAGCTAGACAGCTGGCCAAAAAAGCCGATGTGATGTTGATTGTAGGTGGCAAAAATAGTGCTAATACTACTAGGCTTACCCAGATTTGTTTGGAAATGAATCCAAAATCTTATCATATCGAAACAGCTTCTGAGATAAAAAAATCCTGGTTTAATAAAGATGATTTAGTAGGTGTAACAGCAGGAGCTTCTACTGCAGATTGGATTTTGCAAGAAGTTGTCGATTCGGTCTGCTCCATTAAATAAAATGCAAACACGTCTTTTTAAAGGAGATAATTCAGGGCTTGATTTTATTACCCCTATAAAAAAAGTAAAGCGTTGCCAAAATAAGTGCATTTTTTGTTTTATTGACCAAATGCCCAAGGGCTTAAGAAAGAGTTTATATTTTAAAGATGACGATTACCGGCTTTCATTTTTACATGGCAACTATATTACTCTTAACAATCTCTTAGATAAGGATATTGAAGAGATTATCCGATTTAAAATATCTCCGCTATACGTGTCGCTACACAGCTTGATTCCTGAAATAAGGCGGGCACTTTTCGGGGTTAAAGATGACCCAGGACTAGCTTTTTTTAGAAAACTTGCAAGCAAAATTGATATGCACATTCAAATAGTGCTATGTACCGGCCTAAACGATGGGCAGTCGTTAATAAAAACATTAAAAGAGCTAACTAAAATGCCTAAAATTAAGTCAATTGGGATAGTGCCTGTTGGTTTATCAAAGCACCGCCAGGGTCTTAAGGATATAAGGCCTTGGACAAAAGAACTTGCTGCTAAGTTAATAAACTCCATTAACTACCCTAAAACTTATCTAGCTGATGAGTTTTTTCTATTGGCAGAAAAACCATTGCCCCTAGCTAGCTATTATGATAATTATCCTCAAGCAGAAAACGGTATCGGTATTGCCAGGCAATTCTTGGATGGAGTTAATTCTAAAAAATTAAGAAACAAACTATCTGAATATATTATCGTTACCGGTCAGTTAGCGTCACCAATAATATCGTCTTGCCTGAATACAAAAGTGGTTTCCATTAAGAACCATTTTTTAGGCACTAGTATTACGGTTGCTGGACTTGTAGCCGGAAGGGACATTGCAAATCAGCTTAAGAAAGAAAGCGGTATAATGCTTTTACCTGATATCATGCTTAATGAAGATAATCTATTTATCGATGACTGGAGCTTGGGTAAGCTAAGAAAATCTTTGCCGAATCTAGAGATTATAGTTGTGCCCAGCAAAGGAGAATTGTTTGTTGACACTACCATTAGTGGCTTTAGTGGGCAGGCCAAATGTAGGTAAGTCCACCTTAATAAACAGAATAGCTAAAACCAAGGATACTATCACTCATGCTATGCCTGGAGTTACCAGGGATAGAAATTATGTAGATGCGGATTGGGCCGGCAATTATTTTACCTTAATTGACACCGGCGGTTTTGAGTTTCGCCAAGGCGAGCCCATTACCGAGGCTATGGTAGACCAAGCCAAGATGGCCATAGAAGAGGCTGAGGCTGTACTTTTTTTAGTTGATGGCAAGGAAGGCTTAAATCCTCTGGACTCTGAAGTAGCGATGTTTCTTAGAAAGGCTAAAAAAAAGGTCTTATTGCTGGTCAACAAGGTAGATAATATTGCTAAAGCTGATGTGTTAATATCTGAGTTCTATCAACTTGGTTTAGGTGAGCCTTATCCGATATCAGCCTCTCACGGGTTAGGAATATCGGAGTTCTTAGATAAATTAATTGAGATAATACCTCAGAGAAAACCCCCGGCAGATGAGGATTTAATAAATATTGCTATTGTTGGCAAACCAAATGTCGGGAAGTCATCGATACTAAATAGCCTAACAGGGCAAAAAAGAGCTATAGTCAGCGAAGTCGCCGGTACTACCAGGGATAGCCTGGACAGTTTAGTTGAGTATAATAGGCGCACCTGGCGGTTTATCGATACAGCCGGCATTAAAAGAAAAAAAGTAGAAGACTTAGAATATTATGGTTTGGTAAGAAGCCTTAAGGCCCTGGATAGGGCCGATATTGCTTTATTAGTTATCGATGCTAGTGACAAAGTTACTGAGCAGGATCAAAAAATCGCTGATATGGCCGCCTCCAGAGGATGCGCTATCATCGTTATGTTGAATAAATGGGATTTAGTCGATGAGGCTCAAATTGAGAGGCTAAAAGACTCGGTAGCCAGACGTCTTTCCTTTATTAATTACGCTCCTTTGCTGGATGTATCAGCTTTGGAGGGTTCCGGCTTAGAGGATATTTTCGACCATTTAGAGGAAGTTTCGTCCCAGTATTTAAAGAAGCTTAAGACATCGCAAGTCAATGATTTTATTGCTGGCCTTGAGGTAGAGCGTTTTCCTTCGAAAGGCAGAAGCCCTGTAAAGTTGAGTTACGGCAGTCAAGTAGCTGCCCGGCCGCCAAAGTTTATATTCTTTGTAAATAACCTAAAATTAATTACCCCTAGCTTTCGGCGCTTTTTAGAGAGAAAATTAAGGCAAGCATTTGATTTTATCGGGTGTCCTGTCTGGATAGGGTTTAAGCAGAAATGATTACAGCTTTATTGTTTATAGCAATTTCTTTTTTTATTGGCTCTATTCCTTTTGGGTATCTAGTTGGCCACCATCTTTTTAAGAAAGATATAACCAAGCTAGGAAGCGGTAATATCGGAGCTACCAATACTTTTAGAATATTAGGCCGGCCGGCAGGAACGTTAGTTTTTATTCTCGATGTATGCAAAGGGGCTGTGCCTCTGTTGCTTTTTATCTGGGCTTATCCAGGGTTACACAATGTCACTTTTAGCTTCTATAAAATTGCGGTCGGAATGGCTGCTCCTCTTGGGCACATGTACTCGCCTTTTCTTAACTTCAAAGGGGGCAAGGGGGTATCAACCGGCTTAGGGGTTATTTTGGTGCTTTCTTTTAAAGTAGCCATCATTTTAGTGGTGGTTCAATTTGCTGTCTTGTTTGTCTCTCGTTACGTATCTCTTGCTTCCATTACTTCTGTTACTTTGTATCCCGTGCTGGTATTCTTTTTAATCAAAGGGGATTATCCTTTATTGATATTTGCTTTTTTTGTGGCAGCATTAGTTGTTTTTAAGCACAGGGAGAATATCAAGCGTATAATTAATAAAACTGAACCAAGAATTTGGGCATAATACAAGCGATGGGTGGCGTGCAAAGAAGTTATGAAGATATCTGTAATTGGTGCCGGTAGCTGGGGAACGGCTGTGTCAAGATTATTAGCAAAAAAAGGTTTTAATGTTTGTTTATGGGCTAGAGAAAAAGAAATTGCCGATTCCATCAATTCCACCCATCATAATAATCATTATTTAAGTGATATTGTTTTGCCGGCTAATCTAGTATCGGCTAATGTTCTTAAAGAGGCACTAGCTGGTGCCCAAGTAGTAGTTTTGGCGGTTCCATCTCAGTTTATGAGGGCGGCTGTCAAGGAAATTAGTCCAATATTAAATAATGCAGTACCGGTTTTAAGTTTAGCTAAAGGAATTGAATTAGGTACCAGCTCCAGGATGAGCCAGGTTATTAAAGAGGAATTACCAGAAGGCTTTGAAAATAAAATTGCGGTATTGTCAGGCCCCAACCATGCCGAAGAGGTTTCAAAAGAAATTCCCAGCGCCACGGTTATAAGCGCTATTGACAGTAAGGTAGCAGTTAAACTCCAAGAGATATTTATGACTCCTTACTTTCGGGTCTACACTAATAACGATCTTGTTGGAGTAGAAATAGCAGCGGCTGTAAAAAACGTTATTGCTATTGCTTCGGGGATGTCTGACGGACTGGGTTTTGGCGATAACACCAAGGCTTCTTTAATGACTAGAGGGCTAGCCGAGATGACTAGGCTGGGGGTATATTTTGGAGCCAGCGCTCTTACTTTCTCAGGGCTTTCCGGAGTAGGGGATTTAATTGCTACTTGTACCTCTAAACACAGCCGCAACCGCAGTTTGGGAGAGCGGTTTGTTAAAGGGAAAAGCCTCGAGACAATAGCCAAAGAGACTAAAATGGTAGCTGAGGGAGCTAAAACCTGTTTGGCCTTAAGGGATATATCAAGAAAAGCTCAAATAGATATGCCGATAAATGATGCAGTAGTCCAAGTCCTTCATGAAGATAAAGACCCCCTAGAGGTTGTACGTTCTTTAATGGGTCGCCATCCCACAGAAGAGAATCACTAAATCGTTGTTCGAACTTGGTTGTTCGAGCTTCGATACTTACACATTGTATGGTTAATCAATGGTTGCCATGTTATTATGATTTTCTGAATGTTTAACGAACATCGAATAACGAATAACGAACAACGGTTTTTTTTATGAATATCTTAGGAATAAACACTTTTAGTCATGATACTTCTGCTGCTCTTGTCCAAAACGGAGAAGTGGTTGCTTTTGTCGAAGAAGAGCGGTTTTTAAGAAAAAAACATACCTATGAATATCCGGTTAATTCCATTAAATATTGTCTAAATACCGGTGGCCTAAAAGACATCAATGAGCTGGACTATGTTTGTTTTTCCTACATTCCAACCTTGGATCTAAGAAGGGGATTTATTGATTTTCTAAAACGCCCTTATACCATCCTTCGCTTCGGTGGCCAAGTGATGTTTGATCATCAGCTTAATCAGAAGATAAAGCAAATCAGGAGTAAACATGGCTATAAAGGCAAAATCGCTTTAGTCGGCCATCACCGGGCCCATGCAGCCTCCAGCTTTTTATTGTCGGATTTTTCCGAATCAGCCATTTTTTCCATAGATCGCGGTGGCGACTACATCTCTACCATGATGGGAGTCGGCCGGGGCAACGATATCAAGGTTATAAGAGAGATTAAAAACCCTCACTCTCTGGGTTCGGTTTATACTTGTATTACCAAGTACCTCGGGTTTACCCCTAACAGCGGCGAAGGAAAGGTGATGGGGCTAGCTCCTTACGGCCGGCCGACTTACTACGAAGATTTCAAAGACCTGGTTTTTTTTGATAATGGAAATTTTCAAGTTAATTTAAGCTACTTTACCTATCACTATAAAGGCGGCTATGGAGCCTCCAACAAGTTCCTAAAGAAATTTGGCCCGCCTAGGCAAAAAGAGTCCCAGATGAGTGAGCACTATGAAGATATTGCCTGGGCTCTGCAGAAGATAACCGAGGATTGTGCTGTTCACCTCTGTAACTGGCTATACGAGCAGACTAAGCTTGACAACTTATGTATTGCCGGCGGTATCGGACTTAATTCGGTTATGAATGCCCAGATATTGATGAACACTCCTTTCAAAGATGTTTTTATTCAAGCTGCAGCTAACGATGCCGGAGGAGCGGTTGGTTCGGCCATTTATATGTGGAACAAGCTTAATCAGCCTAAAAAACACATTGCCCTAAATCATGTGTATCTAGGGCCTGAATACTCTGAAGGAGAAATTGAAGAAGCTCTCGGTGCTTTCCATGTAAAAAAGAGCAAGGTTGAAAATGTTACTAAAGAAGCGGCTAAAAAAATAGCTGATGGAAAAATCGTCGGCTGGTTTCAAGGAAGGATGGAGGCCGGTCCTAGAGCATTAGGAAACAGAAGCATCTTAGCTGACCCCAGAGATCCCAAAATGAAGGATATTATCAACGCTAGGGTTAAGTTTAGAGAAGGATTTAGACCCTTTGCTCCTTCGGTGCTTCAAGAATACGCGGCAGAGTATTTCGAGCCTTATTACCCCGAGCATTTTATGCTGATGGTTTTGCCCATTAAAGAAGAAAAACGAGAGGTAATTCCATCAGTTAATCATGTGGATAATACTGGCAGGATACAGACGGTGAGCAAAGATATCAACCCTTTGTACTGGGATTTAATAAACGAATTCTACAAGCTCACCAAGGTGCCGGTAGTGTTAAACACTTCTTTTAATGTGCGCGGTGAGCCTATCGTGTGTACTCCAAAAGAGGCCATCAATTGCTTCATCAAAGCCGATATAGATTACCTCTTCATTGGCAACTGGATGTTAGAGAAATAATTTATTTTAAGATACTCTTTCGCCTTTTATAGATATATTAATAACTTCCAAACCAATTTCTTTATCTGATTGCTTTATGGCATCTCTAACTATTTGGGTTAAGCCGAAACAGCAGGGGACTTCCATATGGGCTACCGTTATTTCTTTAATACCGTTGAGCTTAAAAATATCAGCCAATTTATCCTGATAAAATAAAGCATCGTCTAATTTGGGGCATCCAATTAAAACTAATTTGTCATCTAACAGGTCCTGGTGGAAATTTGCATAAGCAAAGGGGACACAATCAGCACATATCAACAAATTAGCATCATTTAGATAAGGGGCATTAGGCGGCACTAAGGATATTTGAACCGGCCAGTTGGTTAGCTTAGAAGAGGAAGTGGTAACTTCAAAGGCATTAGCAGAAGGGCATTTATGTGAGTGATTGCTGTGTGTCGATGGTTTTCTATCGTGAAGGTGTTTATCGACGGCTTCTTGACTAAAATCTTCTGCTTCTCTTTCTTCTAAAGTGATGGCGTCCTGAGGACATTCTCCAATACAAGCACCTAGACCGTCACAATAGGTTTCACTTACAAGCTTAGCTTTCCCATCAATTATCTGGATTGCTCCTTCATGGCAGGCAGACGCACATTGGCCACAACCGTCGCATCTATCTTCATCAATCTTGATTATTTTTCTTATTGTCATTTCACCCCTTATACTAAGCTAATTTTTTTATGAGAAAAGAAGATATTAATAGCTGAAGAAAACCACAAATTTTATAACTATTGTCAAATATGTCTGAAATTTCAAATTTTTGCAAGAATTTTTTTCAAAACTACTATTTGCCCTGGCCTTTAGTATGCTATAATCTCAAACTACTAAACTACTAATAAGTGTTTGCTTAAACACCTAGGAGGTTAAATGACTGTGTCAACTGATAAGCCTAAGAAAGTAGTTCCTTCCGACATTGAGATTGCTCAAGCAACTCAAATGAAACCCATCACTGAAATTGCGGAGATGATTGGTCTTAATGAAGACGACCTGGAGCTTTACGGGAAGTACAAAGCAAAAATTAGCCAAGAGGCTTTAGACCGTGCTAAGAACAAGGAGGACGGAAAACTTATTTTATGTACGGCTATTACTCCCACTCCTGCAGGGGAGGGTAAATCGACAACAGCGGTTGGTCTGGGCCAGGCTCTAAGTGCTCACCTTAAGAAGAACAGTATGATTGCACTTCGAGAGCCTTCTTTGGGTCCATGCTTTGGAATCAAGGGTGGAGCCGCTGGTGGAGGTTATTCCCAAGTAGTTCCCATGGAAGACATCAATCTTCATTTTACCGGAGACATCCATGCTATAACTACTGCTCATAATTTGCTTTCGGCTTTGCTCGACAACCATCTCATTAAAGATAATCCTTTGAAAATAGATACGAATAATATTTCATGGGGCAGAGTAGTTGACTTAAATGATAGGGCGCTAAGGCATGTTAAAGTGGGTCTTGGTGGTTCTGAACACGGCGTGCCCAGGGATAGCCATTTTGATATCACTGTTGCTTCAGAGATAATGGCTATACTTTGTTTAGCTGACGGAATAGAAGATTTAAAGAGCCGCTTGTCTAAGATAATTGTCGGCTATAACACTGATGGGGAGCCTGTTACAGCAGCTGACCTAAAAGCTCAAGGCTCAATGGCTGCTTTATTAAAAGATGCTATTCGTCCAAACCTTGTTCAAACACTTGAGAATACTCCGGCCTTTGTTCATGGTGGACCTTTTGCCAACATTGCTCACGGATGTAACTCAGTTGAAGCTACTAAATTAGCTTTGAAATTAACCGATTATGTAGTAACAGAAGCTGGCTTTGGAGCTGATTTAGGGGCTGAGAAGTTCTTTGATATCAAATGCCGCTTTGCTGGACTAAAACCAGATTGCGTAGTGTTGGTAGCCACAGTTAGAGCTCTTAAAATGCATGGCGGAGTAGCCTTTGAAGATTTAAAAACCGAAAATCTTCAAGCTCTGGAAAAGGGTCTTGAGAATCTAACCAGGCATATAGATAATCTTGAAGGATTTGGTGTGCCTGTGGTGGTTGCGGTTAATAAGTTCATTACCGATACCGATGCTGAGGTAAAAATGGTTAAAGAGCACTGTGAAGCTCATAACTCAGTGGCTGTTTACTCTGATGTTTGGGAGCATGGTGGAGCTGGAGGAGTTGACTTGGCTGAAACTGTGCTCGATATAATCGAGAAGAAACCATCCAACTTTAAACCTTTGTATGAACTTGAAGGCACAACTATTAAAGAGAAGATTGAGACAATCGCTACCAAGATTTACGGTGCTCAGGGGGTAGATTATCTTTCCGAAGCAGAGGAAGCAATCGATAGGTATACCAAAATTGGCTATGATAACGTACCTATTTGTATGGCCAAAACTCAAGCTTCAATTACCGATGATCCTACTAAAAGAGGAGCTCCAACCGATTGGCGGATGACAGTTCGTCAAGTGAGGGTATCAGCTGGGGCAGGGTTCTTAGTACCGATTACTGGAACCATTATGACTATGCCAGGCTTGCCAAAAGTACCGGCAGCCGAAGCCATTGATGTTGATGATCACGGTAAAATAACCGGATTGTTCTAAATCATCATAAAAAACGCCTTCACCTTATCTGGCCAGGCAGGGTCTGGTGGGCAATATTTTTGGCCGATTTGATAAAAAGAGGTAAGGCCTAAGTCTAGATAGCGGGTTCTAAGATAGAGGGCTTGATCCCAAATAGCCTCATCCCAGGAGCCATACATCTTATATCCGCCACCGACAGCTTTTCTGCCCCAGCCATTAAAAGGGGTAATGCAATATTGGCCAAATGTTGATTCCACTCCACAGATAGCCACGATTAAGCGGGGGTCTACTTGATAACGCCTACCGGCAGCTACGAAAACTTGGCCATAGCTGTCAAGGGGTGAGCCGTAACCTGAAAGAAATTGGTTTATACGGTTAACTACCCCCACCCACTGGTCAACCTCAAGTATTTGCTGGCTGCTAGCTGCAGCTATTCGTCGTTTGAGTTCATCTTTTAGAGCACTAATTTCCTTTAGAGAGCTTTCTTTTTCGTTTTTAAGTCTTACAATTTTTTGACGGCTCTCAACTAGTTCATTTTTCCAATTAATTAGTGCCGAGCGGTCGTACTTAATTTTTTTGACTAGAAAAGTATCATTTTTTAACAGCCACTCAAAAAATGATAAGCGGTCGATAAACTCATTTAAATTATCTGATTTAAGCACTACCTCTAAAGGGGAGTCTGATGTTTCATTGATATAAATTGCCCGTACTCTATCGTTAAGAGTTTCACTTTTTTCATTAAGCTCAAACTCAGTTTCTGCCATCTTAGACTGAAGGGTGCGCATTCTGTTGTCGACATCATTCAGGCGGTCGTCGAGTTTATCCATCATTTGCGAAACAGTGCCTGACCTGGACTTTAGTTTTATTAGTTGGTCAACGAGATTTTTATATTGAGGTGACTGATTTTCTATGACCGCAATATTAGCAGGGCCTACCGCCATAGTTTTAACATTAGGGGTTATTATGAAGATAACCAGTAGATTTACTAGCAATAAACTACGTTTTTTACTAAATATCATAAGACAGGGGTATTATAGCACACTTTGAGTAACTCGGGGTCCTGCCCATTGAAACTAAAAACTTAAAAATAAAAGCTAAAAACCATAATTCAAAACTTAAAAGTTTATTAAAACCATTCAATTGGTTATAGTTTTTAATTTTTAGTTGTGGCTTTGATTTTTGAACTTTTAGCTTTGCATTATTCGGCGTGCCACCCCTCACTTCTTATTTATCACTTAAAGTATGCTAAATATGAGGTGGAAGAGGCCGCCGATGGTCAAGGCGATGACAGTTGTTAACAAACCGATGTAGACAGCTTTTTTCCAGCCGAGTTCTTTTCCTAGGACGGAGAAACTGGCTAGGCAAGGGATATAGAGAGCAACTACTAAAGCAAAAATAAACATTTGCTGGCTACTCATTAAGTCAGGTAACTTAAAGCCCGAACCATATTGAGCGGCTGCTAGCACGTAAAGCAACCCTAAAGCCATCTCTTTACGTAAAAAGCCAGCCAATAAAACTAATCCTGTAATAGCTGGCAGTCCAAGAACTGTTACCGAAATAAAGGAAAGCGGTTTAGAGACAATAGGTAAAAGTTTTAACTCAATTAAAAACCCCATCAAAAAACTGCCAATTACAATTAGAGGTAGGGCTTGGGAAATAAAGCCTTTTAAGTGCATCCATGTTTTAAGTACTGTGTTTTTGACGGTGGGCACTCTAAAAGGAAAAATCTCCATTACCAAACCAGTGCTTTTGCCAGGTATTATTTTATTTAGAGAAAAACCAGTTCCAAAAATCAAAACTAAAGTAATTAAGTAAATTAAAACTGCCTTGTCAATACCGGCAAATAAGGCTACGGAGCCTAAAATAACGGCTGTTCTGGCACTACATGGCGTCATTGATATCAAGGTGCTGGCAATAAAGCGCTCTCTTTTATTTCCTAGGGCGCGCGTTCCCATAATAGCAGGCACGTTGCATCCTGCAGCTGATATCAACGGAATAATGGAGCGTCCATGCAGTCCTATGCGGTGAGCAACTCTGTCGGTTAAAAAAGCAATGGAGTTTAGATAACCGCTATCCTCAAGCAAGGATAGAAGAAAATAAAAAGGTAAAATAAAAGCAACCCCAATGGAAAGACCAGCTAAAACACCGTCATCCAACCCCCAAAGGAGGATTTTGGAAAGAGAGTTATTTCCAACAATAAGATGAATAACAGATGTAATTGCCGGAGAAGCTAGGGTTTTCCATAATCCCTCGAAAGCTTTTGATATATAAAGGCCGCTGAATACGACAATACCAAAAAACGCAGTGACAAAAGATAAAAGCATGGCTAGCCCTATTACCGGATGGGTGGAATATCGCCAAAGTTTATCAGCCATAGTTTCCTTAATTTCTTCTTCTTTTTGGGTAGAGCGGACAATATTTTTAGCAAGCTTGTGTCTTTTCTGAGTTTCTTCGACCCCCTCTTTATGGGGGCTTTTATTATTATGAGGTTGCTTTGCTACTTTCATTGCTGTCTCGATTAATAAATCCAGTCCCCTACCTTGAGTTGCTACAGTTGATACCACCGGAACGCCTAACATTTGCTCTAGTTTTTGGGTATCAGTAGAAATTTTCTTGGACTCTGCTAGGTCAGTTAGATTAAGGCATAGAACAACCGGCAGACCTAAATCGATTAACTGTAATACTAGGTAGAGGTTTCTTTGCAGGTTAGTAGCATCGGCAATGGCAATTAAACAGTCAAACTCCTGTTCTAAAATGGCCGCCCTTGTTACCTGCTGGTCTTCGGAGATACCCTCTAAGCCGTAGGCGCCAGGCAAATCAACTACTTCAATTTTTTTATCTTTGAAAACAGTTTGGCCCTTATTTATTACTACAGTAGTTCCTTGATAGTTAGCAGTTTGGACTCCTAGGCCGGTTAAGTGATTAAATATTACTGATTTGCCCACATTAGGGTTGCCTACTAATGCAAATGAGAAATCGATTGATTTTTTAACTGGGCATCTTTTTTGTTTAGAAAATCTCGACCTGTTTCTCACACCCTAGCTACCTCGATTTTTGAAGCAATAGTTTTACCTAGGGCATACATCGATCTTCCGATTTTAACGATAATGGGGCCGCCAAAAGGAGCTACTTCCTTTACTTTTATTTTGACATCCGGTAGCAGCCCTAAACTTGATAAATATTTGAGCATTTTAGGGTCATCTTCAAACACTAACTTAATAATGGCGCTATCCCCGCTTTTTAAAGTATCGAGCTTTTTGGTTTTTTCTATTTTTACTTTTCCGTCTTTAGAAGGAATAGGGTGGCCGTGAGGACAAGTTTTAGGGTTTCCTAGAGATTTAGCTAGTTGGTCTTCGACTTCACCGGTAATAACGTGTTCTAACTTACAGGCTTCATCGTGGGCTTTGTCCCAAGGCAGCCCCAAAATATCGGTTAATAGTCGCTCTGATAGACGATGTCGCCTTATTACTTTTTTAGCTAAACGACTACCATTCCTGGTTAAAGAGATGCCATCTTTTAAGGTTACTAAGTCATTTTTGGCCATCCTTTTTAACATTTCGCTTACTGTGGGAGCTGAAAGTTTTAATTCTTTAGAGAGGGTAGTCAGACTTACTTTGCCCAATTGAGCAACCTTAAATATTGCTTCTAAGTATTCTTCGACTCTATTAGTAGACACAAGTCCTCCTAATTAATATAACCAAACATCTAATTTTAGGTTAACCTAAAAAATATAATAAGTCAAACCATATTAGTGCCTAGTTCCTAGAGCCTGGTGCCTAGTAGATTAATGGGTCAAAATTTCGTATTGGTCAACAACTACATGATACAATTACTTAAACTAGTATTCGTAGCCGGGAAAAAACAATGAATAATCCAGGACTTATTAAACTCGATCTTTTCTGCAAGGGAATAAAAATTGATTCGTCTTGCAATCTAGAAATTGATGCTCGCCAGATTTTGAGATGCCGAGGCGGGTTAGGCAGCGGCTTAGAAATTATTTTACCTGATAATCTCTATGTTAATGTACCTGTTGAAGAGCATTTTGTCCGTAAATCACCGTATACTTTATATAAGCAAGGCCAAGAGTATTTAATAAGGAAAAAGAGTGAAACTGTTTGCCAAGTAATCCTTCCTGCTTGCCCAAAGTTTTATCACCAAAAAACTTCCAGCGGAAAGCTGATGTCTCGGATTGGGGTTATGCAGGGGACTTATCTTGGCATCTACCCTACAAAAATATGTTCATTTTGGGAAATGAAGCCTTCAATGAATTGCCATTTCTGTTCGGTTGGTTTAAATGTTGGGCACAACGAGGAGCTTGTCAAGTCAGTTTCTGACGTTATAGAAACAGTAAAGGCAGCTAGGGCTGAAGAAAAAATTACCTTTGTTCATTTCAACACCGGCTTTTTTGGCGGAGTTGAATTAGATGAATTAGAGCCTTATATTTTAGCAGTAAAAAAAGAAACTGGGCTTTTAGTAGGGGTTCAAACTCCACCAAATCCTGATTTAAAAAAATATGATTACCTGAAGAGAATAGGTGTTGATCATTTATCATTTTGTATCGAGCTTTTTAATTATGAAAAGTTCGAACAATTATGCCCTGGGAAAAGCCGCTACATTGGTCAAGACAAATTTTTAGAAACAATAAAATACTGTTCGAAATTGTTTGGGAAAGGAAGGGTAGCCGGGGAGATTATTGCCGGGCTCGAGCCTGTTGAAGACAGCATTAAGGCTATTGAGCATTTTGCTAGCATAGGAGCTGTTACCACAGTTTGTGTCTTTAGGCCATGTCTTGGTACTAAGCTTGAAAGGGAGCAGCCTCCAGACTCAGAAGAGATAATTCCCATATTTAAAGCTATGTACGAAGAATGTATTAGAAATAGTATACCAATAGGTATAGCTCCAAATATCAATGTGAGCTTGGTCTTATTGCCAGAAGAAGGACGTTATTTCACCGATACCAGGGCAAATGCACTGTATTTAATAAAATTGCTTTTTATGAAAGTAGTTTTTAGGATTTATTTTAGGTTAAAGCAACTGTTAAAGAGGCAATTTTGATATCAGGAAGATTATTTGATGGTGGTTTCTAAATGAATAAGGCCAAGGTTTATATTGAATTAATGCGTCCCTTTACTTTGATTGCTCCAGCTATCGGTATTTTTTGTACTGGTTTAATTGCTATAAATACCTATCCGAGTATTAATTTATCCCAAGAGCTATTGATTAAGCTTTTTTTGGCAAGTGCTAGTGCTGCTATTCTAAATGGGGCATCAAACACTCTGAATCAATATTTTGATGTAGAGATTGACAAAATCAATAAACCAAATCGTCCGCTTCCATCAAATTTGCTGTCAGTTAAAGGAGTATTGCTATTTGCTCTAGGGCTATATTTTTTATCGCTAATTATAGCCGGCTTTGTTACTTGGCAATTTTTTTACATTGTGCTAGCAGCAGTTTTATTTACATATAGCTATTCAGGGCCTCCGTTTAGAACTAAACGTTTTGTTTTTTTATCCAACTTAACCATTGCTTTTCCTAGAGGAATGTTGCCGGTAGCCGGCTGGTCTGTAGTTAAAAATATTAATGTGGTTGAGCCCTGGGCTATTGGACTAATATTTTTCTTATTTTTATTGGGTGCGGCTTCCACTAAAGACTTTGCAGATGTTAGAGGTGATGCCAAATACGATATCAAAACACTTCCCATAAAATACGGATTTAAGAAAAGTGCTGCATTAATAGTCCCTTTCTTGATTTTTCCTTGGCTTTTGCTGCCAATATTTTCGTATAAGATGATTTTGGGTGGCAACCAAATGTTATTAAGTGTTTTAGGATTAATTCTTTGTTTTTGGGGGTTTTTCATAGGTTTTATGTTGACAAATAATCCTGAACGGTTAGCCAGGGAACAAAATCATCCTTCCTGGAAACATATGTATTTACTGATGATAACAGCCTATTTAGGAATAACAGCGTCGTATTTTATTAAATAATCCTAATCAGAGAAATACTGTCCAACTCCGCTTTGCTACGCTGGACAAACTCCGCTTTTTATATGGCTTGCCAAGCGTAGCTCCTGGGAGCGGAGTTTGGTTGACATTTGGGCTGGTTATGCTATGTTAAATAGTATTTCCTAACCTATTATCACGATAGTTAGGTTTATAATACGCTTGCTTGGAAATTAATTACTAGCTGAATTATTGCCGATAATACTTATATATTAGTTAAGAGGTTAAAATGGTAAGCAAAGTTGTTATTGTAGGCGGCGGCAAAGGAGGCTCGGCCTTACTAGAGCTGCTTCATGGTGACAAGAATATAAAAATAGTTAGTATAGTTGACGTTAAGTCTAATGCAATGGTTATTCCTCTGGCTAAGAAATACAAGATACCTTTTACTGGTAACTTAGAGAAATGTTTTGAGAAGAATCAAGATGTCGATTTAATTTTCGATTGCACCGGCAATCATACTGCTAATAAAGTAATTCAAAAAGTAAAACCGGAAAATGCAGAGATTATCGGCGGTGTTTCTGCCCGCTTGATGTGGGATTTAATAGACGAGCGCATAAAAGCCAGACAAGCTTTAGAAACCAGGCTTAAAGAACACCAATCACTTTATCAATTAGGTTTATCGTTAACCCAAAGCCAGAATCTAAGCGAGATTTTCAATACTGTGGTTAAATCTGCTTTGGATTTAACTAACTCTCCAGCCGGTTCCTTAGCTGTTTTTGATGAAGCTAGTGGGGAAATGTACTTTGGCTCTGCTGTCGGTTTTAGCTCTAAGTTTTTAAAAGAGCAGGTCTGGAGGGTAAGAAAAGGCGGGTTAACCAGCTTTATTCTTAATCAAGACCGTCCGGTTGCCATCGCAGATGTTTCTAAGTTTGCTCAGTTTGATAACCCGGTCCTACTAAAAGAGGGAATTAAATCTCTTATTGCTATCCCTTTAAAAGCCGAAGGCAAAATTCAGGGAATTTTATACGTTGATGATTTTAGGCCTAGGAAATTTTCTGAATCGGAATTATCGATAATTATGCTTTTAGCTAACATGGCCGCTATTGCTATTGAACGAACTAAGCTATTAGAAAGTACCCGTATAATGGCTATCACTGACGAGTTGACCAAGCTATACAATTTGCGCCATTTTCTAAACCGTTTAGCAGAAGAGATAAAAAGAGCAAAACGTTATGGCCGTCCGTTGTCTTTGGCCATGATAGATATTGATCATTTTAAGCAGTACAACGATACCTATGGGCATATTCATGGCAATAAAGTACTTAAAAAGGTAGCGATGATATTAGAAAAAGAAAGCCGCCATGGCGATATTGTTGCCAGATACGGGGGAGAAGAGTTTGCCATTATTATGCTGGAGACAGATAAGGTTAAATCAAAGCAATTTGCTGAAAGAATGAGAAGTAAAATTGAAAAAAGCCTTTGCAGGGAAGACTTTAAAGTTTGTATAACTATCAGCGTTGGTATTGCCAACTATCCAGATGATGCTCTGGATGCTTCTAGTTTAATCGAGCGCTCCGATGAGGCTTTATATAAAGCTAAAAGAGACGGCCGAAACTGTATACGCCTAGTAAAAGCCCGTGTTAAGCAACTAAAATTGACAGAGCTTTAAGCCGTAAGCCTTAAGCTTTAAGCCAAAAAACGTCAGAAATAATTCCAAATAAGCACTTACAGCTTACTGCTTATAGCTGTTACGCTTTTGCTTCCTCTTTTTGTCTCTGAGCTGTCTCTACTAATTTCCTTGCCACATCAGGCGGTACTTCTTCGTAGTGGCTAAAGCTCATCAGGAATGAGCCTTGTCCGTGGGTAATTGAGCGCAACTGGATAGCGTATTTGGCAACTTCTGCTAGAGGAACCTGGGCTTTTACATGTTCATTTTTGCCAGCAGCCTCCATCCCTTGCACTTTACCTCTTTTTCCGCTTAAGTCGCCTATAACGTCACCTGTAAAATCGCTTGGAATAATTATCTCTAAGTTAACAATGGGTTCCAGCAGCACGGGTTGGGCTTCTATAAAGGCTTTCTTAAAGGCCATCGAGGCAGCAATTTTAAAAGCCATCTCCGAGGAATCAACCGGGTGATAACTGCCATCGTAGAGAGCTACTTTAATGTCTACTACAGGATATCCGGCTAGTACTCCGCCCTCCATGGCCTCTACAACACCTTTTTCTACTGCCGGAATAAAGCCAGAGGGAACCACACCGCCTTTAATTTCATTGGCAAACTCAAAGTTCTCCCCTTTAGCCAAAGGTTCCAGCCTTAGCCAAACGTCGCCATATTGTCCGCGGCCGCCGGTTTGTTTTTTATATTTTCCTTGGATGTTGGCGGTAGCTTTTATTGTTTCGCGGTAAGGTATCTTTGGTTCTTTAAGGACTGCTTCTACACCGAATTTTTGCTTAAGTTTATCTGTTGTAATTTCTAAGTGGACGTCTCCCATCCCAGAGATTACAGTTTCGTGAGTTTGAGGATCGCGTTTTACTTTTAAGGTAATATCTTCTTCAGCAATTTTATGCAAGGCATTTGAGATTTTTTCTTCATCGCCCTTACTTTTAGGTTCGATAGCAAAAGAGAGCACAGACTCCGGAAAAACTATTGGCTCATATATTATAGGGTTGCTGTCTACACACAGAGTATCGCCTGTTTCTACTTGCTCCAGCTTTGGAGCAGCAGCGATATCACCCGCAACTACCTGGCTTATCTCGGTTTGTTTTTTACCGGTTAACTCAAGCAAGTGTCCCACTCTTTGCTTAGTTTCTTTGGTTGCATTTTGCAGGCTGGAATCGGTTCTTAAGGTTCCAGACATTACTCTTAAATAGCTTAACTTTCCGATATAGGGGTCTGCTAATGTTTTAAATACATAGACAGATAATGGGGCTTCAGGCTCATTTGGCCTTTTTTCTTCGTTGTTAGTTTTAGGGTTTTTGCCTACATGCTCGCCCATATCTTTAGGCGATGGCATAAAGTTAGTGATTGAACCTAGCAGTGCCGGGATGCCAATTGCTTTGGTTGCTGAAACCGCAAATACTGGAAAAAAGTTAGCATTTCTCATCCCAGCAGTTGCCCCTTTAATTATTTCTTCTGTGCTTAGTTCTCCTGAATCTAGATATTTTTCCAGAAGGGCATCGTCATTTTCAGCTATTGCCTCAATAAGTTTTTCTCTGTGCTCGTCAACTAGGGTTGCCATATCTTCTGGTATGGCAGCTTCTTCTACATTATTGTCTTTGCTAATATAGGCTTTCATCTCAATTAAATCGACTACACCCTTAAACTCGTTTTCGGAGCCGATAGGTAAGTTAGCGGCTACAACATTACCCTTAAAGGTATCTTTTAAGTCAGCTAGAGTTTTGTAAAAATCCGAGTGCTCTTTATCAAGCCTGTTGATGGCAATAGCTCTGGGCAGATTAGCTGCTTCAGCCATATCCCAGATTTTTTCGGTTTGAACTTGCACTCCGGAAACGCCATCGACAACCATTAGGATATTGTCGCTTACCTTCAAGGCACTGATAACTTCTCCAATAAAGTCGGCATACCCTGGGGTATCGATTACATTGATCTTATGATTATTATGTTTAAGGGTAGCCAGAGCAGTATTTATTGATATCTGGCGCTTTGTTTCATTGGGGTCAAAATCCGTTGTTGCGTGGCCTTCTTCAACGAGGCCTATGCGGGTAGTTACTCCTGCAGTATACAGACAGCTTTCGCACAAACTAGTTTTTCCGCTTCCCCCGTGGCCTACAAAAGTAACATTTCTTATGTCTTTAGTGGTTATATCAGCCAATAAAACCCCTCCTTAACATAAAAGCTATATGGTTTGATGGTTAGTCAGCTAGGGAAATAACTACATATTGTAATCAACTAAATAAATATAGCATAAGGAGAATTAGAATTGAAAAATAAAACAAAGATTTTTATTGTTATCCTAATTTCAGGAATTTTACTGGTAGGGCTGGCTTTTTTTGTATATTTTTACAGTTCTCTTACCATTTTTCCTAAGAATACTATAATTACCAACCAAACCAAACCTAAAATCGTTGCCGATTGGACCTATGCTTTGGGCGCAAATCTTAAAGAAGCCAATGTATATGTAGATGGACGGGACGTAACAAATCAAATCAAGCTAACTGCCAGGGGCTTTATTTATATTCCAGCTAAACCCTTAGCTGACGGCTTGCATCATGTTCAAGCAAAGCTCAAATACGATTTTATATATAATAAATCTGTTAATACTAAGTGGGTTTTTGCAACAGACACCATTGCTCCAAAGATCACTATTGGCCAGGGAGTTAAGGTACTGGCTAGCCAAACAAATAGTCTTAAAGTGTCTGGGGTAACTGAGCCAGGCTCCAAGCTTAACTTATATTTAAATAAGAAGAAGTTAGACATGGTTACTTCTGATGATGATGGCCAATTTAAACTAGCACTATCACAGCTAAAAAAGAAGAATTTTTTAGAAATCAGAGCCTTTGATGTGGCAGGCAATAAGACGGTCATAAAATTACCGGTGTTAATAGATAACCTTCCTCCCAATGTAGCTTTTTTGACACCGGCTCCGGGTAGCACTGTTTTTGGGAAAAACACCGGTTTTAAGTTTAAGCTAAAGGACAACTCAGCTATTAACTCAATGAAGCTATTTATTGACGATAAAGAAGTTTCTCTTAATCATACTCTAGGTAAAAATGATG
>QZJE01000009.1 GCA_003599235.1 Actinomycetota bacterium | reverse complement strand
TAAAATAAAGAGGACTGTTCCAAACAAATCATAGAAGATAGCTTTAACTAGTCCCTGATTGCCGGCAAGCTTTAAAGCAAGGGGGTAGCCTATATACCCTGTATTTCCAACAGCTGACGTTAATATTAATGCGCCTAAAACGGGCCTGCTAAGAGCACTTTTTCTAAAAATTAAAAAAACTAAAGCGCTGATAGTTGCCATAATAATCAAACTAACTATCGGTATTTTAAGATAATCAAGAGTTAGCGTCCCATAATAAATCGCCGTAAATACCAATGCCGGAAGAGTAAAATACACTATAAGCTGATTTAGGTAGGCCGAATGATTTTGTTTAACAAAACCTAACTTTTTGGTAAAAAAGCCTAGAAGAATTAAAAAAACCACCGGGAAGATGATAACTAGTACTTTAATATACTGACTAACCATTTATCCGCCTGTTATCTTTTTTATACTTTGCCTATACGGAGCTCTAGCCACTCCTTTTTCGGTAATAATGCCACTTATCAATTCATTTTCTGTGACATCAAAAGCGGGATTTTTTACTTTTACGTCTTTGGGCGCTACCAGCAAGCCATCAATAAACCTCACCTCGTCGGCATTTCTTTGCTCGATAGGAATTTTTGAGCCGTCATTTATAGATAAATCTATTGTTGAAATGGGAGCTGCAATATAGAACGGTATATTGTTTGCCTTAGCTAAAACCGCTACGCTATATGTTCCTATTTTGTTTGCCGTATCACCGTTGGCAGCTATACGGTCTGCCCCAACTATTACTTTGTCTATTTTTTTCTCTTTCATTAAATACCCTGCCATACTATCGGTTATCAAAGTTACATCAATGCCATCTTTTTCCAATTCCCAGCAAGTTAGGCGAGCCCCCTGTAATAAGGGCCTGGTTTCATCAGCAATTACTTTGATGTTTTTACCTTCTGCTATAGCTGCCCTTATTACTCCCAAGGCAGTCCCGTAAGCCACTGTAGCCAGCGCTCCCGCATTACAATGGGTTAATACGGTTTCACCATCTCTAAGCAATTTAGCACCATAATTGCCTATTGATTGATTGATTAATATATCTTCTTCTGCGATTTTTAACGCTTCATCTAATAAAGATTGCTTGATATGAGAAATATCGGAGTTTACTTCTTTTTCAAATACCGCCCTCATCCGGTTGATAGCCCAAAAAAGATTTACTGCAGTGGGGCGTGTTTTAGCAAAAGTTTCAGTAATAGTTAAGAAATCCTTTTTCAGATTTTCTAAAGACACTAGTTTGCAAATCCCTAAAGCGATACCTAAAGCAGCAGTTACTCCGATAGCCGGAGCCCCTCTAACCTCCATGTCAACAATTGCCCGGGCAACTTCCTTATAGTCATCATACTGGGCGATAATTTCTTGTTGAGGAAGCTTGGTCTGATCGATTAGCTTAACTTTGCCATCTTCAAACCAAACAGTTCTTAACAACTAGGTGCCCATCTCCCATGAAGATAAGTACTTTTCCTGTTCCGGGGTTAGTTTTTCAATATTTTGCCCCATAGAGGCTAGCTTTAAGCGAGCAATCTCTTTATCAATTTCTTCCGGCACGGTATAGACTGTATTATCTAAGGTCTTTGCGTTCTTATAAATAAACTCTGCCGCTAAAGCTTGATTAGCAAAGCTCATATCCATAACACTAGCTGGATGTCCTTCAGCTGCAGCTAGATTAACTAATCGTCCTTGGGCTAACAAATTAATGCGACGATTATCAGAAAGTGTATATTCTTCTACAAACTCGCGGATAGCACGTTTGCCCTTAGCTAATTTTTCTAAGGCGCCAATATCAATTTCGACATCAAAATGGCCGGAGTTAGCTAAAATCGCACCGTCTTTCATCAGCTCGAAGTGTTCGCCACGCATAACATGCATATCTCCAGTCACGCTAATAAAAACGTCTCCTATGGCAGCTGCTTCTTTAGCCGGCATAACTCTGTGTCCATCCATAACCGCTTGTAGGGCTTTTAAAGGATCCACCTCAACTACAATTACATTAGCGCCCATGCCGGTTGCCCTGGTTGCAACACCTAAACCACACATTCCGTAGCCGAATACAACAACTGTTTTACCGGCAAATAAAATGTTAGTTGCTCTTAGTATCCCATCAATTGTGCTCTGGCCAGTCCCATAACGGTTATCAAAGAGATGTTTGGTTTTTGCCTCATTTACCGCCACAATAGGATATAGAAGCACTTTTTGCTTAGCCATGCTGTTCAAGCGTATAACACCGGTTGTTGTTTCTTCGGTGCCACCGATAACTTCAGCAGCTTGCTCTGGGCGTTTTGAATGTATTCTGGAGATTACATCGGCTCCGTCATCCATTGTTATCTGGGGATGATGGTCTAGGGCGGCATCGATATGCTCGTAATAGGTGTCATTGTCTTCGCCATTGATAGCAAAAACAGGTATGTCGTAGTCCTCAACTAAAGAAGAAGCTACATCATCTTGAGTGCTCAAAGGGTTTGAAGCACAAAGGGTAACATCAGCGCCACCGGCTTTTAGCGTTCTCATAAGATTAGCTGTCTCGGTAGTTACATGAAGACAAGCCGATAATCTGACGTCTTTAAGGGGACGGTCTTTTTCAAAGCGCTCTCTTATCATTTTCAAGACAGGCATTTGGTTGTCAGCCCACTCTATTCTAAGCTTGCCTTTAGAAGCAAGTTCTAGATCTTTAACATCATATTTTTTTTCTTTCACAACCATTTTTCTCCTTATTTTTCATCAATTTGTTTAACTGTTCCCTGCAAAAGCTTACTTATTTTATCACTAACAGCCGATACATTGGCAAGTACTTTTTCGTGAGTGACCTCAGATACCTCTTTGGTGCTATTAGATATTACCGCTATCGCCAGTGTCTTTATCCCCGCCTGATTAGCCACTAACACTTCGGGAACAACTGACATACCAACAGCATCTGCACCTATTTTTTTCATAAACTCTATCTCGGCTGCAGTTTCATAACTAGGGCCTGAAACTGCAATATAAACACCGTTTTTTACCTTTATTGACAATTTCTTAGCCTCAGCTAAAAGTATTTCTTGCAGCTTAGCGCTATATGCTTGCTTGGGATTAGGAAACCTGGGACCTAACTCTTCGGTATATGGACCCACTAAGGGATTTTCTGGCATCAAGTTGATATGATCCTTGATTACCATGATATCGCCTTCTTTGAGGTTAGGATTAATTGCCCCAGCAGAGCAAGTAATAATGATACTTTTAACCCCTAATTCTTTAAAAACCCTGATGGGCAAACCAATCCCCCACATAGTATATCCTTCATAAAAATGAAAGCGCCCCTGCATCACAATCACTTTTTTACCAGACAATTTACCCAATACCAGGTTGCCGGGGTGACCTCTAGTAGTAGAATGAGCAAAATGAGGAATTTCATCAAAAGCAATGACTGTTTTCTCTTTGATGTCATCAACAATAGAAGAAAACCCTGAACCCAAAATTACCCCAATTTCAGGACTTACATCGCATTTGTTTGATATGTAATTAGCCGTTTCTTTGATTTGGCCTAAGATTTGTTCCATTTGGGATTATCTATTAATTCCGTCTTGCCGTTTTTATCGATAACTAACTTTGGGAAACCGGTTTGCTCAATGCTGCCATAGTCATGACCGGCATCAGCGGGATAAATGGCTAAAAAAGCAAACTCTTCATCAGAGGTGTTAACTGTGCGATGTGACCAGTACGGGGCAACATAAACCATGCTTCCAGGCACCATTTCTAAATAGGAGACCTTTCCTTGCTCATTAGACATAATGATGCCGCCACGACCTTTGATGCAAAGGTAAAGCTCGGCCGTGTTAGGCTTGGTATGAAAATGACCTTTGGTCATAAAATACTCATCGCCTATTTTACCCGGATAAATGACAGTTACAGCATGAGCTAATTGCCCTTCTTCTTCTGGGACATGCTTTTCAAATACCTCGTAGACTAGTTCATCTTCTGCTGAAACTGCTTGCTTGTAGGCTTGATCGTTAGCAAACATAGAAGCCATGTCACTTAGCTTCCTTACTACCTTAGCATCATATTGCTCAAGAACTCCGGTATTAAAATTAATTCTAGAGGCAAAGGGGCCCATATTCCTCCTAATCTATTAATTCGATGTTATCGATATTATCGATAATTTATTTATCGATTTCATCGCTTTAGTTTCGTTAATATTATCAATAAAAGCGCCCTTATTACTAAACCTACTATTACTAGGGGTTTTAAAAAACGCTTAATTGAGTTCTTGTTTTGCTTGCTAAAAAACCGGTATATGCTTTTTTGAAACTCGATAATCATCTTTGTGCTTTGTTTACTGCTTGATTTCCCCCAATGATGAAGCAATTTGACTTGAGGCATTAGAAACACTTTATACCCCGCTTTATTTAGACTGTAACAAAAGTCCATGTCTTCTACATACATAAAGTAGTCCTCGTCAAAAAGACCGACTGCTCTGGCAGCCTCCACATTTATCATCATTGCTGCTCCGCTTACCCAATCTACCTCTTTTAAGCTCAATCTGTCCCAGTCTGCCATTTTGTAACGCCTTGAGTATTTGTTGTTTGGGAAAAGTACTCCCAAAAAACTATGCATAAAGGCATCGGTGAAAGAAGGAAAGTTTCTGCCCGATAACTGAACTGAACCGTCTTCATTTATAAGCATTGGACCAACCAAACCGGCATCGGGTTGTTTATCCATAAAGTCAGTTAAGGCAAGTAATTTTCCTTCTACTAAAACGGTATCGCTATTTAATAGGAATAAATATTTGGCACTGGTATTAAGAAGTGCTTGATTTGCTGCTTTGGAATAACCTTTATTATCTTTATTGACTACTAAATTAGCTTTTTGAAAATCCTTTTTTACCATCTGCTGGCTGCCGTCAGTTGAACCGTTATCGATAACCGTGATGGGGTAGCCATCAAAGGATTCTAAGGAACGCTTAAGATAATTTTTAGTATTATAGTTAATTACCGCTATCTCCAAATCTACTTGATGCCCCTTATCCCTCAATCCTCATCCCTCATCCCTTAGCTTGTAGACATCTTCTCTTATATGACGCTTAAACCAAGAACGATAACTAAAGGGCCTAAACCACTTCTCCATATCATCTAGACTTACTACTTTGTTTTGTTGAATCACTTTCCTTTTTTTAAGTGTTTGAGGCAAAAGCTTAATTACGTCAGCAATCCCTAACAATGCTTTAGGACACCGGAACAGCAATGCACCGCTTTTTACTAAATCGCTAAACAGAATGCCGGGCAAGTTCTTAGCAACGCTTTTCGCATTATCATTTTTAATCATCAGCAAATAACGGTTCTTAAAATTATGCATCTCAACTATCTTTGAGCGCCTAACTGCTGATCCTCCCCGGTGATGAAAAGCTACTGCCAACGGAGTATAGTATACACTCCATCCTCTTAGCTGAGCCCGCCAATCCAGATCAACATCTTCTAGAAAAGAAAAGAAGCTTTCATCATAGAATTGCCCGTCAACAGCAATATCATTGAGCATTAACCGCCGATAAAGAGGCGCTGCACCGCTAGCCCCAAAAACATATTCTTCTTTATCATACTGGCCTTTATCTAACTCGTTAAAACCGCGGTTAGTAAGTAACCTGTTTTTAAAAATAACGTGGCCGGTGCAATCGATAACTATTTGACCGTATTTATCATTGCGGATAAGCTTGCCCGAGACCGTTCCTATCTTAGAGTCTTTTTTTGCCGCCTTAACCATTTCTTCTATAAAAGTTTTTTCTAAAACGATATCGTTGTTAAGAGGCATAACAAAAGTGCCTTTGGATTGCTTAATCCCCTGGTTAACAGCTTTCGCAAACCCCTCATTTTTGTTGTTCAGAATTAGTAGGGGCACAGCGCGCTGTGCCCCTACATTGTGCCACCCCTCGCTCGACTTTACCCTCTCGACTCTCGACTCTAGATACTCCCTAGAACCATCTGTTGAGCCGTTATCGACCACAATTATCTCAATATTGGGATAGGTTTGATTATAAACAGAGGCTAAGCATTCATTTAAGAGAGATTTGCCGTTCCAATTAGGAATAATTACTGAGACTAACTCCATTGGTTTTAGCTTTTACCTTTTAATTCAATCTTTTTAATCCGATACAGTGCATCTTCGATAAGCTTGCGATTAATAGAGATAAGGTCCGATAGCAATCCGATAAGCATTACTTGAAAACCCACTAAAAACAAAATAGAGGAGATAACCACTGATTGAATATGGCCGCTAGCCTGGGAAGGAACAAAGAAATAAAAATAGAAAAACCGGCCAAGTCCTATCACTCCTACAAAAAGAATAATCACCCCTAAGGTAGCAAATACCTTAAATGGCTGGTACATGGAATAAACACGGATGATGGTTTTAGCTGATTCCACAATATGCTGGCCCATGTTTTTAAACAGGCGGGATTCCCTGGTCTTCGGGTTGGTTTCTACCGGAATATGGGTAATAGTAATCCGGCGCTTGCCAGCTTGGACTATTGTTTCTACGCAATAACTAAAGCTGGTAACCACATTTAAGCGCAAAGCAGCCTCTCTTGAATATGCCCTAAACCCGCTAACGGCATCAGGAATCTTGGTATCGGAGGCTAACCTAACCACCCAACTGCCAAAGCTCTGAAGGCGCTTTTTAATAAAACTAAAGTGGGAAATCTTACTGGTTTGACGGTCTCCTACAACGATGTCGGCAACTCCGCTAATTATCGGCTTTATTAATTGAGGAATTGATTGCTGAGGATATTGGTTATCGCCATCGGTATTAACGATAATATCTGCCCCCATATCTAAAGCAGTGTTAATACCGGTAGCAAAAGCCTTGGCTAGCCCCTTATTACCAACATGGCTAACTACTTTAGTCGCTCCTAATTCTTTGGCTACCTCGGCCGTTTTGTCACTGCTTCCATCATCAATGATAAGGGTTTCAACAGCATCTACCCCTTCTATTTGCTTGGGGATGCTTTTAAACACCAAAGGAAGCGTATTTTCTTCATTATAGCAAGGAACCATAATTACAAGTTTCAATTGGACTCCATTTTTTTTAAAGGCAATAAAGGCATAAAGCTTGCATTTGTTTTTGTAATACTTCTGGCCTTTTGGCCTCTTTAGCCGTTAATGCCTTTTTTTGATGTTACTAAAATCGGCTGGATATAACAAGGATTAAGGCTTCGAGAACCAAAAGAACCACTCTTGCAAATAAAGCAATAACAATAGCTAGAGGACGGTTAATAAATAATCCTAGAGCACTAACTATCACTAGTTCTCTAGCTCCTAATCCTGCCGGTGCTATAATAAAAAGAAAGCCGATAGACCAGGAAATAGCAAAAGTGCCAATAAAAACCGGCAACAAGCCTATCTGTAGGCTACTAATCGACAAAGAAAGAAAGTAAGCCCCAATGCCGCCTGTTAGCCAGACAATAAGAAAGGGCCAAAACATTCCCATTACCTGCCTAAAACTAAATTGATACTTGAAATCATGGGTTTTATCAAGCCTGTGAAGAAAAAAGTTACTGACTTTGTTAAAAAAAGGTGGGTAAAGAAAAACGATCCCTGCTGCCCCGATTAATAAATATGGGCCGTAGTATAAATAATCAAAGCTTTTAGCCCAAAAAGGAAGGCTTGCAAAAAAAACAATAAATGAAGAAATAATTAAAAATGAAGTCTCAATTGCGATGCTTGCCAAAACTTTGCCTTTACTTATACCTTCTTTGCCGGCAAAATGAATACGCCCGAAAATCTGCCAAATGCTTCCGGGAATGTAACGTGGTGCTTGAGACCAATACCAGATACGCACCGCCTTTCTAATAGACAGATTCTGCCCCAAATAATGCATTATTACTTTCCAGCAATAAGCGTAGCTAGCCAGAGAAAAAGCTAGCACCAAGCAAGCCAGAGCCAGCCAGCCAAAATGAAGATTAGTAAAATCAAGATTTAAACGGCTCCAATTATTTAGCAGAATCCGGCCTAAAAAGAAAAAAACCACTAAGACAAAAATGGTTTGAAGAATTATTTTTAATATTCTTGTTTTCCCACTCATTCCTTCAGCTCTTTATCCTGATTTCCCCAAGCACCACTGTCCAGGGAAAAGGGGTTTTTATCTCTTTGATATTTAGATAGGGCTTGATAAGATTCAAGAAAGCTTTTTTTGACCAATGATTTATGTGGCCGGGAGTGTTTCCTAAGCCGCCTAGATAACGAAACCTAGCCATATTTGCCATCCTCCAAACAGGCTCTTTGGGAACACTGACCAGACAATATTTAGATGAAACTCTAGTAATTTCTTTTAGTGCTTTTTCTGGCTCATCTAAATGTTCTAATACCTCGGTTAAAACTACCAGATCGAACTCATTGTCTTTAAAAGGTAATTCATAAACTGAGCCTTGATGAAAATCAATACCCGGATTAATTTTTTTTGCATACTCTAAAGCTGAATCTTCTAAATCCAGTCCTGTAATTTGGGCCTTAACTGAACCATTTAACCGCTTAACTACAAAGCCCTCCCCGCAACCTGCATCAAAAATCTTTTGAGGTTTAATTCCTGCGGCTAACTGCGCCAGAGTATCTAGAAACCTGTTGTTGATTATTTGGGCTAGTGGATTTTTAGAAGTGTATTTATCGTAATTATTGCTCTTGCTTGTAGCCACTAATTAAAGCCCTATTCCTTCGTAGGTAAAACCTAGCTTACTTAATTGAGCTGAGTCTAAAATATTGCGTCCATCTATTATTAGCGGTTGCTTCATAATGCTTTTAATATGGCTAAAATCTAAATCACAAAAATCTTTATACTCGGTTATGACAACAACCGCATCAGCGTTTTCTATAGCTTTGTAAGGAACAGAAGCCAAATCCACCTTGCATCCGTTAAGCAAAGATATATCTTTAACTAGCGGATCATAAGCAGATATTTGGCAGCCTTCTTCGATAAGTTTATTAGCAATAATTACCGATGGAGCTTCACGCGTATCTTCTGTTCCCGGCTTAAAAGCAACTCCTAAAAAAGCCACCTTTTTGTTAGCTAAGTCCCCTAAGTGTTTTTTAAGTTTATCGATGATTACTTTCTTTTGGCGCTCGTTAACCTCAATTACACTGTTTAAAATCTTAAAATCAGATCCGGCACCGTTAGCCATGTCTACCATAGCCTTACTGTCTTTTGGAAAACAAGAACCGCCAAATCCGATTCCAGCTTTTAAGAACAAAGGCCCTATTCGCCTATCTAACCCCATCCCTTTAGCAACGTCGTTAATATTAGCTCCTACTTTTTCGCATAAATTAGCCACTTCATTAATAAATGATATTTTTGTAGCCAAAAAAGAGTTAGAAGCATATTTGGTAAGTATGGCTGATGCAATATCGGTAATTATTATAGGGCAATCAAAACCCGTATAAAGATTCTTAATAGACTCTGCCCCTTCTTTTGTCTTGGAGCCAATTACCACCCGGTCAGGCTTTAGGAAATCCCTCACAGCTGTTCCTTGAGCCAAAAACTCAGGGTTGCTAACAATTTCAAAAGGATGGTTTGAGTTAACAGATATTGTTTGCTTAACCTGCTCAATAGCTTCTATGGGAGCTGTACTTTTAATAACAACGCTCAGAGGCCCATTTTGAAACTGGCCGATTTTATCTGCTACTTCTAAAACAAAAGAGGTGTCAGCTGATCCGTCTGGGCGCTGCGGCGTACCTACACATATAAAAACAATATCTGAGGATTCAACCGCTTTTTTTAAATCAGTACTAAAAACTATTTTTTGATTAGCTTTAGCCTCAAAAATAACTTCTTCTAAGCCTTCTTCATAGAAAGGCAGTTTGCCCTGGTTAAGCAGAGCAATTTTTTTTTCGTCGCAATCGACACAAATCACATTATTTTCTAATTTAGCAAAACAGGCCCCCGTAACTAGCCCTACATAACCTGTTCCAATAATACATAAATTAGCCATTGGCATAGCTTAACAAAGAAGTGTTATTTGGTCAAGAAAGCGCAGGTTAAAGGTAATAAAAAAGTGCCAGGCTAATTAATTAACCTGACACTTTTTGATATAAGGCTTCTTATCTGGGCAATGGATACGGAATTGGCCTTGGAGGCAGTGGAGGCCTTGGAATAGGCCTTCTAACCTTTAGACCAAAATTAGCTCCATATTTAGGTAAAATCATTCTACCTTTATAAACACGCACTTTAACCGGCTTTTTAGTAGTAGTTTGGTATTTAATAGTTACTTTATAGATACCGTTTGCTACTCCAATGGCATATCTTCCATCCTTGCCAGTAGTAGCTCCATATCTCCATTTAGAGCCGGTAGCAACTTTCTTGTAATATACAGCTATTCCACTAGCTGGCTTTTCGCTTTTAGATGGTTTGCCATTAGGGTAAACATCATACCATGCATATCCCCTAATTTGTCCTTTAGGGAATAGGCTAATAGCAAAAACAGGAGCTGCAATGCTTAAAAACATAACAATGACCAACATAATTGAAAGAAGTTTCTTCATTACTTTTCACCTCCTTTAGAATAATTAAATGGTTGTTAACATTATAACCACTTATAGTGATATTGTCAACTTCAATGGCCATTTTTATTAGTTAGATTGAGAGTATGTGCCTAAAATAGCAGAATTTGGGTTAGTTATTTTAGCAGAGCCGGAAAAAGAAGAGCCGAAATTAGCAAAGGGAGAAATACCATATCGAAGTAAAGGGGCTAAATTGTAAGAATAATTTTTAAACAAAGAACCATCTGAATTGTAAAAACTGTTATCAATGCTAACTGCAGTAGTATCGGTATTAATAATCGATGTTAATCCAATCCAGCCGGCCCCATCTCTAAGGTCAGTAAAATTAAGCTGATTAGAAGACGTCCCCGCCTCGACTAAACCGAGGCTACTCTTTTTAGCATATGTCTGCCCCATGCAAGCGCTTATAAGATCATTGCCTCTTACAACAATGAAGCCGTCAAAAGAGAGTTTAGTTAAGCGGCGCGGGTAAAAAGAATATGCCCCGTTTACAGGTATTGATTTCTGCTTACTTATAATCAAGGTGTTAGCATTATTATAGAAATCAATGCTAATCGGATTTAGGGCATTGCTTTGGTTTCTAATCGATACAAAACTATTCCAAACCCTTCCGTCACTAACATTTGGAAAATAAACATCATTGGCACTAGATGGATTCCCTATCATGCCAAAACCCTTTCTGTTGATATTATATTGCCCCAGATAGCCGGTTATTGAAGAAGTATTAGCTTGAATTATAATGTTACCATCAAAGTTTTTGCCGCTAAGCTTTCTGGGATAAAAACTATACCGGCGGTGAGGGCTAAGAGATATAGTTTTTTCTTTGACAAGAACACCATTATTTTTATATAGCTTTATAGTAGTTAAAGTATCTGTATCGCCAGTGTTATTGATGCTGACAATACTGGTGTGTTTTCTTTTAATATCAACAACATGAGCAAAGCTAATACTTGAAGAAGGCACCTGTGATGTCATGGTGCCCAAACAATTACGATTCGATAGCCTTAAATTACCTACAAGTGGCTTTGTGCTAGTAATTACAACCGAGCCGTCAAAATCCCGTCCTATCAAATCTTTGGGATAGTAAGTATATCGCTTGTTTGCTTCAACTGCTCTTAATGATTGATTTATTAAATTACCGCTTGAATTATAAAAATTAAGGGTAGCCTCACATTGCTGGCTGCTTGTTAGAGATATATAGCTCCTCCAAACAGATTTTTTATCAATAACATGAGGAAAATAAAGGGAGGTTGATTCTAACGAGCTTCCCTCAATTCCAAGCTTGTCATAGCTACGGCTAAGACGCATATGATCTCTTAAACCAGCAAAAATAGCAGCAGCTTCCCTGGCCTGATAGGCTGGACTTCGAAGTTGGGCTGCTTGAGCCGGGTTAGAAATAAAAGAAGGTTCTATTAAGATAGCTGGCATCCGGCTATAAGTAATTACATAAAAACCGGCTCTTTTAACCCCTCTATTCGTTTTCTTTAGTACGCCAACAAGTGACTTTTGCACTTTGTAAGCTAAATCATAAGCAGTTCTTGAAGCACGACGGCTAATAAAGGTTTCAGTTCCATTTACTAAAGACGAGCTTGCAGAATTATGGTGAATAGAAATATAGCGAGTTGCTCCCACTTTATTAGCAATAGCTGCCCTTTGCTTTAAGGAAACATAATAATTGCCGCTTCTAGTTAGATAAACTCTGGCTCCGGCTTTTTCTAACAACTGCTTGAGCTTTAAAACAACGCTTAAGTTTACCGCTGATTCTTTTAGTCCACCGGGGCCGCGTGCCCCCGGATCAGAGCCTCCATGGCCGGCATCCAAAACAATAGTGACACTTTTAGCGTTAGTTAACACAGGAGTTACAAAAAAATAAATTGTTAGTGAAATTATTATAAGAAAACAAATGCTTATGGAAATATATTGCCTATTATTCATCTACTTTAACGCTTGACCCTAACTACCAATCTTTTTCTTACACCCTTATACGTGCGGTTTCCCGGATAATAAAACTCGTACACACTGCTTTTATCTATTCTTCCAACTAGGTTAATAAATCCCCTGGGATGTGTGCGATACTTGCGATAGCGGCCCCATTTTTTTATCCCTATCACTCTTCTTCGAACAAAGATATGAGCCCTGGCAATAGGGGGATTGGTATTAAAAGTCAATCCAAAGGGCTGTTTTATCTTAACAACTCTTCTGGCAGCATAAAGCTTTGAAGAAGCCGTACTTATTTTGCTAGGGGTAGGACTAGTACCGGGACTGGGAGTAGAACCTGATTTAGATATCCAATACAGAGAACTATTAACTCCTGGATAAAAGGCAAGCCATGAGCCAAGCTGGCTGTAGCCCCAGACAGTTACCGTTTTAGCTGTTCCGATTATCCTAGCTTTCCTTACATGTCCGCCAGCTGACCTATTAGAGATATCAATATCGATTAGTGAGCCGACATCTACCCCGTGGGATTTAAAAATCGCCTCCAGGCGGCTTTTGGAATAAGTAAGTGGTCCCCAGCGGTACCATTTTATAGTCTTACACCAGTTACAAGGGCGCGCTTTAAGATAAGCAACCGGGCTTCCTCCCCATACGTCTTCGATATTCTCCGTGTGTCCACCGCAACTTCCCGAGTAAGCCGCGGTTATGGGGCTGCCTTGATAAGTGATAATTACATCTCTGGTATCATTTACTGCTTTTGCATAATTTGGTGCTGTTCTAACCCCTATATAATACAAACCGTTATTATCGATATCATAACTAGAAGAAGCGTTGGTGATGGTGCGACGATAGGCATAAGTTCTAGAGGCAATGGCTAGAGTTTGCAACCCTTGCGTCGGCCAGCTGTCAGGTTCCTCAGCCAAGCCTTTTAGATAACTATCAATAGATAATATATTTACAGCTGTTACTCCTTCATTGGTGGGAACCACTACTCTAATTTTGCCTTGATAACTTAAACCGTTAGGAAAAGTAAACTTAGTGGTAGTTAGTGGCTCTAGATTAACCATGCCACCTGTTACAGTACAAGTACCCTGGGTTTGAGACTTAATCTCATAGGTGCCTCCACCTTTATAGGTAACGGTAATTGTGGAGCCCGAAAGCAAACTTTTTATCACTGTCCCAGATGAGTTTTTTACCTGATAAGTACCGTTCCCCTTGACTCCAAATGCCCAGGCGGCAGAATAGACTTTAGCCCTGATTAGACTTGCATCAACTCCTCCTCTAGCCCCGATAGTAACACCTGTGTAGTAATGGGGTAAGATTTGATTATAGTTTAATCCCTGGTTGGCCGCATAAAGCACCCCTGACATACATAGGCCCACAGCGTGGCCCTTGCCACCACCGGTAAATGTGTAGGTAGTTTCAGCTGATGCTGACATCGGAGTTACCCAAAAGAAAACTAAACTGATAATTAAAACTAGAAGTGATATTCTATGGACTTTCATCATTCCTCTTAATTACTAGTACGTATTGTTCAACAAATAATATTATCACAGGTAAATTAGCATATTTATAGGGGGAAGGTCAACTTAAAACTTGTTGCCTGCCGTGCCTGCCTGCAGGCAGTTATGCCGTTTGCTTAAATATCTTATTAACGTACGACTGCCGTTACTACGTTGCTGCTGGTAGCTAAATGCGAGGAGTCTTTTCTGGTTTTAAAATGAAACTTATAGGCACCAGCAGGCAACGAATAACGATAACCAAACCTAGATTTTCTATCTGTTCTAATCTTGCTTAGTAATCTCCATTTTTTTTGACCAGCCCTGCGATAGTAAAGATTTACTACCGTTCTTGGTTTTCTAGGTCTAACTGATCCTCTTAATACTCCTTTTGAGGCCTTTAGTTTAGCATTAGCTTTTACTTGTATCTTAATTACTTTGCTAGTTGCTGAATGTTCACTGTCTCCTGGGTACCAGAATTGGTAATAACTGCTTTTAGGAGGAACACTTTTTAAGCTAACCTTTCCTTGGCTATTGGTTCTGTAAGGTGAATATTTGCCCCATTTTTTAGCTTTAAGGCCTTTACGCCTTACATACACTAAGGCATTGGATATTCCGGGATTTAAGGTAAACAGCAAACTTACTTTACTCGGATATTTCATAACGCGTTTATTAGCTTTTACGCTAGAAGCGGTTACACTGCCTACCAAAGCCTTAAGAGCATTGATGCGGCCGTAACCAAAATAATTATCCCGGCCTGAGGAACCCAAGTCATCAGCTCTATCTTTAAGCCTGGAGACTACTTCGTCAACACTCATAGACGGATACTTGCTCTTTACTAAGGCAGCCAGGCCGGCTGCCATAGGGGTTGCCATCGATGTTCCGCTCATTGAAACATAAGAATGGCCGCTTCCTAAATAACCATAAGTGCTAAAAATATCTACGCCGGGAGCAGATATATCAACGGTGCTGTTATAGTTAGAAAAATAGGCATGGGTATCTCTGTCATCTGTTGCTCCTACTCCAACTACATGTTGATTACCTGCCGGATATTCAATCTCTGAACTCTCATCGTTGCCAGCAGCTGCCAGAACTATAACACCGTGATTGTAAGCATAAGTGGTAGCTTCATCCAATATAGCTGAATAACCGGGGCCGCCTAAACTTAGATTGATGATATTAGCACCATTATCTACTGCCCATTTTATTCCTTGAGCAACTGTCCAGTCATAACCAACACCGTTACTCATAACTTTTACCGGCATAACCTTTGCCCCCCAAGAAACTCCGGCTACTCCTTGGCCGTTATTTGCATTAGCCGCTATTATGCCGGCAACATGGGTACCATGGCCGATATCATCATAGGGCTGGTCATTGTCTTCAGTAAAATCATAGCCTGCCACTAACCTGCCGGATAAATCCGGATGAGCTAAATCTACTCCGGAATCAACCACGGCAACTGTTACCGGATTACTTAAACCTTGTTCATGATCCCATGCGTTTAACAGGTTTACAGTGGTTAGTGCCCATTGTCTGGAAGCATAAGTATCATTTACTGTAGCTAATACCCGCCTTCCGTAATTAGGCTGGGCGGCCTCAATCCTGGGATTTTCCTCTAATGCATCAATTGCCCCATTAACAGTTTTGCCTTTTTTAACGGTTAGCTTATAAAAACCCTTGCCCATGCTTTCTTTAATTGCCAGTCCCTTTCTTGCTAGATAACGAGGACTGGGAGTAATAGATTCATCATATTTAACTACAACACTTTTGGAATCTTTAATAACTTGCGGGGTATTCCCATAATCTTGAGCAGAAGCTGATACCGGATAACTTGATAATAAAAAACTTGTTATTACTGCTAGTACGATTAGTTTTCTCACTTAAAAGTCGCTCCTCGCTTATCAAATAAGCATTCTAATATTTATATCGTCACTTTTAGTGGTCAACTTTAATAAAATATGCCTATTTTCTGCAAAACATGTATTACTAGCTGGACAAACAAGCAAAAAAAATAATTTTTTGAGAGGTCACTAAAAATGGTCAAGCGCAAGAACCGTCTCCAATACTGACAAAAGTCTCTAGGACTTGTAGAATTAATACGTTATGAAACCAATTGCAAGAAAAGCCCAAGGTTATGAGGTAAGTGACATCCAGCAACGGCTTAATAAACTAGAATACAAAATATTAGATGCTGATGGATATTTCGGCTACAAAACAGAAGAAGCAGTAAAGCAATTTCAGCAAGACAGAGGACTATTAATTGACGGGGTAGTCGGAGAGGAAACTTGGGCTGAACTGGTTGAGGCTACCTATTTTATCGGCGACAGAACACTCTACCTTAGCACCCCTTTTCAAAGCGGAGATGATATTAAAACCATCCAGCTATGGCTTAGAAGTTTAGGTTTTAACCCCGGCCCTATTGATGGTACTTATGGGCCTAAAACAGAGGAAGCGGTAAAGAGCTTTCAATTTAACTACGGGATAGATGAAGACGGCATTGTTAGTTTCGATACCATAAAAGCATTTTATAAGCTTGCAAACGTTTTAGAAGCAAACGAAAATGTAGAGCTGCCCCTAAAAAAGCCCCATCCTTTATCATCTATCGACTCCATTGTTGGTAAAAAAATATTGTTGGATTTTGGCCACGGCGGCTCTGATACCGGTGCTGTTGGCCCTGGCGGCTTAAAGGAAAGCCTTGTTTGTGAAGATATTGGTCTTTTGGTGGGGGATCTCTTAGCTATGCTGGGGGCTAAAATCATCTACACCAGAAGTCTTGGTAAAACTAAAGACATTTCTAGAAGAATTGCCCTGGCCAATAAAGAAAAAGCTAGTCTGCTAATTAGTATCCACCTAAACCATTCCACTAATCAAAAAGCGGAAGGCTCAAGTACTTATTATTATGCGGGGCCTAAAAACTTCTCTGTTGCAGGTAAAAAACTAGCCGAGTCCATATTAGCAGAGTTAATCAGCCAATTAAAAACCAAAGATTGCCGTTCACATGGGAAGAATTTTAACATCTTAAGACTTACTAAAATGACAGCTGTATTAATAGAGCCTGTATTTATTACTAATCCGACACAAGAAAAGCTATTAAAAAAATCTGATTTTAAGCAAAAAATTGCCTATGCCATCTTCGACGGACTTAAGAAGTACTTGGAAAAGGCAGCAGAGGCATAAAGGCACCCAAGGCCTAGAGACTACTTTACTGCCTTTATGCCTTGTTTGCCTTTACTGCCTCCATGTGCTAAACTAGCTTTCGTTTAAACCGTGATATTCTTAAGGAAAAGACACCAAAATTTAATAAAAATACTGGCGCTACTTATAGTAGCTTTTTTTACGTTGGCCAGTATTGCTTTAGCTACTCCTCTATCAGAAAAAAAAGAAAAACTCGAAGAGATAGAACAAGAAGTAAGCGACTTAGACGAGCAAATTAGCCAAGCTGATGAGCGCTATAACCAAGCTCAGAATAAATTAGATTCAATTCAAGAAAATATTGGCTACAACCAAGATAAGCTCGAAGAAACAAAGGTTGAATTAGCCCATAATAAACAAGTGCTCAATGACCGTGTTAAGGGGATGTACACATCGGATTCCAGTTCTACTCTGCTAGAGTTTGCTTTAGCTACCGCTAGTTTTCAGGATTTTTTAACTAACCTGGATTTCTTGCAAAGGATAGGAAGACAAGATGCACAGGTAGTAGGTAATATCAAGACAAGCAAAAGGAAATTAGAAACAGCCCAACAGGAATTAGCTAATGCAGAAGAAGAACAAAAAGACGCTGTTGCTCAAATAGCAAACGAGAAAGCAGGTATCGAAAAAACGCTTGAAAAACGCAAAGATATTATGGCTGGAGTAGAAGATGAAATTGCTGCCTTAGAAGAAGAACAAAACCGGGCGGCAGCCTTAGCTGCTGTTCAAACATATAATCCCAGTCCTGATCCAGCCGCTGTCCCTCAAATACCGACTCATCCACCGGCAGGCGGCGTAGTAGAAGTAGCTTATGCTCAACAGGGAAAACCATACGTTTGGGCAGGCTCAGGACCTAATTCATTTGATTGCTCAGGGCTTGTTATGTATTGCTATGCCCAAGTGGGAATATCACTGCCCCACTCCAGTTATGCCCAGTATAATGTGGGTTCTTTTGTCCCTCAGGAAGCTTTGCAACCCGGAGATATCGTCTTTTTCGGAAGCCCGCCTCACCATGTCGGCATCTATATAGGCAGCGGCCTGATGATACACGCCCCCAGCTCCGGCGATGTAGTTAAAATCTCTTCCGCTTTCAGGGGCGATTATTCAGGAGCCAGGAGGCCGTAGTAATTGGTAACTGCGAGGGGTAGCACGAAAGAGGACTCCCATCGCGTGCAATCAGCAATATTATATTCCCCCTTTTTTTTAAAGCACCAAGCGCCAAATTATCATCCGGAAAATCCCCAAAGACTCGAAGCTATTTTGGAAGCTTTTAAAAAAAGCGCTTTCTCCAAAAACATTGAAACCATCGAACCCAAACCGGCTTCTAAAGAACAAATTGCCCTTAACCATTCAGTTAAATATATAGAAGAGCTAGAATCGTTCTGTAAGGCTGGTGGTGGCTATCTTGATGATACCTACGCTAATGAGTATTCTTACATAAGCGCAGCTCTGGCAGCCGGAGCCGGAATTAATACCGTTGATATGATAATTGATAATAAAATCTCAAAAGGCTTTTGCTTGGTCAGGCCTCCGGGACATCACGCAGAACACGACAAAGCAATGGGATTTTGCCTTTTTAATAACGCTGCTATCACTGCTAAGTATGCCTTAAGCAAAGGATTTAAGAAAATACTATTGTTGGACTTCGATGCACACCATGGAAACGGTACGCAGAATAGTTTTTATTATACCGACCAGGTTCTATATATTTCTTACCATCAATGGCCACACTATCCGGGGACCGGAAGTGCAGAAGAAAAAGGGGAAGGCGATGGATTAGATTATACAATCAACATTCCCTTAGAGACCGGATCGGGTAATAAGGAGTTTCTGGAGCTTTTCGATAAAATCGTCCAACCGGCCGCTGATAAATATCAGCCGGACTTAATTATTGTCTCCGGTGGCTTTGATTCCCATAAAGATGATCCCTTAGCCCAGCTTAATTTAACTGATGATGGATAAGAATGCTGGCTGAAAAAATCAAGCAGATGGCTGATAAATATGCTTGTGGGCGGCTTATTTTCTTTCTTGAAGGAGGCTATAATTTGAATACTATTGGATCCTCTTTTATCTTTACTTTAACCGGTTTAGCAGGTTAGGAAGAAACACTTTCTCCAAGCAGCGTCGGAAGATTAATGACTTGGTTAATAACGGTATCTGTATTTGGACAACCCTTAATTTTTTTGGTATAGCAATTTTCACCAAATACTATCCCTATCTCGACACCCAACTTTTTTGGCCCCCAAGAACGTATCTGCTTCTTTTTAGGCTCTACTAAGAGCGGATACATCAAAAAAACAGGTACCGATCCCTTAACTATTAGTGGTTTCTTGTAACCGTTATTTTTAGCCCACAAGTCCCATCTGTTAGCATTTTTTCTTCTTATCTGATTATACTTATCTATTTTTTTTAATTGGTTTAGCCCGATTAATGCCAGCGCCGCCGGCATTCTCTGACGGTACAAAGAGGGCTTGACCCCATTTTTTTCATCCTCTGTAGACATAGCCACCCTGGCTCTGCCAAACAATAATTCTACAAAGTCGCCCCAAAGCCAGCTTAGGTGATGCTTATACTGATAATAATCCAATATTATATTTCGCAGATGTTTTTTCACTGATGCTAAATCTGGAAAAGGAGTTTTATCGTAATATTGCTCAAGGCCGGCAGCTAAACTAGCATCATTGGTGGCAACTATCCCTCCGGCAATAGTATTAAACACTTTGGAAGCACCGCTTGAGTAAAAAGATATATCACCTCTGTTCCCTACCCTTATGCCATTGTACTTAGCTCCCGTTGAATGAGTGCAATCTTCGATGACCCTTATATTGCATTTTTTTGCCAAACTAATTATGGCTTCGTAGTCCCTGCATACCAAACCATATAAATGATGCAATATAATCGCTTTAGTTTTATTAGTAATCTTTTCTTTTAATCTATTAACATCCAAACCAAAGGTATCTAGCTCAATATCACAATAAACAATATTGATTTTGTCAAAAGCTAAGGAATTCATAACCGAGATACAGGTATAAGCGGGTATAATAACTTCATCTTCCGGCTTAATTTGAAGTGCGTAAATTGCTGCGCTTAAAGCTACCCTGCCCTGTATGAAAGCAAAAGCATACTTGGAACCATTCCAGCGTGCAAAAGTATTTTCAAACTTCTTTACAATTTTTTCATCGTACCAGTTTGGTTGTTTAGAAAGCATTTGTTTAGCAATCGAAACATCATCATAATCCAGTGTCATGGAAAGGAAGGAGGGAACGGCTGGTGTTTGCCTCTTAGCAATTCTCATTAAGCTCCTGAACTGATGATACAAAAGTACAATTATTTTGTTATCTTTAAGCTGGCGGATTTTCATAAGATTTGCTAATTATATCGCAATTGCTGAAGTTGTTTTTTTAAGAAAGCCTATTGGCTTAGAATACTCTTTACCGAATAATAAGCAGGTTTGGCCGAGCCATTGTATCTTAGAACACCAAAAAAGTTTTCAATAGTAGAAGTGCTGGTTCCAATATCCTTATAGCTATAAATAAACAATTTTTCTAACCAGGGTTTGGATTGCATTTGTAAAGCAGCCGCTTCAATTGTTCTAGCTTGCAAAGACTCACTGACATCGCTTCTGGCACTTGTTGGTGCGCCAAACTCGGTTCCCCATATATTTTTGCCGCTATCACCATAGCTAGCCATAATGCTTCGAATACTTCTACTTGTATCAGACATTTGAGACCAAGCACTCCAGCTAAAATAACTAGACGGCAGCTCAGGAAAACAATAAGGATGATGGCCTAAAACATCGAAGTACCCCTTTGCTCCATTAGCATACATAGAAGAGACAAAATCCAGGGGAGCTATGTTGCCATAAGAAGTTGTGGCCGGAGAAAGCCCTGCCGATACAATAGTTGCAGAATTATCAGCTTGCTTAATGCTTACATAAGCCTTTTTTAATAAAACAGTGTAATCGCTGACATTAGGAGCCGGTTTCCAGAAATTGGTTATATTTGGCTCGTTCCATATTTCCCAATTATGGATTCCCATGGCAGCATAATGTGCTGCGGTTGTTTTAGCAAAACTTGCAAACTGATCGGGGTTAGCTGGAGCAGAGAACATGCTAGAACTAGCATCTGCTCTCCTGGCCCAACTCGGAGTATAAGCTAGAATGGGCAACAATTTCATGTTTCTTTTATTGACCTCAGTTACTAGACGATCATACCTAGACCAGCTGTAATCTATGCTGCTATTCGGCTGAATGACATTCCAGTCCATATCATGCCTTATCCACTTAACACCAATTGCTGCCATGCTATCAAGCTGGCTAGCCAATTCTTGATCGTTAAGCCAGACTAAGTGGTTTCCGCAAGAAAAACCAAGCCTGTCAGCCATAGCACCACGAGTTACAACAACAGTAACTGGAGAGGAAACAACAGGCTGAGTAATAACTTCAGAGGCCGGAGCCGGAGCCGGAGCACTCGGGCTTGGGCTCTTTTTGGGCGCAGGTACCCTGCGTCTAAATTTTGAGCGTACCCTGTAAGTTGCACTTTTTTTTGGCTTTAGCTTAAAAACATAAAACCCACGACGGTTAGTTCGTTTTCTTTTAAGGCTTCGCCAGTAAGCTTTTTTAACTTTTACTTTTTTGCCCTTAATTTTCTTTACAACACGTTTTACGTCTTTTCTTTGTAAGACAACTATCTTGCCACGAAGAGCTCTGCCTGATTTATTTATAAGCCGCCCTTTGAAAAGTAGGGCTTTACCCACCTTAACCATTCGCGGTTTAGCGCTAAAAGACAATTTGGCAGGAGCTTTTCTAGCAGCAAAGCCTAGGGGGGCAATGGTTAAAATTATCATGCTTACTAAAACTAGTGCTACGAGATTCTTTCTTAGTGCTGCCATCATTATTTCACCTTGCTTTTAGTTACTGTAGGTGGTTAATGAATAATTAGCCAGGCTTATTATCTGGCATTAATCACCTATAGTGGTTATCGGCAGCAAAGAGAAAATTCATTAATCTAGAAGTAAAAAAGGTAAGAAATGAAGAAAAAATGAAAAACTATTTACTAAGAGTGAAAAGCATTTTGAACTGCTTCTATGACATCATCCACATCATCTTCGGATAGTTTTGCCGACAGCGGGATAGAGACAGTTCTATTTGAAATCCATTCGGCATTAGGAAAGTCCCCTTCTTTATAAAGGTAAGTTTTTTGATAAAAAGGATGTGAGTGAAGGGCTATGTAATGAACACCAATTCCTATGTTTTGCTCAGTCATTTTATTTAAAAACTCATCTCTTGAAATTTTCACCTTATCGGTATCAATTAAAAGTGTATACAGATGATAAGAGTGGCGGCTATCTGGCTCAACAGGGCTTGGAAGATATACCGGCAAATCTTTAAAAGCCTGGTTATATTTTTCCCATACCTGCTTACGCCTAAGCCAGTATTTTTCAATTCTTGATAATTGATGAATACCAATAGCAGCTTGCATGTCCATCATATTGTATTTAAACCCAGCATAAACTACTTGGTAATGTTTGAATCCTTTGTCGCTAAACCTCTCCCAGGCATCCCTGCTCATACCATGCAAGCCCAGTATTTTTATCTGATTAGCATATTCTTCGTTATCAGTTATAACCATGCCACCTTCGCCGGTAACTATATTTTTGGTGACATAAAAACTAAAGCAGCCAAAGTCCCCAAAGGTGCCTGCTTTCCTGCCACGGTATTCTGTCTCAATAGCATGGGCGCAGTCTTCTATCACTTTTAGATTATGCTTTTTTGCAATAGCCATTATGGCATCCATGTCGGCGGCGGCTCCGGCAAAATGGACCGGGATTATAGCTTTTGTTTTGTTGGTGATTTTTCTTTGAATATCATCTGGATCGATATTCATCGTATCTTTTTGGCAATCGGCAAAAATGGGGGTTGCTCCGGCATGAATTACGGCGTTAGCAGTAGCTGCAAATGTCATAGTGGGCACTATTACTTCATCTCCCGGGCCAATTCCTGCAGCTAAGATGGAAAGATGTAGGGCAGCGGTACAAGAATTAAGGGCTACTGCATATTTTGAGCCTTTATATTGCTTAAAATCTTGTTCGAGTTGGTGTACTTTTGGCCCAGTTCCTATCCAGCCTGATTTTAAGCAATCAACTACTTCGTCAATTTCAGGCTGTTCTATTTTGGGACTACCAAATACTAGAAAATCTTTTCTGCTCATTTTTACCTCAAGCACACAATTCTACTTTTTATTTAATATATTTTTGACTGTATAATAAGCCGGTTTTTTCGTTCCGTTAACTCTTACCAATCCGAAATGATTTTCGGCTTTTACCGGATTTCCAGATATATCTTTGTAACTATACCAAAATAATACCTTAATCCAAGACTTCTTTTTCATTTGCTCTGCTACATCTTTAACCATTTTAACCTGAAAAGACTCGCTAACTTTATCGACACCTTGGGTAGGAGTGCCAAACTCTGTCGCCCACACTCGCTTGCTTGAATCGTCATTATCAGCTTGGATGCTTCGAACACTTTTAATAAGAGGCCTGTCTAACTGAGCAAAGCCACCTCCTGTAATTATGGTACTTGGCAGGCGCGGAAATGAGAACGGGTGGTAGCCTACCCCATCAAAATAACCTTTACCTCCATTTTTATAAATGCCTTCTAAATAATTAAGGCCTGATATCCTGCCCTTTGTATCTTTAGCTACTGCTGCTAGTCCACCACTTATTATTGTAGCCTTAGGGTCAACTTGCTTAATCTTAAGATAGCTCTTCTTAAGCATAACAGTGTAATCTTTAATGTTGGGCTCAGGCGACCAGAAGTTTTCAATATTAGGCTCGTTCCAAATCTCCCAGGCATGCACTCCAAGAGACACATAACGCTTAGCTGCTTCTTTAGCAAAATCAGCAAATTGATCCGGGTCCTTAGGAGACATCATATAATCATTTCTTAATTGCTTTATTCCTGCCCAATCTGGAGCATAAGTTAGTATGGGTAAAACCTTAAGCTTTTTCTTTTTGGCAACCGTTATTATCCGGTCAAACATCTTCCATTCGTAATCTTTATCTTGGCTTGGCCTGGCCCACTTCCAGCTCATATCAAATCTTATCCAGCTAAACCCGATTAAGGCAATATCGCTAAGCCGTCTATCTAGCTCCTTATCGGTTAATTCCGGCAAGGTATCACCTAAAGAGATGCCAAACCTACCTTTTAAAGAGTGCCTGGCAACATTTGAAGGTTGCCTAAAGTAAGTTAGCCAAATAATAAATACGCTAATTATCAAGATGGCAGTCAGCCATTTTAATATTTTGCTCATATCCTTTTTCTTCTTATAATAGAACAATGGACAATGATAAACCTATTGTAGCTAATATTCATGATACTTTTTTTAAAAAGTCAGAAACTTTCATCTATAACAATTTAACCAATTTAGTACAGTTTAAGCCTGTTTGCTTAGCTTTTAACTTTATTAACCTAGATAACTTTCCTTTTGATAGTCAGAACCTTTATTACTTTAACAAGAAACGCTTTTATGATTTGACTGTAGGCATTGCCATGAACAGGAATAATGACGCAGTAGAGCTGCTAAAGCGTTTGCCAGCTAAGTTAATTCATGCTCATTTTGGCCACATTGGCTTTCATAGTCTCGACTTAAAGAATAAATGCAATATTCCTCTTGTTACTAACTTCTATGATTTTGATGCCTCTAAACTGCCAAGGAAAAACCGGTGGAAACGTAATTACAAAGTCTTGTTTAAACAAGGCGACCTATTTTTAGTAGAAGGCAAAAATATGGCACAAAGCTTAATAAATCTAGGATGCCCGGAAGAAAAAATAAAAATACAAAGGATTGCTTTAAGGCTGGAAAAAATATTGTTTAGGCCAAGAAAACCAAAGGATAATCAAAAGGTAATACTTCTCTTTAGTGGAAGGTTTGTAGAAAAAAAAGGGCTTGTCTATGCCCTGTCGGCTATTAATAAAGTTAGAGAAAATTTCTCTAATTTCGAGTTCAGAATAATTGGTGACGGACCTCAAAAGCAAGACATAGTAAAAACTATTAGAAACTATAACCTAGGCGACATGGTTAAAATGTTAGGATTTCTAAATTACGATAATTATATTAAAGAGATGTCTAAAGCTGATATTTTTATCCACCCCAGCATCACCGCCTCTGATGGAGATAGCGAAGGTGGGGCTCCTACAACAATTCTGGAGGCTCAAGCTATGGGGATGCCGGTAATCTCTACGTATCATGCCGATATCCCAAACATCACTGTTGCCGGTAAAAGCGCCCTGCTGTCAAAAGAAAAGGACGTTGACTCCTTAACAAACCACTTGGCTTATCTCCTTAAGAATCAAGGTGTCTGGCAAGAAATGGGTACCTGCGGCAGAAAGTTCATAGAAAAGTATCACGATGTTAAAATCGAAATTAGAAAATTAGAAAATAAATATAACCAATTAGTAGTATAGGGGGTCTGGTTGTCATCAAAGCTCAGTATTGAAGATATTTATACCCCAACGGATAATGAGTGGGATTTAATTTGGAAAGATTGTAACTATGCCACTTATTTCCATTCACGTGAGTGGGCCCAGATTTGGAGTGTTTACTTAAAAGGCAAAAGCAATCCCTGTCCTAAGCTAATCTTGTTTAGTGATGGCAAAAAAGCCTTATTGCCACTTTCCATCCAGTCAGGCTTCAAGGGCCTAACTAAGACCCATATCTCTTCACCGGAAGGAACCTATGGAGGATGGATCTCAGAGGATAAACTAGAAATTGCCCAGGGAAAACTCATTGTCGACCATTTATACAAAGAATATCCGAACTTGCTTTGGTTTATTAATCCCTACGATCCTCTAATATCTAAATTGGATATAAAGCCTGTCGTTGAAGATAAAACATACGCTATTGATTTGTCGGCCGGCTTTGATGATGCTTACAATAAATGGAAGCCTTCCAAAAAAAATCGGGTTAGACGTGCTACAAAGCTAGGGATTATATGCAGGAAAGCTAATAGCTTAGAAGATTGGATGGCTTATTACCGGGTTTACAAAGATTCATTAAGCCGGTGGGGTAATAAAGCTACCACTAACTATAAGGAAGAGCTACTTACCCAATTATTCAACCGACACTCCCCTAATATCAAGCTTTGGCTAGCCGAGTACGAAAACAAGGTAATCTCTGGCAGTCTTTTTTTGTATGCAAAAAATCATATAGTTAGCTGGCATGCTTCCTCTTTAAAAAAATATTTAACCACGGGTGTAGCCATTTTTCTAAAATACAATGCCATGAAAGATGCTTGCCAAGATGGTTACAAATGGTTTGACTTAAATCCTTGCGGGGGCCATGAAGGAGTTAGGGAATATAAAAAAGAGTTTGGAGCATCCGAGTTAGATGCTTCAGTTGTATGTATACAAACCCCTCTTAAGAAAATACTTACCAAGACCTATAATACTTTAAAGAAATAAGCTAAAGCTCCTTTCGATTGAAAAACTTTCAAGCGGGTAGAATTTTTATAATGAAGAAGCTTGCCATTGAAGATATTTATACCCCAACAGATAATGAATGGGATTTAATTTGGAAAGATTGTAACTATGCCACCTATTTCCATTCACGTGAGTGGGCCCAGATTTGGAATGTTTACTTAAAAGGCAAAAGCTATCCCTGTCCTAAACTAATTCATTTTAGCGACGAAAAAAAAGCTTTAATTCCCTTTTCGGTACAAGAAAGCTTTAAGGGGTTAACTAAAACATACGTTTCATCACCGGAAGGAACTTACGGTGGCTGGATTAGCGACGATGAGTTAGATGTTCCCCACGGCAAACTCATTGTTAATCATCTATATAACGAATATCCAAATCTGCTTTGGTTTATTAATCCATATGATAGCTTAATCTCCAAATTAAATATCAAGCCAACTGTTCAAGACCAAACATACGCTATCGATATGTCGGCTGGCTTTGACAACGCTTACAATAAATGGACTAGCAAAAAAAGAAGTAGGGTAAGGTATGCTAAAGAATCAGGAGTTGTAGTTAGGCAGGCTAAGACTCTTTCCGACTGGCTAGCCTATTATGAAGTTTATGAAGATTCCATACGCCGGTGGGGTAAAAAAGCTACTACTAACTATAGAGAAGAATTATTTGTTGAGCTTTTTAACAGAGCCTCTAATAACATCAAACTTAGTTTAGCGGTATTTGAAAACCAAATTGTAGCCGGTAGTCTTTGCTTTTATGCCAAAAAACATGCTGTTGGCTGGCATGCTGCCTCTTTAGAGAAGTTTTTGCGTACGGGCATGGCCATACTTCTTGCCCATGATGCTTTTAAGGATGCCTGCGATAATGGCTATAGCTGGTTTGATCTTAATCCTTGCGGCGGACACGAGGGAGTGCGCCAGTATAAAAAAGAGTTTGGAACTATAGAGCTTGCGGCACCAGTTGTAAATATTGAGGCCCCTTTTAAGAAAACGCTTAATGCAGCCTATAAGCTTGTTAACAAGAAGGCGGCTTAAATAAAAGGGCGGACACTAAAGGTCCGCCCCTACACTACTTACTACTTACCACTTACTGCATTAAGATACTCTTAATCGAATAATAGGCCGGCTTGTAGAAACCATCGTATCTAATTACTCCAAAGAAATTTTCAATGGTAGAAGTGCTTGTACCAATATCCTTGTAGCTATAAATAAACAGTTTTTCCAACCATGGCTTATTTTGCATTTGTAAAGCAGCCGCTTCAATTGTCTGGGCTTGCAAGGATTCATTAACATCGCTTCTTCCATTAGTAGGACAACCAAACTCTGTTCCCCAAATATTTTTATCGCTATCGCCGAAGCTTGCCATGATACTTCTAATACTTGTACTTGTATCAGACATCTGTGACCAAGCGCTCCAATCATAGTAACTCGACGGAAGAGCCGGAAAGCAATATGGGTGATGACCTAGAACATCAAAATAACTCCTTACGCCGTTAGCATACATACCGGATACAAAATCACGAGGAGCAATGTTACCGTATGAAGTTGTGGCCGGAGAAAGGCCCCCGCTTACAACAGTGGCATTGGGGTCTGCTTGCTTTATGCCTACATAGGCCTTCTTTAGTAAATCAGTATAAGCAGCTACATTAGGCGCGGGTTGCCAAAAGTTCGTGATGTTTGGCTCATTCCATACTTCCCAATCGCGAATACCCATTGCGGCATAGTGAGTAACTGTTGTTTTGGCAAAAGTAGCGAACTGATCATTGTTGGCCGGAGCTGAAAACATGCTAGAGCTAGCATCTGCTCTTCTGGCCCATCCGGGTGTGTAAGTTAATATCGGTAGTAATTTCATATTTCTTTGATTAACAGCTGTTACCAGTCGGTCATAAGAAGACCAGTTATAGGTGGTACTATTAGTAGATTGAATAACGTTCCAATCAAAATCATGCCTTATCCATTTAACCCCCATAGCAGCCATGCCGTTAAGCTGATTAGCTAGTTCTTGGTCAGATAGCCCTATCATGCGATTTCCCATAGAAAAACCAATCCGCTCAACCATAGGATTTACGGTAGGAGCTGGAGCTGGTTCAGGCTCAGGAGCTGGAGCTGGTTCAGGCTCAGGAGCTGGAGCTGGAGCTGGTTCAGGCTCAGGGGCTGGAGCTGGTTCCGGTTCAGGAGCGGGTATTGGAGCTGGAATTGGAACTATGGGGACTCGTTTTTTTCTGCGATATCTCTTGGATCTCGCGCTATAGGTTTTTCTGCTATAAGTTCTTCTGCTATTAGTTCTCCTTGCATAGTTAAATGATTCTGGAGCCACTGATAACATTAATAAAAAAGATAAAATAACGATTGCTAAAAGAGCTTTGCCTTTTCTTCTTAATAATGACTGCATTTTTCCTCCCCTTCAACTACAAATAATGGTTACTTTCTTAGCAACTATGCCTTTTACCAGGCATTCTTAATTAAAATTATCGGCAACCACTCTGAGTAACTTGAAAGGAGAGAAACGCTTGGTAATCATTTTAAGGGGTCTAAACAGGGGGAACAGTTATTAACTAGCTTTGTGAAACACTAATCAAATTTGAAACTCTTAGCCAAACAACACCTATAAGAGTAGTAATAATATTTCCAGCAATCCATGCCCAACCGATACCCATTAATCCCAGGTCCGATTGTAAAACTATAAAACAACCGGCAATAATGCTAAACGCGTAGATGATACTGTTAACTATAAGGGGCTTTGATTGTTTGCAAACCTCAAAAACAGTGTCTACTACTGATAAACTACTTACAGCTATCCCCGATAAAACCATCAGACGTAAAAAAGCTATAGCATCACTAGCATATATTTTAAAAATTTGCAGTAACGCAGGAGCTGCAATAAAAAGTATGGCTACAGCCGGAACAAATAGAAGAATAATAAACCAAATCGCTTGCCTAAGATGCACTGGTAAATCCTTTTGAGCATGTGAGCCTTCTGCTAATAATGATCTGTTAGCTGAAAAAGCGATAACAAATAGCAAATTAGCTATCATAAAAGTAATGTAGAAATCCCCTGCTTTAGCTGCTCCTAAGTAACCGGCCACAATGAAAGGAATTACGGTAGCTGGAAGTAAGTGGCAAAGAGCTTTAATATAGTATGCTGATGAATAACTTTTAACCTCAGAAATTATTTGCCTATCAATAGTTATTTGAGGCTTGTAATCAAACTTAGCTATCATTACCCCAAAACTCAATACAGCTCCTGTAAAACTGGCTATGCCGGCAGAAGCAAATATCCCGCTTACTCCAAAAGCAAAAAAAGCAAGTGGTAACAACATCTTTTCAAGGCTAAAAAAGCCATTAATGAATAGAATGTAGGAGGCTTTCCTATAGGCTAAAAAGACAGAATCAGTTAGGACATTCCAAGAAGCAGTGATGCAAAAAATAACGAACCCCAACATTAACCAGGGGCTATTGTGCATAAAAAGTAATTTTGGAGCAATAATAGAAAGCGATAAAATAAAGCAAACAGCCAAAAGAAAAGCAGTAATAGCCACTATGGCCATGGCTGTATTTATCTTGGCATTACGTTTCTTAGAGTGCCACAGGAAACGGACCAGAGTAGTATCTAGGCCTACAACACTCAATATCGAAATCAGGTTCATAGCAGAGATTAATAAAGCAGCTAAACCAATCTGAGTAGGATTAAACAAACGTTTGTTGATTACCCAAAAAAAGAATCCGAAAAAAGCCATCGCCGCCTGGCTTAAGATTAAATATAGAGAATTTTGAATAAGTTTTTTTTGTTTAAAATAAGAAAACATTTATTTATATACCTTAACTTGGCTATTGCTATATATAAGATCTTTTTCATTGTCTAAAAAATCTAGAGGATAAGAATATACCAAATCATCCCCGCTGTAACTTAAAGTAGATTGGCCCCTTAAGTTTTGGGGCCCTAAAAAAACAAAGGAATCTTTTTTAATTATTGCTGGGAAAATATAGTCTAATGAAAACAAGTTATAGAAAGATTCGTAATTCATAATTTTATTTAACTCAAAGGCATCAAATTGTGCTAAGTCTGTTTTGGTTATCGACTTTGGTGTCATAATACCAAGTTTTTGCAAGCCAAGGATTTCCCCGCGGTGCAGGTAATATTGGTCATAGTAACTACCGGAGTTATTAAGATGTAGGGGAGCTAAGTACCCTCCGATTATCTGCGAAATAAATCCGGTTGTTGATAAAAAAAATGCACACGCTAATAAACATGCAAAAATAATTCTTTTTTTCTCTTGCAAGCGTATTGTCAAGGTAAGACTTCCCGCAACTAAAAATAGACCTAAAACCATAAGAGCTTGTAAAAAACCACGAAGTAATCCATAAGCAGTTGATACAACCGGCAACACTAATAATAGAAATATGAATAGCAAGCTACCGGCGGCAAACAATGCAAACTCGGTATCTACCTTTTTCTTAATAAAACGTCTTTTCCGAAATATTAGATAGCCAAATCCTATGATAATTAAAAGCTGCACTAGCTTGGCGCTAGATTGACGAATAGCAAAGTTAAAACTAAAAACGTTAACCCCCAAACCCTTTAGAGCCAAGCCAGCTTTGCTTAGTGGCAAAGTGCTTTCTTCAGCTAAAGTAATGGGATATTTATTAACAATTGAATCATCAAAGAAAGTTTGTGGAGCTACGCCCCTAATTTGTTTGACGTCATTATCGATGTATTGCTTAAGACGCTGATTACTATCAATTTTTTTCCAAGAAAACAGACTATATAACACGTTGCCAGAACGCGTATCTTTATCAAAAAGGTAAGGGATATTGACAATAGTTTGAGCAGCTATATTGCTTACATTAGAGCTAGTCTGAGTAATTAAGCCTCCCCAAATAACACTGGTGGCAATAAAAATAATAAGAATAGGAAACGTCAGTAGCGGTTTTTCTTGAAAAGTTTTTTTATGCGACAATCCATAGATTGCCGATTGCTTTAGTAATCTCTTTTGTTTGCGAATCGATTTTATCGCCAGTAGTACCCAGCGTAGACCAACGCTAAACGATAAAATAGTAATCACCGAATACATCGTCGAGTAATGAAGAGCAGCTATGCTGCTGCCAAAAATCAAAAAAAGCCACTTACGCCAACTTGCCTTGATGCCGGGCTCAAAAACAACCCAAATCATAAGGCTTAAAAAAAGAAAGGCGATTTCTTGCCGGTTAAGCATAGGCATATCAGTAAAATACGTAGGAAAAGCCATGAACCAGATACAAGTGATTATAGCTACTTCCGGCTTTAAGTAGCGTTGCGTAATTAAAAAAACAACGCTAGGCGTAAACGCAAAAATAAGCTGAAAACAAACTTTATAAACATAGGGGTCAGAAAAATGGAGCAGGTTTGCAAATATAGTCGGCAATAAGGTGATACTTAAACAAGCGTTATAGGCTTCTTTGTAATACCCGATGTTCCAAACACCAAAATCTTTGGCCAGCTTAAAAACATAGAACTCCTGTTGGATATCATGCCCTGTCGTATACCAGCCTCGCAAACTAGTCATCAGCAACAAGCTTAATCCGATTAAGTATATGGAAATCGTTATAGCATCACTTTTTAAGGATTTACCCTTTACTACCAGCCAAAAGAAATAGAGTGCCATTGCAGCCAGCATAATAAGGGTCAGAGCATTTGTCCCTCCATTATTAAGGCTTAGCGCTCCCATAATGCTCATGACAACAAAAACAAGCGGAAAAAGGCAGGCAAACCAATCGAGCCTATTAAAATGATATACGCTAAAATTTTCTAAAGATATTTCCCAGTTGGCAAGACGTGGCCATAGAATCAGTAGCAAGCCAAATACTAATATGGCAACCCCTAAGCTTAAAAAAGCAGGGTCAAGAGGCCTAATAATACCAAAGAGTGGCAGCACACTATTAATTGCCAGAGCCGTAACAATCAGCTCCAATATGCTAAAGCAAACTATAAGTGCTAATTTGCCAAAAGAAGGTAGTTCTTTTTTAAACTTAATAATCAAATAAGTTAATAACCCTGGAACTATCACTAGAAAACTAAATCCGGCAACGTTTAGAACGACATTGTTAACATTTATGAGTCTAAAAAGTGCGAAAAATAAGCCCCAAATAAAGATAGAGGCGCAAAAAGTTACTCTGTTTAGGCTAAATTGTTTAATTTTTGTCAGCATTTATGCTTTCTTCTAACACTTCTTGATATAGTTTCTCGAGTTTTTTTGTAAGATTGTCCCAAGAATACCCTTTTACTTTAGCACAACTTAAGACAGCTAAACTGCTAAGTTGCTCCTTGTTTTGCCAAAGACCATCAAGGCTAGAAGCAAATGATTTTGCCGTTGGCTTAGCTAAAATACCGCAGTCAGAGACAAACTCAGAAACCCCTAAGACATCAGATCCTATTACCGGCAGCCCGCAAGCCATGGCCTCCATTAATACAAGCGGCATTCCCGCTTCCCTGTCGGAAGGCAAAACAAAAACATCAGCCTGTTGATAGTATTTCACCAGCTCATCGCCGTTTTTAGCCCCTGCAAAATCTACATTATTTAGACCAAGGCGTCTAACTTGGTTTTCTAAACTCAAACGCAACTCGCCATCGCCGACAATAGTTAGTTCAACAGGAGCTTTAGTAATTGCTAGAGCATCCAGCAGCCGGTCAACTCTTTTTTGAATGCACAACCGTCCTACAAACAATAAGCGCAGATAATCTTTAGGTACCCGTCTTGGCTCTTTGCGAAAAAAAACATCCGAGACTGCGTTTGGCATCAGAACAATTTTTTTCTTAGCTACTTTATACTTTTGATTAATTAAACTTGCCTGTTCTTTTGAGGTAGCTATAACTTTATTAGCATCACGCAGCACTTTTCCTAAGATAGTTTTTTTATAGATTAAGAAAAATAAGCCAAGGGGGCCGCTTGGGCCGACATCAAGGTGAAAATGAGCAATATAGGGGATACCTTTAAGTTTACTTACCAACCAAACTGCTTCAGGAGTTATAACCTGGGCAATGTGTAAATGAATAACCGTTTTTTTTGGTAAAGAGAATAGTTTTTTTAATAAACCCTTCATAACCGGGGTATGGGCAAACTCAATACTTTTTAGACGGGTCAAATGATAGTTATCTTTTTCTTCTTTGACTGTTTTGCTAGCTGTTCCAAGATTAGAAGTAATCACTTGAACAGGCCAGTTATTCTTAGCCAATTTTAAGCTAATTTCTTGAACTACATTTTCCATTCCTCCAATATGGGGAGGATAATAAGAAACAACTTGAGCAATAGTGGGTTTATTTATCATTTGCTTAATTATTTAATAAATCATTTAGCAATTTCAGATACTTATTTGCCGATTTGTCCCAGGTAAAATTATTAACTACTTTACGATAAGCATTATTAGCAAGTCTAGCAGCTTCATGCGGATTATCTAAAATAAAGCTAATTGAGTAAGCTAAAGCCTTAGTATCTTTTGGCTTAACCAGCAAACCGTCTACCTTATCTTTAACTACAGTCGGTATGCCTCCGATATCAGTTCCTACTACCGGAGTTCCACAAGCCATAGCTTCAATTAAAACCATGCCAAAACTTTCTGCCTCAGAGGTGCTGGGAAGAACAAGAACCTGAGCTTGATGTATTTGGTTTAGAAGCTCTTGACCGCTTAATTCTCCATGGTAGACAGTATTAGCTGAGTCAATTTTTCTGCCTGCTCCCACAACATGCAAAGTTGCTTGCGGTATTTGTTTTAGAGCTTCTAACAAATGCCTAATGCCTTTCCACTCATAATTAAAGTTACCAATAAACAATATATTCCTGTTGTTAGGCGCTTCTGTTCTTTTAGTAAACACAGAAGTATCTACTCCGGGGGTTATTGTTTGCGTTTTCTTTTGATATTTAGCCAAAAAGTTATCTTTTACAAAATCAGAAGAACAAATAATCTTATCGGCTTTTATAAGTGCCATTGGTAGAAAAAACCGTTCGTAAGCTCTTAGAAAACCATCTATAAAGAGACGGCCTTTTTTCATCGAGCCTGCATGATAAGTAATAATCGTTTTCGTGTTTTTTGCAGCCATACAAACCATATCAGGCAAACCAGGAACCGGCATATGCACATTAATAATATCAGGCTTTTCTTTTTTTAGTACTTCCTTGATTGTCCAATACCATTTAAGATTAATCGGTGTATTGGATAACCTAAACTGAATTGGTAGTCTATAAATATCTAAACCATAAAGATGTTCAATCTCAATTTTATGAGTATCAGTAGAAGTTAAAACGGTTACTTGATAGCCTTGCTCGAGAGCTCTTTTGGCCATTTGGTAAGCGTAGTTTTCCAACCCCCCGCTTTGAGGATAAAAATAAGGGGCAACAATTAGTAGTTTTTTGCTCATTTAGCAACCAGCATTTTCTCGAAGTCGGCTACAACCCTCTCCCATCTAAAACTACCGAACTTGTTCTTGAAGGTTTCCAGCGGTTTAAGATTATTTTTCTCATCAAGGACACGAATTATTTGTTTAGCTAAATGCACAGTGTCTACTTCGGATAGATATCCATTCTCTCCTTCGATTATTAAGTCTCTAGCCGCATTGTCTTCATGGTTAGTGGTTACAACCGGGATATTGCAGGCATTAGCTTCTGCTACAATTAATCCGAATCCTTCTCGAACACTTGGCAAGACAAGCACTTTGCTGGCTTTTATATATCCGTAAACATCGTCTGCTTTTTCTAAAAAACCAATTAGCTGGACGTTTTTTGTTAAACCAAGTGACTTTACTAAATGCACAAGAAGTGTTTTTTCAGGGCCATTGCCGATAATAGTACACTTAACGTCGGGGCGAGCCGCTTTAACTACCTTAATGGCTCTAATAAGTAGGTCAACATTCTTATGATTAAGCAATCTTCCAGCATAAATAATATCGCTTGATTCAGGGTTAATTGGAGCATCATATATGTGGTCTAAATCTACCCCTAAGGGAACCGATTTAACCTTACATTTAACGCCTGTATCCTTTAGGCGCTTCGTTGTATGTTCAGAGTTCGCAATAATGACATTGGGTATTTTTGTGGAAATTTTCTCTATTAAGTACCCGATAAAGCCAAGATATCCCAGATATTGTCGCCAATAGTTACATCCCCATACTTCATGCCAGGTAGCATATAGTTTTTTGCGCTTTAGCCAGCAAACAACTCTCATGCTAAACAATGGGAAAAAAGGCATGTGGTCGACATCTACTAAATCAAAAGATTTAAATAACAGCTTAAAGCAGGCTAGTGAGAACATTATTCCTTCCTTAATTGACCGGCGCTCATTTACATACATAGGATACAAACGGCTGATACCATGATAGGTTATCCCTTCGATTTCTATTGTCTTACCCCCTTCCCACCATTGCATGGTATATATATCAATCTGTCTGTCATCGCGAACCAAGCGTCTAGCTATTTCATAAAGGCGTTTTTCCTTACCTCCGACATGAAAGGGATATACTGCATCAGAAACGAAAGCAATCTTTTTAGCCGGCTTATTCCAACGTAGCTGTTTAAAAAACATAGATAGAATTCTAAAACCATCTTTAATCGGTTCCAGGTTAGAATTACCTGCCCTGGGATCATAAGTAATAGGCACCGAATAGGTCTCAAATCCCAGTTTAGCTTGCTTGGCAATCATCTCCATCTCAATGCTGAAACCGTTGCTTGTAATATATGGACGCATTTTTTCTACCACTTCATAACGCCAGGCAAAGTAGCCTGTAAGCGTATCAGTAATATTTAAGCGATAGAAGTTCCTTACTAATGCCGAAAAAATCCAGTTTCCTAATCGGTTAAAAGCCCTCATAGAATGGTCATTCATTTTACCGGCAAGACGCGAACCCATAACCGCATCACAGAAACCGCTTTCTAGGGGCTCGATTAACCTTAAGATCTCCTGCGTCTTGTAAGTATTATCTCCATCTATCATTACCACGTAATCGGTATCCGGACTAACCGCATAAAAGCCGGCTCTAATGGCGCTACCTTTGCCTTTTTTATGCTCATGGACAACTTGGGCTCCCCAGGCTGATGCAATTGCCGCTGTATCATCGGTAGAATTGTTATCAATAACAATGACTTCTACCTCATAACCTTCGGTTTTTAATTTGTTTCTAGGAAGACCCTCAATTACTGAACCAATCCCCTTAGCTTCGTTATAACAAGGAATTATTAAGGTGATTTTTTTTGTCGTTTTTATTAATTTGACGTTAACACTTTTTGCAGTTTCCTCTTTAATCATGTCGTTGCCTTAAAGCTGATTTGTTGGTTTTTATTAATCAGCTTGATAATTATCTTAATGTTGGCTTTCGGCTTAGTCGGCCTAAACCTAACTTCTTTAACTACTGATTCATTATTGGCCAATTTAAAGGATCCGGAAACAAGCCCTCTTTCAAAGTTATTTTCAATCATTACTGCTACATAGGTATAATTTTGCTTACGGTATTCACGGTTTGTAACACTAAAGTCTACTTTGTACCGTCTTTTGGCCTTTAGTTTCTTTGGTACCAGCGCATAATCAGTAAAAAATAATTCTGTTAGCCTCTCAGGCTGCTTAGTAACCATTAACTTTAAAGCTTGTGCTGCAGAATTATTGCCTTGTACTAATACAATGAAAGATGCAGATAGTGCCAAAACCGTAAGCGAGATAAAAAGAAACTTCACGTTGATTAAGTTTCTTTTTGCCTTTTCCACCGTCTTCTCCATGTTGTCAATACCTAGATATCCCAAACAAGCCAATGTAAAACTTTTAAGTAGCTAACTAAAAAAGCAGAATTATCAAAACCTAACTTAAACAGAAGTATATTCAGCACAATGGCCAATCAATAAACTTTGCTGTAGATTACTGCGATGATATCTTACTGTAAGTGACTACTTCAAGTGTTTACAATACCTAATATTTATACTATTAGCGGTCAAAAGTCAAGTACTTGCTGATAATAATACATATTTCGAATAATATATTAAAGCTTTTTTAGACTTTTCCGATAATAACAACAGGATGAAACTAGAAGAACTTTTAGAAGAATTAACTAAAGAAAAGAAGGCTTCTGATATCCACGTTAAAGTGGGCAATAAACCCCATATTAGAATAGACGGACTTCTAAGACCCTTAGAACAATTCGATGAACTGTCTAAGGAAAATACTCAGAGGTTTGCCTTAAGCTTAATGAATGAAGAACAAAAAAAGCATTTCGAGCAGGCCAAAGAGGTTGATTTTGCCATTTCTGCAAAAGGAGGGCGTTTTAGAGTAAACATCTTCCAGCAAAGAGGCAGTTTTGGTGTGGTTATTAGAATCGTCAGTTTCGAGCACAAAACAATTGAGGAGCTTCACCTGCCAACAGTTGTAAATGAGTTGGCTATTCTTCCAAGAGGCCTAGTACTAGTAACGGGAACCACGGGAAGTGGAAAAACTACCACTATCGCCTCGATGATCAATTACATTAATTCCCTGCAATGCAGACACATAATAACCGTAGAGGATCCTATTGAAATCCTGCATTCCGACATTAAAAGCATTATCAATCAAAGAGAGTTAGGCTCAGATACCAGCTCTTATGCTCAATCCCTCAAACACATCGTTCGCCAAGACCCGGACGTAATTTTTATAGGCGAGATAAGAGATGCGGAGACGATGGATTCTGCCATGAAAGCAGCCGAACTGGGAAATCTGGTTTTCTCAACTATTCACACCATCGATGCAACAGAGACCATAAATCGCATTATTGACCTCTATCCCATAGAGCACCAAAAACTTGTCCGTATAATGCTAGCCTCAACATTAAAAGGGATAATATCTTTAAGGCTGCTTCCTGCTATGGGAGGAGGAAGGATTCCTGCAGTAGAGGTAATGAAGACCACTGATACCATAAGGCAATACGTCCTAAATCCTGAGGAAACGATAAAAATAAAAAAAGCCATGGAGGAAGGCGCTTATTACGGAATGCAGACCTTCGACCAAAGCCTAATACAATTATTGAACAGTAAGAAAATTAACTTAGAAGATGCTATGCTTGCCGCTGAAAATGAGCATGACTTTAAACTGAAGCTCAGCAAGGCCGGTTAAGCTGTCAATTTATCTCTTACAACCCTAACCTTATTAACCAGCCACTGGCCATCACTTACTTGTTGCTCTTGATGGTTTCTGATATAGACATACCAGTATGGGATTGCCATAAAGACAACTCCGCCGATAATATTGCCGATAGTTACCGGTATCAAATTGTTAAAAATTACGCTACTTATGGTTAACTGAACTGCTCCACTTGTGCTAACAACACTTTTAAGCAGTAGACCCATAGGAAGCAAAAACATATTGGCAATACTGTGCTCAAAACCCATTACCACGAAAGCCACTATCGGCAGATACATGCCGATAATTTTGTCAATTACCCTGTCCGAGCTAACCCAGAGCCAAACCGCCATGCAAACCAGCCAATTAGCCCCGATCCCTTTTACTAGGGCTATCCAAAAAGGAATCTGGACTTTTGTAATTGCCATATTTAGAGCAAATATCCCAGGAGCATTCTCATTAGCCTTCCAAGCTCCAGAGTAAAAGATAAAACCGGCCATCAAGGCCGCACCGACAAAATTGCCCAGATATACAATTGTCCAATTTCTAAGAAGCGAACTAAGTTTAATTTTGCCGTTAAATAAACCTACAGTCATTAAGGAGTTGCCGGTAAAAAGCTCTGCTCCGGTCATAAGTATCATAAAAAGACCGGTACAAAAAACACTGGCTCCTAAGAATCTAGCCATGCCGGCCCCAACATATTTGGCTGCATCAAAAGTAAACGATATTAGAAATTGAGCTCCGAACCCAATGTAGGCTCCAGCCATAACGCTTAAAATTAATAGATTAAAAAAATTATGAGTGGCTTTTTTCTCACCGATGCTACATATTTCGTGTGCTGTATCTTTTGGTGTCTTTGACCCCAATTTACTCCACCTCAAAATAGGTGACAGTCATCAATTATGGCTACATATATTTTGATAATCTAATGGTGCATCTAGCTGGTAAAAACATGATAACTGCCACCATTATTAATATCCGACTTCATTATGCGCTCTTAAGTGTGTATGTCAACAGAGAAGGGGTTGGGGTACAGGGATGAGGGATGAGTATTGAGCATTGAGGGTTGAGGGAGTCGGGATGGGCGGATTCGAACCGCCGACCTCAGCGTCCCGAACGCTGCGCGCTGACCAAGCTGCGCTACATCCCGGTAAATAACATTGTATACTACAACTATGTTAGACATATACTACAAAATCGGTTTCTCTGTGTGCCATCAGCTAAAAAGTCACTCTATTATCATTGACGGAACAAAAATGCCTTTAGACGGCCGATGCACTGGGATGTATCTGGGTTTCTTCATCTCCTGTGTTTACTTAATACACCTAACCAGATTAAGAAAAGAAAGCAGTTTTCCAAAAGCTTACGTGCTGATACCTGGCGCCATAGCCTTTTTGCTCTTTGCCCTAGACGGACTTACCTCATATATGCTAATCAGAACAACCACCAACTCCATCAGACTAGCTACTGGACTTGGCATAGGATTCGCAGGCTCTTTAGTGCTTATCCCGGTGTTTAACCAATATCTCTTTAAAAACCCTTCAGACAAAAGAATGCTAGACAACCCTATGGATATTATTAAATTTATTGCGATATATCTGCTTATTTATGTTTTGGTTAATTCTCAAATAAAACTATTACAATATTTACTTCCAACCGCTATAATATTGTCGCTTATAGGAACGTTTTGGTTATTAAATGTTTTAATTCTAGCCACCTTTCCTAAGTGGTTTAGGAGAATAGACAGTGTTTTGCAGTTAAGACAGCATGGCATATTAGCAGGAATAATGACAATTACTGAATTAATGCTTACTTATCAACTTCATCGCTACCTAGTCAGGTTGGTAGGATTAGCTGATGTCTAAAAAAATACTCATTGCAGATGACGAAAAACCGATAGTTAATTCTCTAAAGTATTGCTTAGAAAAAGAAGGCTACCTTACGGTATCGGCATTATCAGGAGCCGAAGCAATAGAAGTTTTTGAAAAAGAATCCCCTGACCTAATTTTGCTAGACTTGATGCTACCTAAAATAACAGGAGAAAACGTATGTAAATTAATCCGCAAAACTTCTGATGTTCCTATTATCATGCTAACCGCTAAAGCCACTGAAACTAATAAAATAATCGGACTATCTGTAGGTGCTGACGACTATGTCACCAAACCGTTTAGCGTAAGGGAGCTAATAGCTAGAATAAAAGCTCTGCTTAGGAGATCTGGGCGCCAATCGGTAAAATCAGTTATTACTGCAGGCCCTTTTGAATATGATGAGAATAAGCATCAAATTGCCTTTAAAAATAAATCGCTCAGCCTTCCTTTAAAAGAATATAAACTTTTGAAAAACTTAATTATTAATTCAGACAAAACACTAACCAGAGATTACTTGCTTAACAAAGTTTGGGATAGCTATACCGACCCCAAAACCTTAGATGTACATATGTCATCTTTGCGTAAGCGCTTGGAAAAGAACCCTTCCAAGCCTAAGTACCTGGTAACAGCCAGAGGAATCGGCTACCGTTTGGAGACAAATTAATGTTGATGGGATTTGTAAGTAAGAAAAATAAGAAGATACTGGAAGCAAATGAGAACTTAAGAACCCTAAAAAGGGAGAGTAATGCATTAAAGAAAGAGCTGGGTAGCCTAAAGGAAGTAATTGAGAATTTAACTGACGGTGTCATAATCGTTAACAAAGCCTTAGAAGTAATATTTATTAACAAGGCAAGCCGAAGCATATTTGAAGTAACTAGTAAAAACCAAAATCTGACCGCCCTTGTTAACAACTCATCCATTTCTGATTTAGCCAAGCTGGCTCTCCTTGGAAAAACAAAAGGTCAGAAAGTAGAAATTAGCTATCCTTGCTCAAAATCGCTAGAAATCAAAACAAAGCCGATAAAGGACTCCGCAGGAGGTATCAATGCAGCTGTTCTAATTATCACCGATACCACTGCCATTGAAGCCCTAGCCGGTATCAAAAAGGATTTTATTGCCAATGTCTCCCATGAATTGAGAACACCTATCTCTACTATCTCTGCCTTAATGCAAGCTCTGATGAGTGGAGCTAAAGACGAAAAAAAAGACCGAGAGAAGTTCTTGGCTGACATAAGTAACGAGATCGAGCGGTTATCATTATTGTCACGAGATATCCTGGATCTAAATAAAATTGAATCAGACAAAGTCCAGGACAAAGAGGCAGTCGATTTAAGTAGGTTACTTAAATCGACCGTAAAAGACCACGACCTGCAAGCAAAAAATAAGGCTATCGATATTACTCTAAAAATAAAGTCCAAAGATCCAACTATTATGGCTGATTTCCAGCAACTATCAATTGCTTTTTCCAACCTAATTGATAACAGCATCAAATATACAAAAGAAAATGGTCAAGTAACCGTGGAGCTTACAGATAATAACAGCTCAATTAATATCAAGATAAGCGATAACGGAATAGGCATCCCCTCAAAAGATATTCCCCGGATATTCGAGCGTTTCTACCGCGTAGGAAAAGATAGGGCTAAAAAAAGCGGTGGTACCGGATTAGGTCTGTCAATTACTAAACATGCCATCGAAAACCATAAGGGTAAAATCGAGGTTAAAAGCAGTCTTGGTAAAGGCTCTGAGTTTATCGTTACCTTACCTAGAAGCTAGCTCCCGGGCTTTGGCATAGACCTTCTTGGCTCGGTAATCTAGAAAATCAGAAGCTTGCGCAATTTTACTACGTTCGAGAACTAACGGATCTAGGTTTTTATCCTCCCAATTCTTTATCTCAGACATCAGTTGCGAAGAAACATTATTATTAGTAATCATAAGCCCCATTAAAGCCCCGCCGTACCTATAGAGATCATCATTTAAGTCCGGCAGTAATTGCGTTTGCATATCACGGTCGATTTCTTTTATTTGCTTATCAACTGAGGCCAATTGTTTATTTACCTCGTTTAGTCTCTGAGTAGTCAGCTCTTTACCTTTTTGAACATTTTCTACCTCAGCTGACGAACTAGAAACCCCGCTTGGCCGATTATCTAATCCTAGGGTGATATAATCAAGCCCTCTTTGGTAACTTAGCGCCAAAGCATCCAGTTCCTTATATTGAGTCCAGAGCTTACGTCTCTCTGATAGGTTTCCATTGACATTTAGCATAGCGTTTTTAAGGCCAGAAGCATCATCTTTTACTAATTGAACAGCGCTTGTCAATTGTTTAACATTAGTAAAATTAACTTTCTTCTGCAAGGAGTATAGATTTTGATATAAATCGCTTAATGTTTTGCTTTGAGCGTTAAGCATATCAATTGTGTACTTAGACTGGACATTATAATTTAACAACTCATATACCCACTCTTCGGTTTCTGAGCTAGTGCTGGAACTAGAATCAGAAGATGATGTAGATGCCGAAGAAGAACTACTAGAAGATGAGCTATCTGTAGATGAGCCATCAGTGGAATCGCTAGAAGAAGAGGTAGCTGATATTGCCTTGTTTATAAGCAAAGTCGTCAGTATATCTTGGGATGTTTGACGCTCTGCTAGCCTAGCTGCTGCAATAGAGGAAATCTGAATTTGAGTTCCTTGGGCCTTTTTTACCTTATCGACATATTGGAAAATCATTGCAACGGGGCTAAGAAATGTCTGTAGTTTAGCAGCAATTTTTTTATCCTTATCAACTAAGAGTTTTAGGGCATCGATTTGGCTTGATTTCGTCTCCACATATTGCGAGTAATCCTTGGGTGAACTTGACCTAATCTGTTCTAAGTAAGTTGAAGCTTGGTCGAGATTGCTTTTTACAGTGCTTAATTGATTTGCAATAGAGGTGGCTTTGTTGGAAAAATCAACCGCATCAGAGGCTGTATAGTTGGGTTTTTCTAACTTCTCTAATAATTCTTTTGTTGCATTTGAATTACTTTTGCTGTTAGCAATACAGGAATCTAACTTAGACCTTAACTGATCAATTTTTTTAGGTGACGCTTTAGGAAACAAAGAGCAGCCTGATATGGCCACTAATAAGACAAACACGATACCAGCTATAATCTTTGCTTTAATACTGCCACTTACATACTTCATATCTGTTACGACCAGCTATTCCTTTATCGGCACCTGCCTTCATTTACATAAATTTAGGGGCAAATGCTATAAAATTATTCTATCGCATTTGCCCCTTTTTTTAAAGCTTATTACCAGTAGGTAGAACCTACTCTTCGTGACAATCGTTACATAGTGACTCTTTAGTATGGCATTCAACCTTGTAACAAGCATTAATATTCTTATTAGCTTCGATTTTATGGTTTTTACGCCAACCAGTGGTGTGACCAACCGGTAACTTTTCCCAATTCTTAGGATGGCATGCTATACAAGCAGGTGGTGCTTCTTCCCATCCATTCTCTTCTATTTCTTCTGATAGTTCGGATAGTTTTTGCTTCTTCTTGCTTGCATGGCACCTAAAACAGCCTTCCATTTCCATAAAATCCTCATAGGTTCTGTGGACTTTCTCATTATAAGCAACTTTAAAGAACTCAGGAGCCCTTTTATGAGCTACCCGGTTGTGACATATGGTGCAATTGATATTTTTATCTAAATGAACTTTATGATTAATTATTATTCCTTCAGTTGAGGTAACACTACGATTAGCCATATTGTGACAACGCTCGCAAACTACCGAGGGAAGCTCTTTGGCATATTCACTTTCGCCGTTAATAGGCTTATGATAATTACCTGATACCTCATAATAGCCACCTAATACCCCATCTTTAGCCTTCATGTAAAACATGTTGAGAAGCCCTGGCTGCATGTGGCAAGCATAACAAGTTACATTAGCATGGGATGATTTCTCCCATGACAAGACATCGGCTTTCTGGGAATGGCATATTAGGCCGCAAAACGTAGGATTTGAAAAAACAGGTATAGCAATTGCAACAACAAATAGCAGGACCACTAATGCTGCTCCTATCATCAGCACAAAAGAAGCTTTCTTTTTAGGATCGCTTAGATCCGGTAAACGAAACCTAGCCATTAATAACCTCCATTTATCGCTTTAGTTGTTTTGAAGAATAATACAGAAGACCCACAGAAATAATTGTGGCCAATAAAAAAGTTACAAAGTACAACTGAACAATGGAATCTATAGCCATTCCTGTTCCCACAACTGCCTCCTCTTGTTAGGTGTTTAAAACTAACTTCTAAGTAATTTATATTATAAGCAGGTGTTAGAAGTCAAGCTATTTGAGTGGTTTTTTAACTAAGTACTTAATATGGATTCCTGGAAACAAATTCCCAAGTGATTATATGCTTTCTGGGTGGCTATCCTGCCCTTTGGCGTTCTTCTTATTAACCCGAGCTGTAGTAAATAGGGTTCGTAGACCTCTTCTATAGAATCAGTTTCTTCTCCGATTGCAGCCGCTAGAGTGGTCAATCCTACCGGTTTTCCGCCAAATTTATCGATTAATGTAAGCAGAATCTTTTTATCCAGCCCATCGAGACCTATATCGTCTACAGCTAAAAATGAGAGGGCTTTGCTGGCTAATTGTTTATTTATTTTACCATCACCCTTTACTTGAGCGTAATCCCTTACTCGTTTTAGTAAACGGTTAGCAATACGGGGAGTCCCTCGTGACCGCCTGCCGATTTCAGCACAGCTACCTTTGTCAGTATCAACTTTTAAAATTTTTGCCGACCTTGTAACAATGCTATCAAGATGCTCCTTATCGTAGTACTCTAGGCGGCAATTAATGCCAAACCGGTCCCTTAATGGAGAAGTTATTAGCCCCATTCTAGTAGTAGCACTTACCAGGGTAAAGGAAGGTAAATCAATGCGCATGGAACGGGCAGAAGGCCCCTTGCCAATAATGATGTCTAGCTTATATTCTTCTAGTGCTGGATAAAGTATTTCCTCTACACTGCGGCTTAAACGGTGAATCTCATCGATGAATAAAATATCTCGCGGTTGAAGATTAGTTAAAATAGCAGCTAAATCGCCTGCTCTCTCAATAGCAGGACCGGATGTTGATAGAATATTTACCCCTAATTCATTAGCGATAATGTTGGCTAGGGTGGTTTTTCCAAGCCCTGGAGGACCGGATAAAATGACATGGTCTAGGGGTTCATCTCTTTTAATAGCTGCTTCAATGAACACCTTTAGGTTGTCCTTAACCTGGTCTTGGCCTACAAATTCAGTAAGCGTCTTAGGCCTTAGACTTAAATCGATTTCTTTATCTTCTGATGTAATTTTTGATGAAATTATCCGTTCGTCCAATCTTCACCTGCTTACCACTTACTACAAACTACTTACTGCTTCCAATCTTCTGCAGCGCCTTCTTAACCAGCTCCTCAGCTTTATCAGCATTTCCGTTTAATCCCTTTAAGGCTTTTTGGGATTCTTCAATAGAATAACCTAAGCCTAATAAGACATCTCTGGCAAGGGACAATTCTGGTTTTTGGCTAAACGAAATATCAGATACTTTTTCTTTTAGTTCTACTATCAAGCGCTTAGCTTGTTTTTGACCTATCTTTGGCACTGTTGACAATAGCGTTACATCTTCATTGATTATTGCCTGTTCAAAAGACTTTGGAGGGATATAAGACAGCACTGTTAAAGCCAGTTTGCATCCGATACCAGATACTGAAATCAAGCGCTCAAATAAACTTTTTTCTTCCTCGCTTACAAAACCATATAATTCCATGGCATTTTCTTTGACATGAAGATGGGTAAGTATTGATGCGTTTTGACCAACTGAAGGCAGCTCTGACATAGAGTTGTTGGATATGACTACCCTATAACCTACTCCGCCTACATCCAAGATAATACTGTCACTATTTTTTTCTGTCAGTTTACCAGTTAAGCTAGCAATCATGTTAGTTCCTAGAGGCGAGAGGTGAGTGATTAGTTTTTTTGTCAATGGAATGAAATAAACCAAACAACATCTTACCAACCTCTTCAACCTTTGTATTCAAAGTTAGGTATTCCTCTTCGTTAATATAACCTAAGTCTCTAGATAACAAAGCAAAGTACTCTGTTTCTGCTAACGAACCTCTGGCAATATTAATAAACTGTTTAAACTCTTTGGAGGATTTTCTAGTATAACCTTCAGCTAGATTAGCTGGAATAGACATTGAAGATCTTCTTATTTGAGAAACTAGTCCGTAAGTTTCATTTTTAGGAAAATTATTAGTTACTTTATAAATATCTAAGGTTAATAGATGAGCTTTTTTTGCAACTTCTAATTTAAAAACCCCAACATGCATTACTCTTCTCTCTCCTCTCGCCTCACGCCTCTTTCCAGCTCTTTAAGCTGGTAGCTATGCGCATGGCAAATAGCAATGGCTAGAGCGTCAGCGGCATCGTCTGGCTTTGGTGTCTGCTCTAACTTAAGAATATTTTTAACCATGTATTGGACTTGATGTTTCTCTGCCCGGCCATGGCCTACAACTGCTTGTTTAACCTGAAGAGGAGTGTAATCAATCGATTTTAGATTCTTATCTTGAATAGCCAATAAGATGACTCCTCTAGCCTCGCCGACCGCTAGAGCTGTTTTAGTATTGGTATTAAAAAATAACTGCTCTACTGCCACCTGATCGGGGCAATGAAAGCTAATCAGATTAGAAATATCTTGGTATATATATCTTAAGCGCTCGGCAGTTTCTTGTTTGGGGGTGGTGGAAACTATTCCGTAGTCGATAGCTTCGAGGCGACCGTCTTTTACTTCTACAATTCCATATCCGGTTGTAGCTGTTCCTGGATCAATACCTAGAATTTTCATTTGGTAACCGTTGTTCGAGCTTAGTTGTTCGTTGTTCGACAAACAATCGAACGTATGTTTTGTATTGTAGAATGGTATCGTAAAAAAAGCAAGCGTTTAGGCAAGTTCTTCTATTAATTCGTCAGAAATATCGAAGTTGGCGTAGACTTGCTGGACATCATCGTGCTCTTCTAGTAAATCCATTAGTTTAAGAAGTTTACGGGCATCTGAGGCATCGGGTTTGATAACCTCTTTGGGAAGCATGGAGATATCAGCTGATTGGTAAGCAATTTTTTCGCTTTCTAAAGCAGCTTTAATATTAGATAAATCGCCTGGTTCGCAGACGACTTCAAAATGGTCATCTTCGGCTTTTAAGTCCTCAGCACCAGCATCTAAGACGATATTTAATAGACCTTCCTCATCAATATTTTCGGATTTAGACACTAAAACAATTCCCTTTTTTACAAAAATCCAGGCTACTGAGCCGCTGGTTCCCAGATTACCGCCATGTTTGGTAAAAATATGGCGCATGTCAGCAGCTGTGCGGTTTCTGTTATCAGTCATAATATCTACAAGTATTGCTACACCGCCCGGGCCGTAGCCTTCGTAGGTAATGTGCTCGTAACTGACCCCGGCTAGCTCTCCAGTGCCTTTTTTTACCGCACGCTCGATATTGTCCGCCGGCATATTATATTCTTTAGCCTTCTCTATAGCGTTAGCTAAAGCACTGTTCATATTGGGATCGCCGCCGCCTTCTTTGGCAGCCACTGTAATATAGCGGGCCATCTTAGAGAAGATCTTGCCACGCTTGGCATCTTCCCTGCCTTTTTTATGTTTTATTGACGACCACTTCGAATGTCCAGACAAACTAGCTCCTAGTAATTAGAGGCGAGTTACTAGTTGTTAAAACCTTTCACTTGCACGCCTCTCGACTCTATTATATTAACAAAATATTGGTGAAATCTTAAATCATCGGTTAACTCGGGGTGAAAGGAGGTTACTAATAGGTTACCTTGACGAGCGGCTACTACCTTATCCTGGTATTTTGCCAAAATCTCTACTCCTTTGCCAACTTTTTCAATCCACGGAGCCCGGATGAAGATGGCAGGAAAGTTAGTAGCCTCGGGGTCCTGTCGCTTCAGTTTCCCATCATGCTCAGAATTATCTTGCGCGTGATGGGAGCCCTCTTGCGCGCCACCCCTCGGTATTCGACAACCGATAAATGCTTCGCAACTTTCATTTTGGCGGCCGAAAGCATTTCTTCTTACTGAGATATCCATGAGAGATAAAAGAGGTTGATCAGGTAATCCATCGACCACTTCTTTAGCTAGAAGCACCAAACCGGCACAGGTACCCCATATTGGCAAACCATCCTGAGCCATCTTTTTGGCAGAGATAGTAAAACCATACTTAACCATCAACTTGCCCATCGTAGTGCTTTCCCCGCCAGGAATAATTAATCCATCTAAGTCCTCAAGCTGGGTAACTCTCTTAATAACAACAGCTTTGACTTGGCATTCTTGTAGTTTATGAATATGCTCTCGAACCGCTCCTTGCAGAGCAAGAACCCCTATTTTAACCACGAATTACCAGCCGCGGTCTTGAATCTTAACAATCTCCGAGATATCCAAACCGGGCATAGCTTTACCCAGGCCTTTTGAAACTCTGGCTAATACATCAGGGTCATCGAAGTGGGTAGTAGCCTCAACAATAGCTCCTGCTATCAATTGAGGATTTTCGGATTTAAAAATACCTGAGCCGACAAAGTTGCCGTCAGCACCTAACTTCATCATCAAAGCAGCATCAGCTGGGGTAGCAATCCCTCCAGCAGAAAAATTAACTACCGGTAATTTGCCAGCTTTAGCCACCATTTTAACAAGCTCTACCGGAGCCCCTATCTCTTTGGCTGCTCCTGCTAATTCTTCTTCCCGTAAGCCTTTTAGTCTGGCAATCTCGGTATTGATGGTTCTCATATGGCGAACCGCTTCTACTACGTTTCCTGTGCCGGCTTCGCCTTTGGTCCTAATCATGGCAGCCCCTTCGGAAATGCGCCTTAGAGCCTCGCCTAAATTTACGGCACCGCAGACAAAAGGAGTCTTAAAATCCCATTTATTTATATGATGCTTTTCGTCAGCCGGAGTTAAGACTTCGCTTTCATCTATATAGTCGATGCCCATTGCTTGCAGTATTTCAGCCTCTACAAAATGGCCGATTCTAGTCTTGGCCATAACCGGAATGGTTACAGCATCCATTATCTCCTGGATTACCTCAGGATCAGCCATTCTGGCTACTCCGCCGGCAGCCCGGATATCAGAGGGCACCCTCTCTAGAGCCATTACCGATACTGCGCCGGCATCTTCGGCTATTTTTGCCTGGTCAGCGTTAGTTACATCCATAATTACGCCGCCTTTAAGCATCTGCGCTAATCCGCTTTTTACTTTGTATGTTGCTTTTTCTGCCATTTATTTCTCCTTAAGGATAAAAAACAAATATACACCTTGTACTTTATCTTATCAATTATCTTGCATTAACTTGCCCTAGATAATGCTTGCTTGATATCACTTATCAAATCTTTAATATCTTCGATGCCAACTGAAAGCCTTATTAAGTTCTCGGTGATGCCTAGTGTGTTCCTTTGTTCTTGACTAAAAGTTGCATGCGTCATTTTGGCCGGCAGACTTGCTAGCGATTCCACCCCGCCTAAGCTTTCAGCTAATGAAAACAATTTTAGGCTTTCTAAAAACTTTTTGCTTTGTGCTAAGCCGCCTTTGATTCTAAAAGAGACAATTCCGGAGTAACCTGGATAGTAAACTATTTCTGATTTGGGATTTTGCTTAAGATAATCGGCAATCATCTGAGCATTACTGCTATGTGCTTCCATCCTAAGAGGCAAAGTCTTTATCCCGCGGATAGTTAAATAACAATCAAAGGGCGAAGGCACTGCTCCTGTCGTATTTTGAATAAACTTTAGCTTTTCATAGATCTCTTTATCGTTAACAACAACTAAACCACCTACTACATCACTGTGCCCGCTTAAATACTTAGTTGAACTATGAAAAACAATGTCGGCTCCGTCTTTTAGGGGTGTTTGATAATAAGGAGTGGCAAAAGTATTATCGACAACCAGCAATATCTTAGAACCAACGGCTTTTTTAATAGCCTTAATATCCATTATCTTTAGCAACGGATTAGTAGGCGTCTCTATTAAAATTAATTTGGTATTATTTTTTATTGCCCCCATAATCGCAGTAATATCGGTTGTATCTACCAATGAGCACTCAATACCCTGAGAAGGTAATAACTGGCTGACCAGACGGTAAGTTCCCCCGTAAACATCTTGAGATAATATAACGTGGCTTTTATCATCAAGCAACGAAAAGATGCTTTGGGCCGCTGCCATCCCGGAGGCAAAAGCTAGACCATAATCAGCTTGCTCCAATCCGGCAATTAACCCTTCCAAGCTTGCCCTGGTGGGATTGCCACTGCGGCAATATTCATAGCCTTTGTGTTTTCCCAGATTTTCGTGGGTATAAGTTGACGACAAATAAATCGGAGGAATGGTTGCCCCATAGGCCGGATCTTTTTCTTGGCCAAGATGAACCGCCTTTGTCTTAAATCTCATCGCTATCATCTACTGAAAAATCGTTATTGCTCATCCAGGAATCAGAAAATATTTTGCTTAAGTAATTCCGGCCGGTATCAGGCATAACCACAACAATCATCTCTTTTTTATCTACTTTCTTAGCATATTTTATGGCAGCCGCTAGAGCTGTACCTGATGAGCCCCCAACTAAAAGCCCTTCTTGCTTGGCTAGTTTTCTAGTAATACTAAAAGATTCTTGATCGCTAACCTTAATATACTCATCAACTAAATCTTTGTTGAAGGTATCTGGGAAAAAATCCTCGCCAATTCCTTCTACTTTCCAGCAGCCGGCTTTGCCGCCTGATAATATCGAGCCCTGTGGGTCAGCTACCACTATTTTAAGTGAAGGTTTCTTCTCCTTTAGATAGCCACCAGCCCCCGTGATAGTCCCGCCGGTTCCCACCCCTACTACTAGCACATCAATTAATCCCTCGGTATCTTTGAAAATCTCCGGACCGGTAGAGTTGTAATGAGCTTGGGGATTATTCATGTTAAGAAATTGGTTTGGCCGAAAAGAATCTCTGATTTTTTTGCTTAACTTGTCGGCTACGCTGTTATAGCTATACTCTGAGTCCGGTGCCACATTAGTAGGAGTAATAACCACCTTAGCTCCTAAAGCCTCAAGTAAGTTAATTTTGTCACAGCTCATTTTATCAGGCATTACAAAGATACACTTATAACCCCTAGTCGCTGCTGCCAGAGCTAACCCCATCCCGGTATTGCCAGCGGTTGCTTCAATAATAGTTGTATCAGCGTTTATTAAGCCTTCTTTTTCGGCTTGCTTGATGATGTTAACTGCCACCCTGTCTTTAATACTTCCTCCGGGATTAAAATACTCTACTTTGGCGTAAATATCAGCGCCTAACCCAGCCGTCAATTTATTTAATTTTATAAGCGGCGTATTACCAACCGCCTCCAAAATATCATTGCATATCATCTCTTAACTCTCATCCCTGCCGTATCTCCCTTTATCAATACGGCTATGGCCAACCTGGCCCGCCAGTTTATTAGCAACGGAGAAATCTTTGAGCCAAAGTCCTTAAGATAAGTAATCTCTTGAATTTGAAAATCATTTTGCTCACAGAAAGCTTTAAAATCCTTAATAGTGGTGTGTCTGATGTTGGGTGTATCATACCATTGATACGGAAAAGCTTTGGTCACCGGCATCCGGCCGTAAACCATCAGCTGCAGGCGCATAGCATAGTGGCCGAAATTAGGAAAAGAAACAATGGCTTGCTTGCCAACTCTTAGCATTTCATTTACAACCAGCAAGGGATTGTGGGTTACCTGCAAAGTCTGACTTAGTATAACATAGTCAAACGAGTTTCCGGGATAATCAGGTAATCCTTCATCGATATTTCCGTGATGTACTACCAAGCCCTTCTTAAAACATTCTTGGATTTTTTCATCATCTATTTCTACCCCCTCACCAACCACCTTTTTCTCTTCGGTAAGCTGGCTTAAAAGTTCTCCGCTGCCGCATCCTAAGTCTAATACCCTTGAGCCTTCCTCTATTAAATTACTGATAATTTGATAATCTATTCGTTTCATTTTTTTAATTGATTGTTTAAAAATCCACTGATAACCGGCTTTTGTTTCTTAGCTTCTATTAAAAAAGCATCATGGCCAAAATCTGATTTAACCTCGTAATATGAAGCTTTCTTCAAACCCTGGCGTGCCGCTTTAACAACTTCTTTAACCTGTTTGGGCGGATAAAGCCAATCTGAGCTAAAAGCAATAGTTAAGATATCAGCCTCAGACTTACTGAAGGCTTCAGCTGCTTTGTCATAGTCTAAATTGAAGTAATCGATGGCCTTGGTGATATATAAATAGGAGTTGGCATCAAAACGTTCCACAAATGATTTTCCCTGGTATTTAAGGTAATTTTGCACCTCGAACTCAGTTGAAAAATCATAGGTATAGCCGGCTCCGTTTCTTAGGAGGCGGCCGAACTTCTGCTGCATGGATTGCTCGCTTAGATATGTTATGTGGCCTATCATTCTAGCTGCGCTTAGTCCCCAGAAAGGACGGCGACCACTGTCATAATAATCGCCGTTTTGCCAGTTAGGATCCGATAATATAGCTTGCCTTCCCACTTCATGGAAAGCAATATTTTGAGCACTTTGGCTTAAAGAGGCGCCTACAATAACAGCCGACTTTACTTTTTTCGGATAGGTAACAATCCACTGGATAGCCTCCATGCCGCCCATCGAGCCCCCGGCAACACTTAAAAGTTTCTTGATTTTTAAGTGCTCTACCAGCTTGTTTTGCGCCCTCACCATATCTTTGATGGTTATCACTGGAAACGAAAACCCGTATGGTTTAGAAGTTTTAGGATTAATTGAAGACGGCCCGGTAGTACCTTTACACCCACCTAAAACATTAGAACATATTACAAAGTGCTTGCTGGTATCAAAAGCCTTGCCGGGGCCGATCATGTTGTCCCACCAGCCGGTTTTCTTGTCTGATGGGTGGTACTTGCCGGCGGCGTGGGCATCTCCTGATAAAGCGTGAAGGATTAAGACAGCGTTGGTTTTGTCCTGGTTTAGCTGGCCATATGTTTCGTAAGCAATGGTTAGCTCGTCCAAGGACTTGCCCGACTCAAGCTTAAAAGGCTTCTTGATTTCTAGATATTGAGTTTCTACTATGCCAACACTGTCTTTCACTTAGTTCTACTCCCTACTCCCTACTTTCTTTAGTGCCTGATTAATATCGTCAATTATATCTTCAACATTTTCAAGCCCTATTGATAATCTAACAAAATCTTCTGTAACTCCAGTTTCAACTTGTTCTTGTGGCGTTAGTTGAGCGTGAGTAGTTGACGCAGGGTGAATAACTAAAGACTTGGCATCGCCGATATTTGCTAAATGAGACAGAAGCTCAACTGAATCAATAAACTTTCTGCCGGCTTTAAGTCCGCCCTTGATACCAAAACCAATAATGGCGCCGAACTTATCTTTAAAATATTTTTTAGCCAGTTGATGGCTGGGATGATTCTCTAACCCCGGATAGACTACCCAATTAACAGCCGGATGATCTTCTAGAAACCGGGCCACTCTAAGAGCATTTTCACTATGTTGTTTAACTCTTAGAGGCAAAGTCTCCAGCCCTTGAAGAAACAGCCAGGCATTAAATGGACTAAGGCAAGCCCCCAAATCTCTCTGAAGTTGCACCCTAGCTTTGATAATAAAAGCGACATTTCCAAGACCTGGAAAATCACCAAAAACATCCCAAAATTTTAGTCCGTGATAACTTGGGTCCGGCTCCGTGAACTCGGCAAACTTACCGTTTCCCCAGTTAAACTTACCACCATCAACAATCACCCCTCCAACAGAGGTGCCATGGCCGCCAATGAACTTGGTCGCAGATATTGTTAGTATATCAGCTCCTAATTCCAAAGGCTTGATGATGCCAACACCAACGGTATTGTCGACCACAAAGGGAATGCCAGCCTCATTAGCAATAGAGGCAATAGCTTCAAAGTCAGGCACATCTAGCTTTGGATTCCCAATAGTCTCGGCGTAAATAGCCTTTGTTTTCTCCGTAATTGCCTGCCTGAAATCCTCGGGGTTGCCAGATTCCACAAACTTAACAGTCCTTCCCAGTTTGGGAAAAGTATAGTGGAACTGCTGGTAAGTGCCACCATAGAGGTTGTTGGCGCTTATAATTTCGTCGCCTACTTCAGTGATAGCTAAAAGAGCCAGTGTTTGAGCAGCTTGTCCAGAGGAAGTAGCTAATGCTCCGCTGCCGCCTTCTAACTGGGCCACACGTTGCTCAAAAATGTCCGTTGTGGGATTCATAATCCTAGTGTAGATGTTGCCAAACTCCTTTAGGGCAAAAAGATTGGCCGCGTGGTCTGTGTCATTAAACACATATGATGTTGTTTGATAAATTGGTACCGCCCTGGAACCGGTAGTAGGATCAGGCACTTGGCCACCATGTAAAGCAATTGTTTCTGGTCTTAATGTTTTCTTTTCGTTACTCATTTTTTGTCTCTCCTTTTGTTTGTTAATTATCAAATAAAAAAGGCTTAAACTCTACTTTGAGCTTAAGCCTAAAAACGTGCACGAGAAAGCCTAGCTCTACATTCGGCTATCCATACACATTATTAGATTGATGATATTTTGCCTTGTAAAATAAATCACTTTATTCCCTATATTTCCTATCGTTTTAATAAACTATCATTTTGAAGTTAACTTGTCAAGCCTTTTCTTATTATTCCCTGAAAAATAATTCATTACACCTACAACTGGCATACTGGGCAGAAATGAGTGCCGCGGCCACCTAGGGTTTTGCGCTCGATGGAATGACCGTCACGAGGACATGGCTGGCCTGTCATTCTATAGACTTTTCGTTGATCGCCGTATGCCCCTTTATTTCCATCAGGGTCGCGAAAATCTGAGGTAGAGGTGCCCCGTAACTTTATTGCTCTTACCAACACCTTTGCAATAGCATTGTAAATTTCTTTTAGTTCTTTTTGGCTTAGCGTATCGATAGTTCGAAAAGGATTGACTTTAGCAAGCCACAAAATTTCATCAGCATAAATGTTACCGATACCGGCAATTACTTTTTGGTCCATTAAGGCCTTTTTTATAGCTCCCCGCCTCTTTGAAATAATCCTTAAGAACTCATCAAAAGTAAATGATTTATCCAATGGCTCAGGGCCTAAATCGCTTAACAGCTCATCTGATCTTTCTTTTGTCACCAACCT
>QZJE01000001.1 GCA_003599235.1 Actinomycetota bacterium | reverse complement strand
TAAGCGCTTTGATGTCTAATTTAATAACCGGTTTTAACAAATTCTCTGCCAGATGATCTTCCATATCACTATCAAGAAGCCCTCTGTTTAAAGCAATGCGATTAGCTAAGATCATACCCAGAACAACTGCCTGTCCATGAGGGACTAAAAAATCGGTAGCCGACTCAATAGCGTGACCGAAACAATGGCCGTAATTTAACAAGTTCCTTCGACCGGTGTCGAACTCATCGCCTTCCATATAACTTCTTTTAATAGCCAAGCTGTTTTTAATAGTTTCTAGCATCACTTCTTCGTTTTTGATAATTACTTGAGGAAGCTTTGAGACCATGTTATCAATATTGTCTTGTGTGCCCATAAGGTGTAGTTTTAGCACTTCTCCCAAACCACTAAAATAATCGCCATCTTCCTGGGTTTTTAAAAATGGTGTATAGATATATATCTCATTTGGCGGATAGAACGTGCCTATCAGATTCTTATAATTCTTGTAGTTAAGCGAGGTTTTGCTGCCTATACAACTGTCTGCTTGAGCGAGCAAGGTCGTTGGATAATAAATCCATTTTATCCCTCTATATAAGCTAGAAGCCATAAAACCTGATATATCCTGGGTTATCCCGCCCCCGATGGATACAACGGTCATATTCCTTTTCGCTGAGTGCTCCATAAGCGCATCATAGAGCATTTGGACAGACTCAAGATTCTTTTTATCTTCACTAATCGGCAAAATAACTACAAAGTTTTCGTTGATTTCTTTTAAGCAGCCGTCTTTATGAAAACGCCAAACATTCTCATCAACAATAAAAACACAACTGTCTTGGTCTGTGTATTTTGTTAATGACTGACAATCCTTAATGAAGCAGACCTCGTAATCATGGATTTTTGATTTAAGGATCATCTTGTCTACAGGCAAGAAAAACCTCCGTCTGCTAGAATTACTTGTCCTGTGATAAAAGTATTCTTGCTCGAACACAGAAAAGTCACTACCCCGGCAATTTCCTCCGGCTCTGCTAAGCGGCCTATGGGGAGATTAGAAGCTATTGCTTTAAGCTCATCCTCGGTGTTGTTTTGCTTGGTAAGCTCTGTATTTACAAAGCCTGGGGCAACAGCATTGGTTAGGATATTATGCTGTGATAACTCAACAGCCAACGCCCCAGTTATAGCATTTAAGCCAGCTTTACTAGCCGAATAAATTAATCTTCTAGGCTTAGATACCGAGCCCCAAATAGAGCTGATATTTACAATACGCCCGTATTTCTTATTAATCATAGGTTTAACAAGGCCCCTAATTAAACGCATGGGCGAGATTAGATTAATACGTAAAGTATCTTCGATATCAGGATCTTTTAGTTCTGTTATATCGCCAAGCGGATTGATGCCAGCATTGTTAACAATAATATCTACTTCTTCGTTAAGCGAAACTAGATAATCATCTACAGACTCATCAGAAGATAAGTCCAACTCTTTGTGAGAAGGAGCTAATACTTTAGCTCCTTCTTTTAAAAAATAATCTGCAATAGCAGACCCTATCCCACGAGAAGCTCCGGTAATAAGAGCCACACGATTTTTCACTCGTATACTCCACCGGCCTTAACAATCATTTTATCGTAGCGGGATTGAAGCATTTCTAGACGTACCTTGTCTTCAAAAGCAATAGAGCCATAGAAATCCCTTTTGTTCTTTAACCACATTAACTCAAAACCCACGGCCTTTAAAATTCCGTTATCGGCAGAGTCATGAAGTGCTTCTGGACATTGAAAAATCACTTTTCTGGTTTCATATCTATCTACTAATTCCGGCCCCAGCATTCTTAAGAAAGGTAGTGTCTCGGCTGATACTCCTCCACCAATGGCACATTCAAGTGACTTCGTTTTAGCTTTACTAAACAATTCTTTCGTCATATCCGACACCTCAGGCGAGTTAACATCTTCTCTTGTTAAGCCTAATGAGCCAGTGAAATCGACTCTGCCCATAACAATTCCGTCTAACTCGCTGACTTCTTCTAAATCCAACATCCGATCAAAGCTTTTAAAGCCATCGATTGTTTCAATATTTACACAAAAAGAAACATCTTCTAGCTCATCATCTGGAAAAGCAAGTTTAACCGCTTGGATATACTTCTTTAAAGCATGAGGAGACTCGATCATAGGAGCTACAACCCTTGAGACCCCAATTACTCTTGCCTCATACATATCTCTTAATGCCTCACACCCTCCAATTTTAAGAGTTAAACCCAACCCAGCCGCCGAAACAACCTCTTTTAGACGAAGCGCTTCCTCCATTCTCGTACCTTCGGCTTCAAACTCTGCCTTTACTCCCTCTACATAATGATTTTCTCTGAGATCAGTTAAAACTTCTACCATTTTTCTCTCAATTGAATTCATATATGCCCCCAATACCAATTACTATCATAATAATTCCTAGTTAACCACATTATCCCTTAGGCTCCCATTCAGATACAAGCATATTATTAAAAAATTCTTCCCTATCTAAGAATGGATACATATCTTCTAGAGGTTTTGAGACCATGCTGCCATCCGATAATCTTTGAGAAGAGACTTTGGGCATAAATATTTGCTTAGGCGACATCACTATATCGCAAATAACCGGCCCAGATGTTTCCAAAGACTCTTGTATTTGACCGGCCATTTCTTGATGATTATTTATTCTTAATGCTTTAATTCCATATGCCTGGCCTATCTTCAACATATCCGGAAAACTAACACCGCTTTTTGTGCTCTCTCCAACGTAGTGCCCTTTAAATAAATTATCTTGTGTCTGCCTTATAGAAAGGTAGCCTGCATTGTTGAAAATAAATATCTTTATCGGTAATTGGTGATGAACAATAGTTTGCAATTCCTGGATGTTCATTTGGATGCTGCCGTCACCTGCAAAACAAATCACTCTTTTCTTGTTATTGGCAAAACAAGCCCCGATAGCCGCTGGCAGGTCATATCCCATAGAAGCGGTTCCTGAATTACCTATTACTCTCTGGCCTCTTTTTAGTTTTATGGCCTGGAAAGTGATGACACATGCGGCCCCATTAGCGCTTACCATGATCTCTTCTTCGTCTAATAATTCCGATATGGTATCTATAAAAACATAAGGATTTACATAATCGGTCTCTTTTTTATATTCATCCAAAACAACCGGGAACTTGTCTTTTCTTTGCCTGCACCAATTCAGCCAGTCATCTTTAGGCTCCAAAGTTTCTGCGCCTAGCTTTTTATCAATGGAGCTAAAAAAGAAGTTAACATCGCTATGAATAGACATATCGGGAAAGATGGTTGGCTTTTTTAATTCATTAGGGTCGATATCTACAATAACCTTAAACGCTTTTCTGGCAACTGATTTAAATTCATAGCCAATTTGCCTCACGTTTAAGCGGCAACCGATACTTATTAATAAATCTGAGTTCTGTAAAATAAAATTACCTGCCCTATCCCCAACAGTGCTAGGACGTCCAAAGAACAACGGGTGATCTTCATACATTAAATCAAGACCTTTCCAGGAAGTAAGCACAGGTACACTTAGTCTCTCAATTACTTTAAAATATTTTTGATAAGCATTGCCGATTCTAATACCACTACCTGCTAAAATTACCGGCCGACTAGAACTTTTTATTCTCTTAATCAACTCATCTATCTGAGTTATAACTTTGTTCTTATCATAGAGACTTCCCTCTTCTGGCAAAAAAGGCTCGAGTTCATTCTCATCTACTAAAGTTGCTTGCACATTAAGAGGAATATCTAGCCAAACAGGCCCTGGCCTTCCGTTTGTAGCCAAATAAACTGCTTTTTCGAAGTGATAACGAATACTTTTTGGGTCAGTAATCATTACTGCATACTTAGTAATAGGAGATACTATTTTGACAATATCAGCTTCTTGGTCACCTAATTGCCTTAAGGGAAGACCTGTGCTGGCAACTGTCGTCTCATATTTGACTTGACCTGATATAAATAACCCTGGAACCGAGTCATGCCACTGCCCCAATACCCCAGTAATGGTGTTAGTACCACCCGGCCCAGTGGTTACAATAGCAACACCTATATCGCCTGTTACCCTTGAGTAGCCCTCCACTGCTATAGCACTTGCTTGTTCATGATGATTGCAAATGTAGTTGAGCCTTTTCTCTCTGCTTAACGCATCATCAAGATGCATAGCTCCGCCACCCGATATCATAAAAACATCTTTAACCCCTAAATCCGCTATTCGTTTGACGATATAGTCCGCTACTCTAACCTTCGACATATTTGCTAATCTCTCCTATTTATCTACCAGCAACAATTCCTTATTGATTAGTTTTTTATTATCCAAGTACCAAGCATACAGCTGCTTAATCGCCTCATCAATAGGGATAAAGCGAAGGCCCCTAACCTCTTGCCTGAGGCGTTTATTCTCACCGCTATATTCAACCCCTAAGCCAGGTTGAGCTACTTTAATCGGCAAATCCTTTTTAGATACTTTTAATACCTTTTCTGCTAACGCATACAACTCAACTGCTTCATCAGGAGTAACATTGTATACTTTATACGCCCCATCATTTCTAATAAAATAATCGATTACTTGAGGGAGATCATCTATATATAAGTAATCAAAACGGCGGTTTTGTTTTATGGTGATCGGCAAATCAAATAATGCTTTACAGATAGCATTAGAGATAAAACGGATTGCATAATCCTCATATTTGCCGAAAACACCGAATACTCTAAGCTCTACGATATTGTCATTGTTTTCTATATATTTTGAGATTATATACTTTGAGAAACCATGCTCATCGTTGGGCACGTAGCGGTCGAAACAATCTTCTTTCATCTTAGGTTGGTAATGATCCATGCCATAGACTGCCCCTGAGCTGACAAAGATCAGCTTTTTATATTTATCTGCACAGCGGGCGATATTGAAAAACATTCTAGTGTTTGCATCAACAAGATCAGTTGGATCGCATGCATTACGGTGCCCTGGTTTGCAAGCACAATGAATAACGATATCTATATTATTTGCCTCAAAATAATTGGCAACAGCCTGGTCTGAGGTTAATTCCAACTGGCTGTGGGTTGGAGCTAAAACCTCGTATTTGTCAGATAGGCTTTCTATTAAATTTCGTCCTATGAAACCGCTTCCGCCGGTAACTAATATCTTTCTCATTTATGCTGGAGATAGTTGGTGATAAAACTGGAGTACTTTTTGGGCTATATATTCAAGCATCTCTTTGCTCATTCCGGGGTAAACGCCAACCCAGAAAGAAGAGGTCATTATCTTATCGGTGTTAGCAAGCTCTCCTACTATCCGAAAACCAGACCCTGAATCTCTAAGCGAATCAAAGCAAGGCTGCCTAACTAAGTTCCCACCAAATAACATTCTCGTCTGAATAAATTGCGATTCCAAATGCTTAACAATCTCTTCCCTCTTAAAGCCTGCATCATCCCTGATGGTTAATAAAAAGCCAAACCAGCTTGGAAGCGAGTTATCTGTAGCTTGAGGCAAGATGAATCTATCTGATACTGGTTCAAGCAATTGGTAAAGAATATCGAAATTTTCTCTTCGCTTCTCAATAAAACCAGGCAACTTATCTAATTGAGCACAACCTATAGCAGCTTGCATATCAGAAACCTTGAGGTTGTAACCAAAATGAGAGTAAATATACTTATGATCATATCCGTGCGGCAAAGTACCGAAGGACTGGTCGAACCGGCGACCACACAAATTATCAACTCCCGAAGGGCACTTACAATCTCTTCCCCAATCCCTCATTGAAAGAAGGATTTTATTTAGTAAATTATCGTTTGTATACACAGCTCCACCCTCACCCATAGTCATATGGTGAGGAGGATAAAAACTGCTGGTGCCAATATCGCCAAACGTTCCGGTGAGCTTATTGTTATACTTAGAACCTAAAGCATCGCAATTGTCCTCGATAAGCCAAAGATTGTGCTTATCACAAAACTCTTTCACTATGTAAACATCAAAAGGGTTACCCAGGGTATGAGCTAACATAACTGCTTTAGTTTTTTTACTAAGAGCATTACCTAAAAGAGCCACATCGATGTTGGCAGTTTCTAAAGTCACATCTACAAAGACAGGCACTGCCCCATATTGAATAATGGGAGCGATGGTGGTTGGAAAACCAGCAGCTACCGTTATAATCTCATCCTCTGGTCTGATTTTGCGCTCGCCTAAAAGGTCAGAGGTCAGAGCCATAAAGGCCAATAAGTTCGCTGATGACCCTGAGTTGACCAACAAGCAATGCTTTACTCCTAAGAACTGAGCAAATTTTTCCTCAAATTGTTCAGAGAATCTTCCGTAGGTAAGCCAAAACTCAAGGGATGAATCAACTAGGTTCAATAATTCTTTTTCATCAAATACCCTGCTAGCATAAGGAATTCTTGATTGACCAGGGATAAACTCTTGAGGCGTAAAAGCAAGGCTGTAATATTGCTTAACTTTTTCAAGGATGTCTTGTTTTAATACCTCTGCTTGATCTTTTGATTGCACTTATACTCCTACTTTTTGATTAACCAATGTCCAACTCAAATTTTGTTTTTTTGCCTGTTTAATATAATCATTCAAATTAGCCAAAGTTACCTGTTTAATATTTGAGTTATCATAGTAAGCCTTATACCAGTTAGTGGTAACTTCTAGGGTTCTGTTAATACCATATATCGGTTGCCATAAAAGTAACTTTCTTGCTTTTGAGTGATCAAGCATCAATAAACCTGCTTCATGAGGCTGAGCCTTAATTTGGTTAGATTGCTCCCATCTCCCGCTGCCCCATTCGTTTATTACAGATTCAACCACAGCTTTAACAGTGATATTGCTTTCCTTATTAGGTCCGAAGTTCCAAGCCCCATCATATTTATGGTCATTTTGCCACATACAAGCAGCCAACCATAGATAACCGGATAGTGGCTCCAAAACATGCTGCCATGGCCTTACCGCTTGAGGACTTCTAACTAACACCGGTTTTTCTTGCACAAGAGCGCGAATGCAGTCGGGTATTATTCGATCAACTGCCCAATCTCCCCCGCCAACAACATTTCCAGCTCTTACCGAAGCCAAGCTGACATAGCCGTGGCTAAAAAACGAATTAATATAGGCCAAAGTAACTAACTCTGAACAACCTTTGCTTGAGCTATAAGGATCAAATCCTCCCATCGGGTCTTGTTCTTTATATGAATAATCAGCTTCTCTATTTTTATAGCACTTGTCGCTTGTAATATTGACAACAACTCGGACACTGTCAGTATTTCTAACAGCTTCAAACAGATTAACTGTGCCCATTACATTAGTTTCATAAGTTAAGTGCGGCTCTTCATAAGAGGACCTGACTAATGGCTGGGCAGCTAGGTGGAAAACAATATCTGGCTTAAATTGCTCCACTGTTTTTTGTAAATACTCCTTATTTCTAACGTCCCCCTTTATCTGGGTAATATTTTTTTCAAGCTTAAGTATTTCAAAAAGACTAGGATCGGTGGGAGGATCAAGCGAGTATCCAATAATAGAAGCACCTAAAGAGTTGAGCCAAAGGGTAAGCCATGATCCTTTAAAACCTGTATTTCCGGTAACTAATATTTTCTTACCCTTAAAAATACCGCCAAAGAGCTGGCCTTCGCTCAAAAGGTTCTCACCATACCTTCCAAGGAGACTTTTTGGAAGCCCATAACTCTTCCAGCATATTCTTTTCCCGTAAGGTATCCATTGGTTGCCAAAAACCGGTATGTTTGTAGGCTACTAAATTGTTATCTTTTGCCAAATTAGTTAATGGTTCGTGCTCAAAGAAAGTGCCGTCGCCTTCAATGTAATCGAATATCTGAGGCTCTAAAACAAAAAAACCTCCATTTATCCATGCACCATCGCCTTCCGGTTTTTCTTGGAAAGCATCGACTAAAAATTTATCGCTTATTTCCATAGCTCCGAACCGTCCGGAAGGTTGGACGGCAGTAATTGTTGCTATCTTGCCATGACCTTTGTGATAATCAAGCAATGATTTTATATCTACATCAGAGACACCGTCACCGTAGGTCAACATAAAAGTTTCGTTATCAACATAGGGCTTTATTTTCTTAACACGCCCCCCAGTCATTGTCTCAGGACCAGTATCAACCAAAGTTACCTTCCATGGTTCGGCAGCATTTTGATGTACTTCCATCTGTTGATTGCGAACATCAAAAGTTACATCGGAGTTATGCAAAAAATAATTTGAAAAGTATTCTTTAATAACATACCCCTTATAACCCAAGCAAATTACAAAATCATTAAATCCATAATGGCTATAGGTTTTCATGATATGCCACAAAATAGGCTTTTCACCTACTTCAATCATAGGCTTAGGTTTTATTTGGGTTTCTTCTGAAATTCTGGTGCCGGTTCCTCCGGCAAGAATAACTACTTTCATTGTGATTTCCTGATATGCTAGCCATAAATTTTATAGTAATAGGCCATCTAACAAGCTGATGAATGACATTGTATCATATAACCATTGCTTTTTTTGCTACTAGCCCTCGTTTGTTTTTGCTAACAAAACATAATCTTGAATGCCAAATTCAGGCATAGCACCGAAACTTTCTAGTACATAATATTTCAACGGTATAGCAATGTTAGCTGGAGCAAAGATTAGGGGTTGGTATGACTTAATGTATTTATTCTCTTTGCGATAATAATTCGGATATATTAATGAATTTTGAACCCAATTTACATACATCGGTTGGTAATTCTCATTCCCCTTTAAAAATGTTAAAAATAATGCATCTGGGCCATTGGTTATCAATTTAATTTTAGGATGTTTGCGTTGATATTTATCTAACGCCTTCCCTAGTTTTTCATAACTCACTGCTTCTTTTGGAGTCATTTTTTGTCCGTAAAGCACCTTGGGTGAGCTTACCGTTTTGCTATTTTGCTCAATCCTTATTAAACCTACTTCGATTCTTTTATGTATATCGGTCCAAAAAGTCAGTATTAATATTAATATAACAATGGCGCTTTTAATAACTGCCCACGTAATATTGCTTTGGTTTTCTCTCTTAAGACGCACAAAACAATTCCAAATGACAAAGGAGAACAATCCTATCATAGGTGTTGCTGCCCAATAAACGTGTCTTTCGCAATAAATTGGATAGTATTGAGCCCATGAAGCTAAAGATACAAAGCATACAGACATAATGATTAAATTCTTTTTCTTAGGAAGTGGATCGATAAACAGGCCCATAGAAGTTATCGCTATAACTAATAAATTTATTACAGGTAATAATGTCCAGATATAACTAGACTTTTTGAAAAGAAAAAGGGAGCCTACTAATCCGGCGTTAAAAAAATTATCCTTTAAACTCTTCGACCAAGCAAAAGGCATATAAATAGTTTGCAGCCACCAATCCTTAAGTGAATGGCTAATTATTAACAAGGCAAAAAACAATACACATATCGCAGAAAAGCCAGCAAGGAATACCCCAATTTTATTAACAGATCGCCTGAAATTGGTTTTAGACGAAACTAACAGGAATCCAGCTATCGATAAAGATAAAAGAATGCCTACTGGCTGTCGACACAAAAAAGTCAGCGCTGTCGAGATACCGCTTAATGAGAGAAAAAGAAAGTGCTCTTTTTCAATGAATAAAATTAATAAAAAAAGTGATAACATTTGAAAAAATAGCGCGTAAACAGAAGCCCAGGGAAGAAAAGTCATCATAAAATAAGGTGCTAAAAAAATCCAAATTATGCACGATAGCATTGCTAGCCATTTAGGGATAATCTTAGACCAAATAAGCCATAAAATAACGCTTGTTAAAGCATAAAAAAATGCCGTTAAAATCCTTAGGGATAAAAGGTACTTCCCAAATATTGACAGTGAAAATGCTTGTAATATAGTAGTCAAAGCTCCGTATTGCGTGAACGTATCTTTGAACAAAATTTTGCCCTCAGCAACATCAAGGGCAGGTTTAAACATTATTCCGTCATGATGAGGATCCACACCCATCCGGGCAAAAATGGAAGCAACTACGAAGGTTAAAATAAAAATGACAATTGGGATCAAAAACCAGAATCTATTTAGTTTTCTCATATTCCATATTTTTCTTTGCTATACACACTAAGGAAAGTCCCGTGATAAATGGAAATATGCTTTCGAATCTCCTTTGAATTGGAACAATTGCTTTATCATAAAGTTTTACTTGCCCATAAGACTCAACTTTTCTTTTAATAATCCGATTATTCCAAAACCAGCCTGCCATGCCGACAATATTAAAATATTTAATTCTGTGAATACTAAACCCTCGATCTATTAATTTCGATATTAGTTCCTTTTTCGAATATCGGCGAAAGTGGCCAAGAGCAGAATCTATGCTACCATAAAGCCATTTATGGCTGGGAACAAGTACAATCATTTTCCCATTATCCTCAAGTTTCTCGTAAAAGATATCTATGGCTTTTAAATCATTTTCTATGTGCTCTAATACATTTAAGCAAACGATACTATCAAACCTCTTGCCATCTAATACTTGGCCAAGTGAATCACTTAATATGTCGCTACAAATTACATTAATATTAGTATTATCACTATACCTGCTTTGAAGTTCCCTAGCACAATCTTCGTCTAATTCAACACATGTTACCTTGCTATCATTATTGCTCAGAATGTCGGTAAAGTTACCAATACCTGCCCCTACCTCAAGAATATTATGCCCTATGTAAGGTTTAATTACAGAGTATTGCCAGTCTATATAATTCTTAGCCGTAGACATTACTTCTAGATCACTTAAAGTGTAATTTTCGCTCATCTCTAATCAACAAACCTATACTTAATTAATGTCCATATGGCAACAAAACCATCTTGCCATCTAATTTTTTTCCCTTCAGAAGTATTTCTTGCCCTATAACTTATTGGCACTTCAGCTATTTTATATCCTTTTTTCCTTACCTTAGCTGTTACCTCAGGACAGAACTCAAATCTCTTACACTTTAACTCAATGTCATCAAGTGCGCGTTTATGAAAAACTTTATAGCAAGTAGCTTCGTCACTGATGTTAGCTCGATATAACAAATTAGCTGTAAAAGTTAGTATTTTATTTGCTAACAAATTAGCTTTGGTCATGTTCTCTGTTTTGCCAAGAAAACGTGACCCGTAAACAATCTCAGCCTTGTTAGAAATTATTGGTGCTATTAATGCAGGATAATCATTAGGATCATACTCTAAATCAGCATCTTGGATGAGAATAATATCACCTTTTGCATATTTTATCCCAATTCTAGTAGCCGTGCCTTTCCCAAAATTTAGTACTGCATTATGAATACGATAAATCTTATCATCATTAAATTTTTTTAATATCTCAGAGGTCATATCCGAGGACCCGTCGTCGACTACAATTATTTCTTTTTCAATATCAGGTTGTAATTTTACTGCTTCAATCTTTTCAAGAACTTCCTTGATAGTGTTCTGTTCGTTATAAACCGGTATTACGATTGAGAGCTTCATTATTCGTTTTTACGCTTCCCGCCAGTAATTAAGTAAATCCTCCAGCATTTTTTCAAAAGAAATAGTGGGCTGCCAACCAGTGGCTTTGTTGAATTTTGTGTAATCACCCCAAAGAATCTCTACATCAGAAGGACGCATCCTTTTTGGGTCTTGCTTAACCTCTACTTTTACTTTGCTAAAACTTAAGAGGGTATCAAGCATTTCCTGAACAGTCCTGGTTTTTCCGCTGGCAATTACGTATATCTCCCCTGGTTTGCACTTATTAACTGCTAACCAATATCCCCTAACAGTATCTCTGACATCAGTCCAATCCCTTTTGGCTTCTAAGTTGCCTACCTCAATTACAGGCTCTTTTTTGCCGGCCTCAATTTCAGCAATCTGCTTAGCAAAATTACTGGTGACAAAAACATCTCCCCGCCTAGGGCCTTCGTGATTAAAAGTCCTGGTACCAATAACTTTTAAACCATAACTTTTGTAGTACTGATAACCAAGCATTTCCTGAGTCACTTTACTGACAGCATAAGGGCTTAAGGGGCGTAGCGGATTATCTTCGTTAATTGGCACTTCATCAGGTAACACTAAACCATACTCTTCAGAAGATAATGCAATTTGAATTGTAGGATCAATACCGTTTTCCCGAACTGCTTCAAATAAATTGATTTGCATCAGAGAGTTATCGCAAACTGTAGCTGCCGGGCTTTCCCACGATGTCGGCACAAAGCTTTGAGCAGCCAAATGAAAAATTAAGTCTGGCTTGTATTCTTTGATTACTTCAAGAACATTTTTGTAGTCTCTTAAATCGCAATCATAGAGCCTAACCTTGCCATTTAAGTGAGAGATATTTTCGTCTCGGCTTCGCCACCTTTTGGTGCCGGCTACTTCTAGATCATTCATAGATACAAGATAATCAGCCAGATGGCTGCCAGCCATGCCGGTTATGCCGGTTATCAATGCTTTTTTCATATATTCTCCTAAGTAATAGATTGCTTCGTCGCTACGCTCCCCGCAATGGCAGACGTTATTCGCATACTCCCTAATGCATCAACTATTGTCTTATCAAATGCTATTTCCGGCTCCCAACCTGTTGCTTCTTTTAATTTTGAATTATCGCCTACAACTAAAGGCGCATCAGATGGCCGGTACCTAGCCGGGTCTTTCTTAACATTTATCTTTTTCAAAGCATTGCTTAGCAATAAATCAAGTATTTGCTTTATTTTAACAGTCTTCCGTGAACATACATTATAAATCTGCCCGGCCACTCCTTTATTGGCTAGTAACCAATAAGCCTTTACGACATCACGAACATCAAGAAAATCCCTATCTGTTTCCAAATTGCCAACTAAAATTACCGGTCTTAGCCCATTTTGCTCAATATCTACTACTTGTCTTGAAAAAGCCGGGACTACAAAATCCCCTTTTTGTCCAGGCCCCGTATGATTAAAAGACCTTGATATAATAACAGGAATACCAAAGCTTTCAAAGTATTGAAGCCCTAGAAACTCCTGAGCAACCTTGCTAACCGAATAAGGATTATTAGGCTTCAGGGCAGACGTTTCACTAATAGGAAGATCTTTAGTAGATACTGCCCCATAAACTTCCCCAGTGCTTACAATTAGAACTCTGGGTTTTAGCCTTAGTTTCCTTAAGCCCTCAAGTAGGTTTAGCTGGCAAATTGTATTATTATTAACAACTTTTTCAGGAGACTTCCAGGCATCGGCAACCGAGGCCATAGCCGCCAGATGAAATATCAAATCCGGTTTTATAGAGGACAACTTATCGTAAACATTTTTTTTATTGAGCAGATTGCATGCATCAATATTTATTATTTTTGAGTCTACCTGATGTTTTGCAGAAAAAATATCCAGACCAAAAATTTCTGCCTCTGCCTGCTTTGCTAACAAATCCAAGAGGTGTTTGCCAACAAACCCTCCGGCACCTGTAACTAATATTCTCAATTACCCTCGCTTATGAGCTTTTAGCTTTTAGCTTTTAGCTTTTAGCTTTTAGCTTTTAGCCCTGAATGATTTTACCAATCAATCCTACATGCTACTAGCTGTTATATACTATAATAAATTGCTTAAGTAACTATTAAAAGAGGTTATTTTTGAAAATAACAATCGATGCCTCCGGTGCACTGGGAAATAGAACTGGGGTTGGGAATTATATATATAATTTGGTTAATAATCTTTGCGATATTGGCCAAGAAAACCAATATCAGTTGTATTTTAACTACGTTCGGCCAAAAGAAAACCCGTTTATAGGCTTTAACCAGGTAAAAAACCGCTTTCCAGTAAAGTTTAGTCGTTATCTTAATAAATTCTTTCCAATAGAGATTTGTACAGGCAAGGTAGATATTTTTCACGGGCCTAACTATTTCGTACCGCAAAAAACCAAAGCTAAGAGGGTAGTTACTATCCATGATCTGGGGTTTATTCTCTACCCAGATGCAATGTTAGGAAACGATGCTTCTTATTACTTAAAAAAAGTTCCCAAATTAATTGAAGAGTCAGATCATGTAATTACCATATCAAAATCAACAAAAAAAGACTTAATTGAGCAATTGGGAGTCGCCAAAGAAAAAATATCGGTAACTCATATGGCCGCCGGCGAAGACTTTAAACCAATTGATGATAAAAGACGATTAAAAACTACCCTAAATAAATACCAATTACCTGACAAATATCTGCTAGCAGTAGCCACTTTAGAGCCCAGAAAAAATATTTCTACCCTGGTTAAAGCCCTGTCTGTTCTTAAGAAAAGCAAAAAGTTAACTCAGAAGTTAGTAGTTGTCGGTGGTAGTGGTTGGAAATCGGATAGCTTAAGTAAAGAAATTAAGGAATATGGCCTGGAAGACGAGATTATTTTTCCCGGTTTCATTGGCCAAGAGGACCTTCCCTTTATATATAACGCCTGTTCCCTTTTCCTTTTCCCTAGCATATATGAAGGGTTTGGCATTCCCTTGTTAGAGGCATTAAGCTGCGGCAAACCATGCATTAGCTCTAATACCTCATCTATGCCTGAAGTTGCCGGCGATGCAGCTATCTTAATTGACCCCTTAGATGCTAATTCATGGGCAGATAACATAGTAGATTTACTTGAAAACCCTGCCAAAGAAGAAGATCTGAGTAAAAAAGCCCTTATTCAAACACAAAAATTCAGTTGGCAAAAAACTGCTAAGCAAACTCTCTTGGTTTATAAGCAGCTTAGTAGCTAACAGCTGCTTTTTAATGTATAATACAAGCTCATGAAAGCAGTAATACTAGTTGGTGGGCAAGGAACCAGGCTGCGCCCTCTAACAAATGAAATTCCAAAACCCATGTTGCCGATGGCTAATATTCCTTTTTTTGAGCATACTTTAAGGCTTCTTAAGTCCTATGGAATAACCGATATTATCTTAAGCAGCGGCTACCTCGGAGACCATTTTAGAGATTATTTTAAGGACGGCAGTCATTTAGGAGTTAAATTAACCCATGTTATTGAAGACGAGCCCCTGGGTACCTGTGGAGCGGTAAAAAATGTCGAAGGTTTATTTGGCAAAGATACGGTAGCTGTACTAAACGGCGATATTTTAAGCTCGGTAAACTTCGAGCACTTACTACTTTTTCATAAAGAAAGGGGGGCTAAAGTAACTTTAACCCTTTATTCCGTCGAAGATCCTACAGCTTACGGGCTAGTTCCCTTAAACGGCGATGGCCGGGTAACAGAATTTGTTGAAAAACCAAGTTTTGACCAAGTTACCACGCACTGGATCAACGCCGGTATCTACTTAATAGAGCCTGAAGTATTAAAATATGCCCCCAAAGGTCAAAATTATTCATTTGAGCGTGGACTTTTCCCTGCTTTGCTAGATAAAAATATACCAATATACGGATTCCCTTACAGCGGTTACTGGAAAGATATAGGAAGCCCTCAAAACTACCTAAAAGCCCACCATGATATCTTAGAAGGTCGCGTTACTTTTGATTATCACGGCCAAGAGGTTAAACCAAGAGTATATATAGCTGATGGCTGCAATATAAGTGATAAAGCCAATCTTTTCGGCCCTTCTATTGTTGGCAAGAACTGCTCTATCGACGATAACGCTTTTGTGTTTAGCTGCACTACCATTGGAAATAATGTCAAAATCGCTAAAAGCGCCAAAATATACGACAGCATAATTTTTGATGATGTAGAAATTGGTGAAAACTGTATAATCAAAAGCAGTATTTTAGCAAGGGGAGTTAGATTGGGAGATGAAGTACATATCGATAATCTCTCGGTCTTAGGTGACGAAGTAAAAGTCGGCCACCGCAATTACCTGGCCAAAGGCATTAAGCTTTCTCCTCAGTCAATAATCAAAGAAGACCAGATAAGGTTCTAGCATGTTCAGATTTGGCACCGATGGCTACAGAGCAATAATTTCGGATGGATTCGATTTTGAGACTGTTGGCAAAATTAGTTTAGCCTTAGCTAATTACTTAAAATCGAAAAAGGCCCAGCCTCATGTGCTGGTTGGCTACGATACCCGTTTCTTATCGGACAAATTCGCCTCTTGTGCCGCGGGGGTATGTGCTAAGGCCGGTTTAAGAGTAGAAATAACCGATAGCTTTGTACCAACACCTATACTATCCCATAGCGTTGTAGACAAAAAAGCCGATGCCGGTATTATGATTACCGCCAGCCATAATCCTTATTATTACAATGGATTTAAGATAAAGAATGCCCAAGGTGGCTCAGCCAGCCCAGCTCAGATAGCTGAATTGAGCCCTTTTTTGGATAAGATTAACCAAACGCCTAAATATACTTTTCACAATAATCAAACAAAGACATATAACCCTAAGAAAAACTACTTTTTGCACGTAGAATCAATTGTCGACAAAAAACTTTTTAGTACTCCTGGTATAAAAATTATTGCCGACCCTATGTATGGAGCAGGCAGAGGATTTTTTAAAGAGTTACTTCAAAGCTACAACTTAGATACTACTGAAATCCACGGACAAGAAAACCCGAATTTTGGTGGATTGCAACCAGAGCCAATCGGGCCAAGTATGGATGACTTAAAGAAAGCAGTGCTTGATAAAAGTGCCGATTTAGGACTTGCTTTAGATGGAGACGCTGATAGAAGCGGAGCAATTGATGAGAAGGGTAACTTTATAAGTTCTCATCAGATATTTGCCCTGCTTTTGCATCACTTAGTTGAAAATAAGAAACAAAAAGGGTTGGTTGTAAAAACCTTTTCTACCACTAGCTTAGTCGATATTATGGCTGAGTATTATGGCCTGGAGGTAGTGCAAACCCCCATCGGTTTTAAACATATTAGCGACTTGATGTTATCTAAAGACGTGCTTATTGGGGGCGAAGAAAGCGGCGGCATCGGTATTAAAGGACATATTCCGGAGCGAGACGGCTTACTCATCGGTCTAATGCTGACTGAGTTGATGCTTACAAGCGAAAAGACAATAAGCGAACTTATGGATACGCTTAATAAAAAGTTCGGCTGTTTCTCATACGACCGGCTAGACCTGGTAGCCCCTAATTCAAATGGCCAGAATTTTTATCAAAAATTAGTCAATAGCAATGTTGCTGAAGCTGTCAGTAAAAAATTAAAAGCTACGTTAAATGAGGATGGTTATAAGTTCGAGTTTGAAGACAGAAGCTGGCTGATGTTTCGATTATCAGGCACCGAATCAGTAATCAGAATCTATGCCGAGGCCGCTGATGAAACAGAGGTAAAAAAGCTGCTAGATTGTGGTCAGGCGCTGGTAACTAGTTTGACAAACCCTTAAGCTCCTGCTTGAATAACTTATATGAGCTCTAATATCCTAGATAATCCTGCTTTAATAAAACAAATAGATATCTCTGAAATGTTGCCCAAGATAGACGGGTTAGCAAACAATCTGGTAGACGGATACAAGCTTGGGCTTAGTAAGAAATGCAAGGTTAATAACTATAAAGCAATTGTATTTTTTGGCTTGGGCGGCTCAGGGATAGCAGGCGAAATAGTCCATCACAAGCTATTAGAGCATAGCAACATTCCAATTCTTACAATTAAAAACACTAAATTACCGGCTTTTATCGATAAAGATACCTTATGCATTGCCCTTTCTTACTCAGGAAATACAACTGAAACCCTTGCCTGCTATAAAGAAGCTTTTAGACGGAAATCAAAAATTACCGCAATTACTTCCGGTGGTACATTAGCAAAGATAGCTAGAAAAAATGATGATGATTTAATTTTACTGCCGGATTATTTCCAGCCAAGACAAGCACTTGGCTTTTTAGTCGGTGGTGCTCTAGGACATCTAGAACAAATCATAGATAATCTAGATTCCAGTATTATGAGCACTGCCCAGCTGCTAATATCTTTGAAGCAAAAATACTGCGCCTCTGTCAAAACCGCTTCTAATCCAGCCAAAAAAATAGCTTTAGACATACGTGACAGATTACCGCTAATTTATGCTTGTCAAAGCCTGGGAGCGGTTTGCGCTAGCCGGTGGAAAAATCAAATAAATGAAAATGCAAATTGTCCTGCTTACGCCAATCATTTCCCCGAACTCTCCCATAACGAGATAATGGCTGAAGGCGGGAAAATAAAACCCATTATTTTATACCTTAAAAATCCTGACGAAGATGCTAACAATTTAATTGCCAACAGCATCACTCTAAAATTAATGGAGCCAGAATGCACTAAAATCCTAGAAGTTGCCTCTGACGGAGATGACTTGCTCCAAAAAATGTTAAGCATTATTTTGTTAGGAGATTATGTAAGCACCTATCTGGCAATATTAAACGAAATTGACCCAACAAGTGTTGATAAAATTAATCAGCTAAAAAAAGAGCTTTCCCAAAAAACAAAAAAATCCAAAATACTTGAACAAACCAAAGAGTAGTATGAATATCGGAATAGATATTACCTCAGCTCTCAACCAAACAGCAGGTATTGGCCGATACACCAAACAATTAGTTAAAAACCTAATAGAAATTGACAGTAATAATCAGTATATTTTTTATTCCTTCTTTGGTGATACTAAAGATGAGTCTGCTTTTGCAAATAAACAAGTAATCACCAGATTTCGAAATTACCCGTCGCAATCCTTTAAAACACTGTTATTTGCCCTAAAAACTTTAAGGATTCCGACTGATTTCTTGGTAAGCGAAGCCAACGTTGTGCATTTACCGGATTTTGTCTTGCCGGCCCCTAATAAGCCGACTGTTTTAACTGTCCCGGATCTTACCTTTATCAGATATCCTGAGTACTACACTTTAAAAAACCGTCTCTATATGAAGTCAGTAGCTGCTCATTCAATCAATAAGGCCAAGGCTATTATTACCTATTCGAAAGCTACAAAAAATGACTTAGTTGAGATTTTTGGAGTAGCAAATAATAAGATTACATCTATTTACTTAGGAGTTGATGAACATTTCAAGCCCTCAACTGATAAAGAAATCGAAAATATAAAAAATAAATACAAATTGCCGGATAGATATATCCTCAGTTTAGGAACAATAGAGCCTAGAAAAAATTACAACCGCTTACTAGGTGCTTACTTAAAGTTAAAAAAGAATACCGCTGATAACACATCATTAGTAATAGCCGGCAAAAAAGGTTGGCATTGCAAAAACTTTTTGGAAAAGTTAGATAATGCTGGGAAAAACGTTATTTGGCTTAACTTTGTTGATGAAGCTGACCTTCCGGCTCTGTATACCAGTGCCAGCGTATTTGTCTACCCTTCCCTCTACGAAGGATTTGGCCTGCCGCCACTAGAAGCAATGGCTTGCGGTACTCCAGTGGTTTGTTCTAATACCTCATCTCTTCCTGAAGTAGTAGGAGATGCAGCCTTGCAAGTAGATCCTTATAAAACAGGAGAAATAGCTGAAGCCGTTTATAAAATACTAGACGGTAAAGAATTAGCTGATAAGTTAAGCAAAAAAGGAATCGACAGAGCCAAACAATTTAGCTGGAAGAAAACAGCTGAGCAAACTTTGGAAGTTTATAAAAGCATAGGACAATAAATAATAATGTTTACTAGCAAAAATCAGACAAAAACAATTGTCATATTTTTAGTATTATTAACGCTAATCAAAGGTGTGTTATTTGCCGTTGTAGTTCCCACTCTAGAAATCCCTGATGAAAATAGGTATATCGAAAACATCAAGTTATTAGCAGATCATAAACTGCCTTACTTTGAAGTAGAAAGCGCTACTGGGCACCCGGTTTTATTTGAGGTCATTGCACTTCCTTTTTTCTCTATAGCCAACAGCATTAATGAGGAATCAGGCTTGCTAGCAGTCCGTTTCTTAGGAATCTTGTTACTTTGTATAACAGTTTGGCTTAGTTATTTAAGCGCCATAGAGATTTTCCCTAGTGATAACTTTATGCACATTCTAGTTCCTCTGCTTATTACCTTAAACCCCCAAGTAACTTTTATTACTGCTGCCGTTAACTCTGATGGGCTTTTAATATTATTATTCAGCGCCTTTATATATTTTATTCTAAGAATTATCATGGGGAAAATAAGCCTTCTTAATTTGGCTGCAATTACCCTGATACTTGCAGCCGGTTTTCTGACAAAAGAGCGCTTTGCCGTAGCCATCCCTATTCTAATAATCACCCTTATCTATAAACTTATTAAAGCTTCTTCTCAAGAAAACTCAAAAGTCCGCATTTTATTTAATAAATTCGCCATAGGAGCTTATGGTCTAGCAGCTGTCATCTTAATTAGTATTTTTTGGTCAAAAATCGCTGATTACTTTAGCAAAGCATTTATTTTTGTTAAATACGAGCTGACAGCTCCCCATGTTTTTTTAAGCCAGATGTTTACCCAGTTTTGGGGAGATTTTGCCTGGTTACAAAACCGCCTGCCCGATAATATTTATTTGGCTCTAGCCATTTTTTGCTTACTTGCCTTTATTGTCTTAGCACTTGTTTTTCTATTTGCAAAAAAAGCTTACTTTGATAAAAGCCAGCAATTTGTTTTAACCATATTGTTACTGTGCATCATATTTACCAGCATCGTCATTTACGTTTATCAATTAAGAGGAGCTTCTGCCCAGGGACGCTATTTCTTTATTGTAATAACCCCAATTACCATCCTTTTTGCCTTAGGGCTTAAACCGCTGTTGCATAAGTTCCAAAAAACTGGCTTAAGTGCTGTCTTTTTAGCTTTATCAGCGCTAAATATATATTCATTATTATGGGTGATTTTCCCCTTTCATTACTGATGAGAAGAACAATAATATTTTTTATATTAATTAACATCATATTATCGATTGCTTTATTTGCTTTTCCCTTAAAAGCTATAGACATCTCCCAGCTTAAAGGGCTTCCTCCCTGGAAGCACAGAATAAGGGACGGAAAATATATAATTCTGTCTAATAAAAAGAAAATTACCCAGACTTTTATTCCTAAAGCTGACAATATCTGCGGTGTAGCCCTCTTTTTTACCAGCCGGGCTAGCCGTACCCTTAAAGGAAAAGTATTTTTGACTCTTAAGCAAGATGGGCAAGCCATCGCAATAAAATCAATTAATTCAGTCTCAATTAAAAACCGTATTAATTATTTTTACTGGCCTGCTAAAAGGATTAAAAGGAAGCCTCTATCTCTTGAAGTCAATTCTAACGCAGAGGGAAGCAACTGTGTATTTTTGTGGGCTAGCTTAAAGAATGTATATAAAAATGGATTAGTATATCAAAACAGCCAAAAAAGAGGTATTGATTTAGTATTCCAAACTTATTACCAAGCCTCTTTGTTAAAGATGCTAACCGGCAAAATCGGCCCCAAACAGCCTTTAATTAAGTTTATCTATACAATCCCACTATTCGAGCTGCTCTTCTTTGCAATCGCTTTGGTGCTTAATAATATTCTAGCAATTAAGTTTGGCTAGCTTGATATCCGAACTTTTTCTTAAGATTTCTAAAACGCGGCTCTGTTTCTTTCCAGGCAACCAGTAAGGGGCTGGCTACAAAAATCGAGGAATACACCCCGATAAATAGTCCTACCATCAAGGCAAAAGCAAAATCCTTAAGAGTCTCTCCCCCAAAGGCCAGGATGGCAATTACCGGCAGTATAGAAGTAATACTTGTATTTAATGATCTGATGAGGACCTGGTTGATAGAGTAATTCACCATGGTAGCATAGCTTTTGCGCTGTAAGGTCTTTGAGTTCTCCACAATCTTATGAAAGACAACGATAGTGTCATACAAAGAATAACCCATGATTGTAAGTAAGGCAGCGACTGTAGCCGGGGTTACCTCACGATAAACCAAAGAATACACCCCTACAGTGAACAAAATATCGTGGATTAAAGCCGCAATTGCCCCTATAGCCATCTTAAACTCAAATCGCAGACTGATATAAATAAGCAAAGCCGCAAAAGAAAGAACAGCTGCCCATATGGCCGCATTAGTGATTTGCTGTCCCCAGCCAGGCCCCACTTGTTCAATTGTGTGGTCTTGTACTTTAGCCAGCTTTCCTAAGCCGGCAACAACATTATTAGCTAAATCGCGATTCTTTTCTTCTGCCTGGTCTTTTTTAAAACGGATTAAGTACTCTTTGACACCAATAGGCTGGATAATGCTTTTTTGAAGATTATATTTAGCTAGCATCTGTCTTACTTCCGAGATATTTACAACTTTGTCTAATTTTACGTTTATTAATGTCCCGCCTGTAAACTCAACCCCGAAATTAAGCCCCCTGATAGACACCGTTAAAATAGCCGTTAATATAACAACTGAGGAAATAATCAGCCATATCTTAGACCGTCCTATAAAATCAAACTTAGGCATTTTGGTTTCCTTTCTTAAGCCCTATCAGAGCAGGAGATTTAATTAAATTGTAGCTTGCCATAAGCCCTAAAATGGAACGGGTAAATAATAGTGAAGTGGTAATGTCGGCTACGATTCCCAGCATAAGGGTTATCGCAAAACCTTTGACCGGGCCAACACCCACCCAAAAAAGAACAGCTGCGGTGACAAAAGTTACCAGGTCGGCATCGAGAAAGGTTTGCAAGCCATGTTTATATCCCGTATCTAGAGCAGTCCTAATGTTAATTCCAGCCCTTACTTCTTCCTTAATCCTCTCAAAAACAATAATGCTGGAGTCGGCAGCTACACCAATCATCAGAATAATGCCGGCAATTGATGGCAAACTAAGTCCGATGCCTGCTGAGCCTAAAGAACTTAAAATAATATTTAATAGCACTAAAAAGCCGGCTAACAAGCAGCCAAAAATAGCTAATGAAAACCAGGTAATCAAACCAAAGACGCGGTAAAACCCCAGCATAAACAAAGCTACTAAAGCAAACCCGATGATACCGGCGTATAACCCAGCGATTAGTGAATCCCGTCCCAGAGTAGGACCAACATTTTGAGTTTGGGAAAATGTCATCTTAAAAGGTAGGTTTCCTGTTTGCAAAACTAGAGCCAGTCTCTTTGCTTCCTCGATGCTTCCTATTCCGGTTATCCTGCCTGAGCCATCAGTAATAGGGGTTTGGATAGTAGGGGCGGTGATTATCTTGTCGTCTAGAACAATAGCTAATCTCTTGTCCGTATTCTTTGATGTAATATCAGCAAATTGGGTAGTAGCCGTAGGGTTAAGGGTAAAGTCTACTTCTGGTTCACTCTGTAACTGGTCTTGGCCACTGCCAAAGCTAGCTGATGCTTTTTCTATCGACTTGCCGGTTAACAAGGTTTTACCGAGCACCGGCTTACCTTGTGACTTATCCAGGTTTAATTGAAGCTCTGTTTTATCCTTGTATTTATCATCAACTAAAGCAAACTCGAGCAGAGCAGTTTGGCCGATAACCTTAATAGCTTGCTCCGGATTTTTAATTCCGGGAAGCTGGATAATGATATTTTTAGGACCTTGCTGCTCAATTGAAGGCTCTGCTACCCCTAAACGGTCGACACGTTCACGAATAATAAATATGGCCTGGTCCATGCCTTTTTGGGTTATAGGAGACTCTTTGTTTCCCTCTGCAGTAAGAACGACGTTTAGACCGCCCTTTAAATCGAGACCAAGTCCAGGGGGTTTAGCAAAAACTCCATATATAGAAAGCGCAGCAATTATTACAACAACTGCTAGAGATAGTGCGTACTTACTTTTCCTGGACAAATTACTCCAATCATTACTACGTTATTAAGTGTTTATATTATTTTAATATTTATTTAATATTGGTGTCCAGTCTTACGTCTCCTTTATTAATTTGTCCAATTTTCCAAGCCTAATTGCCTTCTGGGCCTTTTCAACTAAATCTAAAATGTAGGCTAAGTTGTGTATCGTTAGAAGCCTGTGAGCTAATATTTCGTTACTTAAATATATGTGCCTCAAGTAGGCGCGCGAAAACCTTTTGCAAGTATAACAATCATGATTATCTAGAGGACTAAAATCTGAGGCATGCTTAGCGTTTTTGATATTTAGTTTGCCTTTTGATGTAAAAACCGCCCCGTTTCTAGCCATTCTGGTAGGTAAAACGCAGTCAAACATGTCAATTCCATAACTGATGGCCTTAAGTATATCTTGTGGACTTCCAAGACCCATTAAGTAACGAGGTTTATCTTTAGGTAATAAATCTGCCGTGTAACTAGCAATTTTGTGCATCAGATCCAGTGGCTCACCAACACTTAAGCCACCTATGGCGTATCCCGGAAAATCCATCGCTACTAATTCTTCAGAGCTTTTTTTTCTTAGATTCTTATAAGTTCCGCCCTGCACAATACCAAATAGATACTGATCCTTTCTGTTTTTAGCCCTCATGGAAAGGTCAGCCCAATAAGATGTCCTTTTTACAGCCATAGCCGCCTTATCTTCATCGCTAGGATACCCAACCGGCTGATCTAGAACCATAGCTATATCGGAGCCCAATACTTCTTGTATCTCAACTACTTTTTTTGGAGTTAATATCTGCTTAGAACCATCTACAGGAGAAGAAAATTCCACTCCCTCGCCAGTAACTTTGAGTTGCTCACTTAAACTAAAAACCTGAAAACCGCCGCTATCAGTTAATATAGGCTTGTCCCAGCTCATAAAATCATGAAGACCACCGGCTTTTTTGATTATTCCCAAGCCAGGCCTTAAAAAAAGATGGTAGGCGTTAGATAAAATTATTTGCGAGCCTAAGATTTTTAGCTCATCAGGAGATAAAGTCTTTACCGCTGCCCGGGTTGCCACCGGCATAAAAACAGGAGTTTGGACTTTACCATGCGGCAAATTAAGTACCCCTAATCTCGCATTTGTTTTTTTATCCCAAGCTATAACCTCAAACATAAAGCGATTATAGCATTGTGACTATATCACTTGCCCCACTGCCTTCATAACCTGAGCCGGTGAATTGTAATCCTGTTTTGGAATTTGATTCAGCACGTCCAAAACTTCACCGGGAGCATTATTATTTTGGGCAATATCAATTAAATTATCAGCTGAAGTTGGGTATTTTGCCCCCTTTAAACTCTTTTGAATAAGAGCAACTCCTACAGCCATTTAAATCACCTCCAATTAGCATTAAAAGATGTATAGACCTACCTGGGAAAAAATAAACAAAACTATATTGATTTTTTTTACAAAATTGGTTACTATACTCCTTTAGACAGGAGGTATTTCAGTGGCCAAGAGTTCACCCAAATACAATATGATAGGGATTGAAGGGATAGGCAGGCTAGAAGCAGATGTGCTTTCAATTATTTGGAAGCATGACAAATCTTTAACAGTGCGCGATATTTACGAAGAAATGAGAGATTCCAGAAAAATCGCCTACACAACAGTGATGACTGTTCTTAATAACCTCACTGATAAAGGAATTCTAAAACAAGATAAAACTGCAACCGCCTATGTGTACAGCCCAAAAGTTAGTAACGAGGAGTTAGCCCAAAATCTTTGCCAGGTAATAGTTGACAAGCTGCTATTTGGAAAAGCTGCCCCTTTAACATCATACTTTGCCGGCAAAAGATAGGTAGGGGGTTGCATGGAATTAATCAATTTCCATGTGGTGCCTTCGCTAATTGTAAGCATTATTTTTCTTATGCTAGTAAGCATATTTATTTATGTATGTAGAATTAAGTCCCCTGAGCTTAAGGCAATACTGTTATTCATTCCTTTATACAAGTCACTCAAGATGTTAACCTTTGGTATCCCTTTTTTTAAAAACAAGAAGATGGGCGGGCTTGGGCTTCAATTGCCTGATCCTTTTAACTGGGTTCCTGGCGAAATATCAATTATCAACTATCTGAATCAAACAAGAAAACCCTCTATTGTTCTTATTGCCACTCTAGTTGGACTGGCCATGGCCATCTCGATAATTATTATTCGCTGGATAGCCATCCATATCCATTTGAAGCAGCTGGCCAGAGAATATGTTGTAGAAAAAGATGAGTGCCCAAAAATCTTTGCCAGCATGGAAAAGTATTCTCAAAAGCTAGAAATTAATGCTCCCAAACTTATCTTAACCCACGATCGTAATACAGTACCGCAAGCAAATGGCATTGTAAATACTTCTGTAATTCTTTCTCCTAACCTAATAGAGGAGTTGCCCAAAGAAAGCACCGATTCAATCATTGCTCACGAGCTAGCCCACCTAAAACGCAAAGATAACTTAAGCCAGTGGCTAGCGATGGCTTTGCGCGACTTGATGTTTTTTAATCCCTTAAGCCATCTATGTTATCGCTTGATTATCAAAAATAATGAGCGTTCAGCCAATAAGCTGTTAATCAAAAAGTTAAACATCAAGCCCTCAACCTTGGCTAAAACTATTGAGTCCTTTAATAATTACCTAAAAAAATCTCAAAAAGCTAAGTTTAAACTGGCTGACACCATTGGCTTTCTATTCAATTCCTCTAATAAAGAAATTACCTGGCTTAATAAAAAAGGAAGTAATAAAACATCTACTAGAGAAAAAATAACTTTCATTTTGCTGTTCCTTCTATTGTTCTGGCTAGAAGTAGTTTATATGGCAATCCCTTAATATATTGACAAGCATTTCTTTAGATTGATAGTATTGTCTTAAATGATTGATAGTATTATAGCTATCAAAAGGAGGCAGGATGATTTCTATCAACGAAGACAGTAAGCTCTGGCACAACACTGATCCCAAAACCTCTGCTGATCTAGTAGGTCCCACTTGTTGCTTTTATTGGTGCATATGGGGCTGGTAAATGCATCTTTGCCAGCATATTGTAGCACGTGACTTGGATGGGGAGAATAGGTTAGTTTACAATACACTAACTGGTGCGGTGGATATTCTCCCCACCCACTTCTTTAAAGACCAGACACTCAATTTAGACAAGATAGAACCCATCAAAACCCCTCTTCAAAAACGAGGGTATCTCTTCTCTTCAAAAACTGATGAGAATCTTCTGCTTAAAAGTATGGTTAGAAGTTATTTGCCTAGCCAGGAAAACAAGGTAATTAATTTTATGATATGTCCCACTTATTCCTGTAATCTAGCCTGCCCTTATTGTTTTGAAGAAAGTGTAAAGGATAATCATTCGTCTCTGAAAGAAAAAGACTTTGACAAGTTGATTAGGGCAATATTAAGCATTAGCAAGCAAAACCAACAGGCAAAAAAAGCCATCATCCTTTTTGGCGGTGAGCCATTACTTCCTAATTGTAAACAAGTAGTTGAAAAAGTCCTTAAGCTTGCTTTAAAACTTAATTTTCCAGTGGGAATTATCACTAATGGGACTACCCTTGATATCTACCGCGAACTCTTGCTTAAATATCACGAAGCTGTGCGCATGATACAGGTTACCATCGACGGTCCTCAAAAAATACACGATTCAAGGCGGTATTATAAAGGAGGCAGGGGATCATTTAATAAAATCATGGGCAATCTGTCATTACTAATTGATGACGGTTTTAATATTGCTTTAAGAGTCAACGTTGATCAAAATAATTTAGATTCTATTCTAGCCTTAAGCCGTCTTTTTAAATCTCTTAATTGGCACAAAAATAAGAATGTATTTATTCATTTAGCTAGGGTAAGCAGCCATAATAAAAAAACACCCTCTTGCCACTTAATATCAGAAGATAAATTGATAACTTTCATTAAGGAAAAATCTAAGACTTACCCAGAACTAAAGATGTTTGACCTGACTAAAGCCAAAAAAGTGTTAGGCCATATAACCAGTGTTTTTGGTGACTCTAAGAAATTAAATAGCCCTAGCTTTTATAGCTGTGAAGCCAATTATGGTGGTTTCTACTTATTTGGAGCAGATGGCTTCATCTACGCCTGCCCGGAAGCCATGGGCAAGAAGGATATGGCAATCGGAGAGTTTAGTCCGCAATATAGGCTGTTTGAAGACAAAATCAGTCTTTGGCAAGGAAGAACAATATTAAGTAATAAACAATGTAGCCTCTGCAATGTTGGCCCTCTTTGCGGAGGTGGTTGCACCTATGAAGTTATTTTAAATAATAACCGGATTAATCCCTCTACTTGCAAGGAAGTAAAGGAAGCCATCAATAATTATCTAGATAAAACCGCTAAAGAATGGCTTAAAAAGAAAGAGGTGGCTAAAGTTTAGTGAAACTTTGGGGATTTGCCTTTTACGATGTAGATTACATCCTCACATATATTATCGGCATGATCGGCAATTCTTTCTATATATTTACTAATAAATAACAATCCGACAACTTGAGTAGTAAGAGGACATTTGTTGCTAATCTCTGTTAATAGCTCAGAAAAAATCTCTTCATTTAACCGGTCTACCTCGTCATCTGTGTCAGAAATTTCTTTAGCTAACTCGGCATTTTTATTTACAAAAGAATCCACTGAGCCTTTAACCATCTTTGAGGTAATATCAGCCATCTCCGTAATTTTTTGCAAAGGCTGCTCTAAGACCACCTCTTTTAAGTCAATTGCCCGCTCAGCAATATTGACCGCTAAATCCGCCATTCTTTCTAAATCATTGTTTATCTTGATAGCCATACTGATAAAACGCAGGTCGATAGCAGCCGGTTGATATAGAGCTAGCAGCTTAAGACATTTATTTTCGTTTTTAATCTCTAGCTTGTTAATCTTTATGTCTTCTTCAATGACTTCTTTAGCTAGCCTTTTATTGTGCTTAACTAAAGCTTCCATTGATTTAGCTAAACACTCTTGGACCAGCTCTCCCATTTTAACTAAGCTATTTTTAAGGCTTTTTAATTCAGAATCTAACGGTCGCTTCATTTCTCCTCCATTTATATAATACACTTAATCTCGACGTCATTGCGAGGAGCTTAAGCGACGAAGCAATCTCATGACTCGGATTGCCACGCTCCTTTCAGTCGCTCGCAATGACGTAGATTGGCTACCCGTATCTTCCAGTAATATAATCCTCTGTCCTTTTATCTTTAGGGGTAGTAAATATCTGGGACGTTCTTCCAAACTCCACTAATTGGCCAAGCAGCATAAATCCTGCTTCTTCAGATACTCTAGCAGCTTGGGCCATGTTGTGGGTGACAATAACAATGGTATATTCCTCTTTTAACACTTTCATTAATTCCTCAACTCTTTGGGTGGAAACAGGGTCCAGCGAGGAGCAAGGTTCATCCATTAAAATAATATCCGGTTTGACCGGCAGCAATCTGGCAATACACAAGCGCTGTTGTTGCTCTAAGGTTAGACTTAGAGCATTGCGGTGCAACTTATCTTTAAGTTTGTCCCAAAGCATGACTTCCTTTAAGCTTTGCTCCACATGATAGTCAAGCTCACTTTTCCTGGCCAGTCCATGTACTTTTAAACCGAAAACAATATTTTCGTATATCGACAAAGGAAAAGGGTTTGGGCGCTGAAATACCATACCTACTTTTTTGCGAAGATCAATTAAATCAGTTCCCGGAAGATATATATCTTGATCATCAATCAAAACGGTTCCGGTTACCTGGCATTCTTCTATTAAGTCATTCATGCGGTTAAAAACCCTAAGTAAAGTTGACTTGCCGCAGCCAGAGGGCCCAATTAGAGCCGTAATTTTATTAGCCGCTATCTCCATGTTGACATTAATTAAGGCCTGAAAATCACCATAGAATAGATCAAGATTAGTTGTTTTTATCTTTATCTGGGCAACCGGCTCCAAGGCCGCCGTATCCATTAAATACTTGTCCATTGGACACCCCTTTGGTCGAAGGTCAAGGTGCAAAGGTCAAAGCTAATATCCGATATTCCGTTGCCCGCTGATCGTTGACCATTGCCCTGCATTTTAACCGAATCTTCCTGTTATATAATCCTCTGTTCGTTTATCTTTTGGTACCGTGAAAATAGTATCGGTATCATCTAGCTCCACTAGTTCCCCCATTAGGAAAAAGGCCGTCCGGTCACATACTCTGGCTGCTTGCTTAGTGTTGTTGGTTACTAAAACCAGGGTATATTCTTCTTTTAATTTGGCCATTGCTTCTTCTATTTTGGCTGTTGATATGGGGTCTAGCCCCGAGCAAGGCTCATCAAATAGTATTACTTCGGGTTCAACCGCTAAAGTCCTGGCAATACAAAGCCTTTGTTGCTGACCACCGGAAAGTTTCAACGCCGGCTTATCAAGCCTGTCTTTAACCTCGTCAAATAAATAAGCTGAATGCAAGCTTTCTTCTACGAGCTCATCTAATTTTTTACGCTTCTTAATGCCTGCCATCCGGGGGCCGTAAGCAATATTATCGTAGATACTCATCGGTAAAGGATTGGGCATAGCAAAAACCATCCCCACGTTTTTTCTTAATTTATTTTTATTCCATCCGCAATAAACATCCTTGCCATCTAGCAGCACTTGGCCTTCCATCTTAAAATCAGGATATAGATCGTTTAAACGATTTAGCGTCCTTAGAAAAGTAGTTTTTCCGCTGCCCGCAGGGCCGATAATTCCTAATATCTCATTTGTTAAAATGGAAAGGTTGACGTCTTTTAAGCAATAACTATCTTCTTCAAAAGATACTGTTAAGTTTTTTATTACAATTCTTGTCTCTACCATTTGCGACCTCGTCTAAGCTTGGCTCTGATTAGAATAGCAGGCAAAGTAATAATAAACACTAAAATCATCAGCACTAAAGCAATGCCATAAGGGGTGTTAGGGTTTTCGATATACTTGCCAACGTTGGCAAAAGTCGAATAAAGATAAGTCGGCAAAGCCATAAAACCGCTGAAAATATAATAATTGCCGATATTGGGAAGCCTTGCTAGCCAAGCTGAAGCAATAAAGATAATGGGAGCAGTCTCACCTGCAGCCCGGCCAATTCCTAAAATGGTTCCTGTTAATATCCCTGGTAAGGCATGAGGCAAAACCGCATATCTTATCGTCTGCCATTTAGTAGCCCCCAGAGACAAACTCACTTCCCGAAAATGCTCCGGTACCGCCTCAAGAGCTTCCCTGCTAGCTGTTATTACTACCGGCAAAACCATTAAGGCTAATGTAAGAGAGCCAGCTAAGAGACTTTTACGCCAATCTATTGGTAGAAATTGACCTAAAAATATAACAAAAAAAGCAAAACCAAAAAGGCCGTAAACAATGGATGGAATACCGGCTAAACTTACAATGCCAATCCTGATTATTCTTGTTAGAAGATTTTTGGCAGAATATTCACTAAGATATATTGCCGCTCCAAGGCCTATTGGTAAAGACACAATTACCGTTCCTACAACAAGCAAAAGAGTGCCGATAATAGCCGGATAAATACCTCCGCCGGCATTCATGGTTGGGCTTGTAGTTAGAAAGTCCCAAGTAATAACGCTTAATCCATTTTTTAAGGTAATCAAGAAAACCCAGAGTATGGGAATGAGAATAAGCATCGAGACAATTAGCAAAAAACCAAAAACAACTTTTTCTACTATTTTAGGATCAATACGGTGTCTCATTTAACCCGCTTCCTATGTATCAAAAAGTCTGCTGTAACATTTACCAGCAAGGTTATTGCAAACAAAACGATAGCGATAGCAAAAAGAGCTAGGGCATGAGTACCGGTAGCCTCGCCCATCTCGGTAGCGATAGTAGCGGTAAGGGTTTTAACAGGATCAAAGATACTCTTGGGAATAATAGCGGCATTTCCTGACGCCATAGCCACTACCATGGTTTCCCCAATTGCCCGGCCAATTCCAAGCATGATAGCTGCCGCCATGCCGCTGGCTGCAGCTGGCAGAACAACACGATAAATAGTCTGCCATCTGGTTGCTCCCATAGCTATAGCGGACTCCCGGTAACGGTGAGGAACAGCAGTTACCGCATCTTCCATCACACTGATAATGGTAGGTAGTGCCATAAAAGCCAGTAGCAATGAAGCAGTAAAGGCGGTAAGTCCGGTATCTAAGCCAAACCAATCCATAACATAAGCTCCAAGCACCTTAGCTCCCAGGAAACCTAATACCACGCTGGGGATAGCCTGTATTAGCTCGACACCGGATTTTAAAAACTCTTTAAGGCTTCCCTTTGCCACCTCAGCGATAAAGATAGCGCCGCAAACTCCTAAGGGAACTGCTAAAAGTACAGCACCACCGGTAACAATTAAGGAGCCTAGGAGTAATGGCAAAATACCAAACTGTGGTGGAGTAGAAGTGGGATACCAATTTTTACCAGTTAAAAACTCAGAAAGGGGCACCTTTAGAAAAAAGGAACCCCCTTCTCTTAGCAAAAAGAAAAATATTAAAATTACCCCGATTATCGAAACTAAGCCACAAACTAAAATAGCTTTTTCGACAACAAACTCTTTAACTGCTTTATAGTCCATTAATTAAGTGGCACAAATCCGGATTTTTCCACTATTTCCTGGCCCTTTTCTCCCAGAATAAAATCGATGTACTTTTTAATAACTCCGTTAGCATCGCTGTGAGTGTATATCTGAAGAGACCTGGAGATAGTATATTCCTTACTCTTTACGGTATCAACGGTAGGTTTGATATAGGGACTGTTCGTATCTTTAGCAATACTTACTTCTTTAATGTTGGGTGTTGAATAACCCATTCCAAAATAACCGACAGCGTTTTTGTTTCCTGCTACCTGATCGACGATTTGAGAAGAGTTGTTTAACAAAGACGCAGATGCTGCAAAGTTGACTGTTCCTTTGCTATCTCCATTATTTAGCACATGCTCTTTAAAAAACTCATAAGTTCCAGAAGAACTCTCTCTGGACAAAAGAACGATTTTGCCATCCGCTCCACCAACTGCTTTCCAGTTAGTTGTTTTGCCGGAAAAGATATCGGCTAATTGGTCAATAGTGAGCTTCTCAACTGAATTGTTTTTATTCACCGCTACTACAATACCGTCATAACCAACAATGGTTTCCTTTGGAGTAAACCCTTTAGCTTTAGCATCACCAACTTCCTCGGATTTCATTTGACGGGAAGCGTTAGCAATATCGGTAGTGCCTTTAATTAGAGACTGGATACCTACACTAGAGCCACCGCCGTCAACTCGAACATCAGCATCTGAGTTTTGAGCCATGTATTCCTGAGCCCAAGCCTGAGCTAGATTGACCATAGTATCAGAGCCCTGAATCTGGATAGCTTTGCTGGTTGAGCCCCCGCCCTTGCATCCGACCAAAACTACAGCCAATAATGCTAAACAAACATATACTTTCTTCATTGATTCCTCCTTAAAGAATCTTATTCTCGTTGTTATTCTAAAACATCTTAAATAATAAAAGGAGGAAATAAATAAAGATTTAACCTGGATTTAACCTAAAAGGGCAGACACAGAGGTCCGCCCCTACTTAGTTAATAAATTTCTAACTTAACCTTAGGGATTATTCCCTGGCTTAGAGGAGCAATTCTAGCAAAAGAAGCCTGGCTTAAGTCAATTACCCTGCCGGTCCAGCTGGCAGGACCATAGTCATTGATTAATACAGTGACTGATTTATTATTTGACAAGTTAGTAACTCTAACCTTTTTTCCCCTAAAACCGCGCATGGCTGCGGTAATAGTTCTTCCATAGTTACAGCTATGGTCAGCATAATTGCTGGCTTCACCTACCATGGTAGTGGTAAGTGAAAACTTATTTATCAATGCATTACACTTTTTAGCTTTGCTGGCATGAAAAGAATAAGCATGCTTATGTACATGAGCTGCTTTTCTTAGCTTTCTTACCAAGCTGCTTAACTCTTGATACTTTTCTTTCGTTTTAACTCTGCGCATTCTGTTTTTAACCCTAGTTATTTTCTTTAAGGTATGCATCAGAGCAACCCAATGCCTGTTTTGCATATGGGTGTGATTGTAATGAAGCTTCTTAGCTTCATTCAAGGTTAGCTTTCTTTTAACCTTCTTCTTTTTTGACCTCGGTTTTGTCTTTTTTGGTTTTAAGCCTATAGTCAAGTTAGCCGGTATAAATACCATTACTGCCATAAGCATTACCGAGACAATCCTTACTATCCTTTGCATTTCAAACCTCCTTGCCTCTCAACTCTCGTCCCTCATCCCTTCTCCCTGCATGCCGCATGCGTGCTCGCACGCAAATAACCCTTGGGGATTTTAAGAAAAGGAAATTGGCCAGCGTTTGCTAGCCTAAGAAAGGCTTACTATTTTACTCTGCGTTTTGGTTACTTCTATTACTATAAGTAATCATATATTAACTTAGTGTAGCAGAATCTAGCGATTTGTCAATAGTTTTTGAGATTTGCAAGTCTGTGACCTCGTATTATTGCGGTAGTGGGTGCGCCGGCGCTCGCCCAAAAAATTCTATGGCGCCAAGAAATAATAAGTAGATTATTAGGGCTGTCAAAACAACTAAGGGCGTGATTTGGCTTACAAAAGCGATAAGCAATAGAATTATTAGTAGCCCGGCAATCCTCAATCCCATTTTATGATTAGCAATCCAGTCCCCCGGTTTCCCAAAATCATAACCCGCACCTAAGGCTTGAACCCAGTTGATAGCTCGGCTACGAAGCTGCACTGCTCTAGCAGAATCCCCGGCAAAGTAAGCACCTAACATTAATATAAGGCCTAATAGCACAAAACCCCGGGCAGCTAATCGAAGCGTAGCAGCAATAGTGTCATAAAAAGCCGAGGCTGCACTTGAAGAAATCTGATTAGAAATTACAGTATTTAAAAAGTATTGCTTAGCAATAGCTAGAGCCACTAGTAAAACTGCCATAGAAATTGCCAAGCCAAACCCGGTCCAAAATGTCGTTCTTATTCTAACTGGTGACAAGGCAATGGCGCCGGCAATAAAAGCTAGGGATAAAAGCGGTAAAATAATGGCCAAGTTATTTAAAAAAGTTACATAGCTTTGTACTTGTGCCAGTGTATCTGATTGAAAAAGCACTAGTTGTTTATCAATCCCTGAGATATCTACATTATCAAAGATAGTAATTCCTCTTTGCCTTAATTGAGCTTTTACTTGATTCATTAATTCGCCCAGGTTTAAGGTAACTTGGCCGCCGCCGGTAGAGACTACGCCTTCTTTGGGAACAATAACTAGTGTTAAAGCATTGTGAGCTGTCCTGTTAGCTTGAACCCAAAGCTTATTGAATTGGTCTGTAGCCACCACCTTCTTTACAGCAGTATTTACAAAACCCCGCATATTCTCAGATAATGGGCCTGCTAGAAATTGAGCGTTGGGAGGCAGAGCCTCCTTTGCTTTCTGCGTCACATTAACCTGGGTAAATATCTGATTTGTAACATAATTAGCCACCGCCGTCTGTATAGCCGGATCTTCGCTTAGTGGCCCCACGGTATTGACATATGCATCGGTATCAACTACCTGGCGGTTAAGCCAAACAGCCGCTACTGAAAAGGGAGCTAATACCAAACCTAATATCAGCAAAATTGCCACTAAGGTCTTATGCCATGAACTAGGCTTACCAACTTGTCCACCCCGAGCACTTTTCTTTAATTGCTCGTTTTGGCTCTTAAGCTCTGCTAGTTGCGATTCTAGCTTTTTGATTTCATCTGGCCGGTAACTATTTTTCTTACTCATTTTAAGCGGCTTTTTTCTCTTCGGGAACCGCAGTCATCTTGCGCATTTTTCTATACCTAAATGCATTTATAATAAGAACAATTCCGCCGATAATGGCAAAAAATCCTAAAATAAAGGGCAGAATGGCTCCCGCGATAAAAGGATTGGCTATTAATATCGCACCAATAATGATATCTAGAATGCCCAAAACAAATGCACCGAATCCATCGCCAGCAGAAGACCGGAAAATATTAGCAAAACCCATTATTAGACCATCTATACCTAAAATGATGGCCAGCACGGTTGGAGCTAAAGCCGAGCTATACAATGGATGCCTAAGAACTATTAAACCGGCAAAAACCCCAAGTAAGCCCACAAAAAGCAGCCAACCCCAATGAGCCCGCCCTTCGGGGGTAAACATGGCGACCAAATCGATAATTCCTCTAACCAGCCAATAAAAACCAATAAAAGTAACCAACACTAACAATGTTGCTGCTGTAGCAGTGATGAGGAAAAAACCTATTATTAGAGTAGCTAGTCCTTGAACTAGCATCCATCCCCAGCTGCGGGACATCATAGCTTGTTGTTCAGTTTGCATAATCCCTCCTAAAAACTTATTTGGAGAGATATACCCACCTATTTAACAACCAAAACATTACCACCGGTTCTTCTTTGGCGGTTTGCTGCTTGGTCTATAGCTCTAACAACAAATTGGTAAGTGCCTTTTGGAAGGTTAGCAATAAAGTCCGTGCTGCTCCATTTATTGATATCAACTAATCCCAAGCTTAATGTTTTAGCTGTCACCATTCGGCCACGAGAGTTAGCCCTGCCAATTACTATGGTGACATAGGCTTTATTTTCTGAATATTTATCCGAGACATAGTAATAAATTCTAGCCGTTCTATTCTGATAAGCTGTACTCCTGTAGTTAGCATAAGTTAATGGCTTGAAGGTATCTACTTTAAGCACATAATGGACAGTGGCACTGGAATTACCAAACCAATCAACCGATTTGATATGGAAATACGAAATGCCGTTGTCTGCTCTAAAAGTATAGTCACGCCCCCTAAGGGTAAGAAGCCTGGGAACATAGCTAGTATCATTATTGATAGCAGCCGCATAGCCTCTTAGCTTAACGTTATCATCAGCTTCCCAAGAAAGTCGAATTCTTTTGTTAGGAAAATAATTACCCGGGTATCTCCTAACCCCGGCTTTAATATCATAAGGAGTCTGAGGAGCAACATTATCTCCATTCATAGCCGAATTAGCATTTAGGCGGCCGTAGCCATAAATCCTATCCCAACCAGCTGAGCCTAAATCATCCGATAATTTCTCTAAAGCCGCCTTTACCACGTAATTAGGTTTATCGGGATACTTAGATATAAATAATGCTGCTGCACCGGCTACATGAGGAGCAGCCATGGAAGTACCGTTCATATAATCGTAATTAAGAGCCAACCAGTTAAATCCTACAGGATAAGTCGGCACAGTTGAGTAAATATCAACACCCGGAGCACAGATATCGATAGTATTGCCAAGATTGGAAAAGGCAGCAATTCTATCATTGAAATCAGTTGCTGCCACCGAAATTACCTGGCTAAAACTTGCAGGATACGATTTATTGCTAGTAGCATCATTGCCAGAAGAGGCAACTAGGACAACACCGGCATTGTAGGCATCCTGGACCGCTTGTTTTTCAGCATTCGACATATTATAGCCGCCGAAGCTCATATTAATAACTTTAGCTCCGTTGTCTACCGCATAATAAATAGCAGCCGCAGCATCTTCGGCATATAGATGGTTTCCTGTCCCGATAATCTTAAGAGGCATAATTTTAGCTGATGGCGCAACCCCGGCAATACCGGTATTGTTGTTTGTCCCCGCCCCTATTATGCCTGCAACATGGCTGCCATGGCCTAAATCATCTCTTACATCGTTATTGCGATTAGTGATAAAGAAAAAATCATCGTTTACTCCCATTACCCTCCAAGACGAGCCGTCATGATAATACGGGAACCCGCCTGCATAAGGATTAGTTAGGGAATCGGCAAAGCTGGTGTGGTTTTCGAAAATATTATACCAAGCAGACTTAGAGGTTTTATAAACTTTCATTACAATGAAATAGGTTTGGCCCTCGGTTAGGTTAACTGCCCGGTTAAGGTTTTTTAAAACCATGTCTCCTGCCGGGACTACCTCACTTGAAGAAATATTAGCTTCGGCTAGGTTGCGACCGGCCAGTGAACTTCTAACGGATAGTTTAATCCCAAAATTAGGCCGGCCTCTCCTGCCTATTATCAGAGCAACACTGCTTAACTTGCGCCCATTGCCGGTAATAGATTGAGCATAAATACTTATGCCCCCGCGATGCCCAAGCCTGGCACTGGCATTATGATGCATTTGGGAGATACCCGCCCAGTTGTAGCCGTTAACATCGTCAACATAACCATTGTGGTCGTCATCACGATTGTTGCCGGCAACCTCATCGCTATTATTCCAAATCTTATTTGCTAAATCCGGATGACTGATATCAACACCGCTATCGATAACAGCAACTGTTGGCGCATTAGCAGCTACCTCTTGATCCCAGGCATCCTTAGCATCGATATCGGCATCAGCAGTTCCGGCACTATCAATAATTACTTGACCGTAATTATAAAGCCCCCATTGCTTACTTAAATCGGTATCGTTGGGAGTGTAGGCGCCTTTTCGGATATAGTTTGGTTCGGCAAAAGAAACTCTTCTGTCACGCTTAAACTTGCGCAAAGCACTGCTAACCGATATTCCTTTTTTAAGCTGCAGATGAAATATATTTTTTTTATTACGCCGGCCTAGCTTAACTAAAGTTTTGGCAACGCCGGCTTTTCTAAATATTGATGATTTAATCTTTGAGGTGGCAGATGATTTGAATTTAACCAGTAATTCTCCCGGCATATAAGTTTTTTGTTTTACCCGGCTAAATACCGGTACTTTGGATACTTTATAAGCTGAGAATGTGCCTAAGGGTGTTAAGATTAAAGAAATTATAATACTAGTTATTATTATAGCTTCAACTACTTTTTTCATGAGGGCTCCTTATTTTGCTACATAGTTAAAGTATCGGCACCTAATTACTGCTACTTAACATAAATTTTAACTGATTGGAGTTGTGTTGCAAGCCCTGTGTATTCAGAATTTTAATATTTGGTATAATTTCATTTGTTATTTCTTTTCGGGCCCATAGCTCAGTTGGTTAGAGCAGCGGACTCATAATCCGCGTGTCGTAGGTTCGAGTCCTACTGGGCCCACTACTTAAATCTTCTTTTAGCTGAAAGATATTTGCTTTCAGCATCAACCCTAGTCCCGTTAGTAAAAGCAAATATCACTGAAAAAGTAGTATTTGTCAGTCTTTGACCAGATTGAATAATAAAGCTAACCGGGCGCACTCCTGTAGTGTTGTAATTATCATAGTGCTGTCTAGGCGAAACCTTTATAACCCTGTTTTTAGCCCAACTTATCTTACGCGGGATTATTAACAAACCAAAACCATCTCCCTGGTAATGAAGATACCTTAAGAGCTTTACATCATAGAAGTTTCTAGCCGTATTAGTGCTTTTATCAAATATTGTCGTATCTGAACTACCCGTTGAAGCTATAATAGTATTTATAAAGCTACTGGCGGGCATTGACTTACTAATTTTAACCGGGCTGTATCTTGCTTGCTTTTTTCTCTGCTTAATTTTTTCCACTAAATAAATGTAATCATTAAAAAATTGGTGAGAGTTGCTAAATACATAATTTTTACCAACAGCAATCTTGCCATTTAACAGCAATTTAGTAAAACTGGGCTTTAGTTTTTTAAGCCCGTAAGGCCTAGTTACTGATAGATTTCCGTTGGGACTTTTTGTTAGATTAAGAGGTCTTTTTTTCTTTTTCTGATAATAGGCTTGTTTGCCGATTAAAGCATTATAGGTGTCAAGAATTGTCTTTTTGCTTTTAATATTTACAATCCGAAAATTAAATGAGCTCGCCCGGCTTGCGGGACGGTTCATTGTGTAAGGCTTATTGCTTAGTGTCATTAACGTAGTCATTTCCAAGCCACCATAAGGTAGACCATAGCTTTTTCCTTTAGCATTACTTGTTCCGTTTGTAGCCCCGACAACCGTTGTTGAATAATAGGAAGTAGAAACAGCCAGCTTTTGCTGTTCAGGAGCAAAGTGCCAAATATTTTTAGGTTTTAGAGGCGCAATTCTATTGATTTTATAATGCATCAAAAGAAGTGATGCTTGTCCCAGAAAATCAGCATTAGCCGATATCTTATTATTATCATAACTATTTCTATTAGCAGGCCTAACTCCTTGCGTATCAAGGCTAATTGCCCCATCAAGCGGATCGCTATTATAAGAATCCATAGATGAGTAGGTAAAGACCGCTTGATCAAATAAATAACGGGCATAACGGTTATCATATTTCTGCTGATTATATTTAGGGGTAAGCATAATAGTTTTAAGAGAATATAAGCTGTAGGGCCAGTATTGCGATACAAATTGGCGGTAGCGGCTATAGCTAGTATCCCAATTAGGATAACCGTTAATCATGAAGTTACCTAAGTTCTTCTGGCGAAGCCCCAAAAGTAGCCTAAAGTTAGGGTGCTTGGTTAAATCAGCCCGTTTTTTCAAATAAACGATGTCATCAAGAGCTCTTAAGACAATATTGGAGTATTCTTGGGTATCCCAGGAAAGCGGCTTATTATTATTCGTTGGGTCGTAATTAAGAGTAAAATCACCGTCAAAATCAGCCAACTTGTTTTTGCCCCTTTTCTTAGACAGATATTTAAGCGTAGCTTCCATATCTGCTTTCCATTTTTTAAGATAGACTTTTTTGCCGGTTGCAGCGTAGGCAAATCTCAAAATTCCGCTGTCCCAAGCCAGCCCTTCTTGGTTGTAAGCCATCATGTACTTAAAGCTATGACCGGCAATAGTCTTTAGTGCCCCGATAATCTGGTTTGCTTTTTTTGGACTTAAGTTTATTTGTTTACGGTATAAATAAACGTAGTAGAGCGCTTCGCAAGTTTGGTAATTCCAGGCATGATGAAAAGCGCTATTTGGGTCGCCTAATGTAGTGTGAAAAGTCTTTAGATTTCTGTATCTTATTCTTACCCTGGCTCCCCTGGGCACAGGCTTTGAAAAAATAATGTATTTTTTGGGTTTATAGCGATTTTTGTTCATGATATTGAAGTTTACGTATTCTTTTTGCAAACGATTTCCTATAAATACCGTTAAAGTAGAGGGCGAATAGGCTCTTTTAACTGCAAAATATCTTCTTTTACCATTAGCAATATAACTATCTTGGAATTTTTTGTAATAATTGAAATCGTTAAGAAGGCTGTCAAGCAGCCTTCTTAAGCGAACTGAATCCTCACTTCTTGCCCTTGAGCTTATAAGCCTCATAGTATGAAATAAAAGCATCGCCTGATTGGCTTTTAGTTGGGGCCCTAGGGCAGCTATGTCAATATAGAGCCCCTTGCTGTCATCCCAGCACTTGTTGATATAGCCATCATAGGTGCTATTAAGGATTAGCCAGTAGCCATCAGAGCTTAGAGAATTAGGCCTTTTTGGCTCTGCGCTAGCAATTGAAAAATTAAGCAAAATAATTATTAAAACAATAATAAAATACTTCTTCATTAGACTTATTTAATATGAATTACTTTAATCAGTAAAGCGAAATAATCCCTTAGCCTTCCCCTTTATGAGCGTATGCAAGATTGCCTCTTGTTTGCTGCATTTTAATCTTAGCCTGCTATAATAGCCGTATGAGCTCAACAATTAAGACCCATATAACAATACTTAGCATGATTATTATGGCACTATTTTGGCCGGTCACGACCCAAGCCGCTATATCTCTAAGCCCTCCTTCAGCTACCGTTAAAGCAGCCTCTGATTATGCTACCGATACATTTGCCGATCCTTGGGATATGTCTAATAAAGAGGATGTATGGTCTAATTACGGCAATATTACCGGTGCTTCTTTTAATAATGGTGAGTTTAGCGGCACAGCTATCAATAATGATCCCCAGGTTTGGCTACTTTGGGGAGGCTACCGCGAAGCAATACTAACTGATAGAGACGGAAAACAAAACCCGATTAGCACCGCTAAATATGGAAAGGTTACCTTTAGAATGTACTCTTCTGCTGAGGGTATCGGGCAGTTGTATTGGTTTTATGAACGTGATACTTCTACCAACTATCAAGTTGCTCAGTTTAGCGTTAAAGCCGGCTGGCATGTATATAGTATGGATGCCCACCCCTATTGGACTTCCCTATGGACTAGCAGCCCTATTAGCTTAAGACTAGACCCGGTCAATGTTGGCGGAGCCCAATTTTCTATTGACTGGATTAAGGCTACCAGTAACAACAGTAGCACAACCTCTCTAGGTTATACCGATGATAGTCCCGATGAATCTTATTCTCTCTTTGCTGATAGTGATACCAGTAACGATTTCTTCCAAATAGATAGCGCTGCTGCAGGAACAACCTCACCTCACAGCTTTAACCTAAGCAGCTTGGCAGGAGGAACCTATAGTCTTTACTTAAAATCAGGTAGCGATATCTCTAACCCGGTTACAGTCACCATAAACAACGCCCCTTCCGTTATAATAACTAATCCTGATGTTGCCGGCGGCCGTGATTGGGCGCAAGAAGTTAGAAGAGATCCTTGGGATATGAGCAACCATACCGATATTTCCGCTATTAACAGCATTACCAGCCAAGGCTTTAATAACGGTGTTTATACTGCCATGAATACCAGCATTAGAGGATCAGCTATTGACGACCCGTTTATCTATTTAAATCTTTCTGGAAAACGCATTAATAGCTCTATCTACCACCGGCTAACCATCAGATACCTTTATTCGGGCACTTTTGACTTAGTAAGAGGCACTATGGCCAGGCTGGCTTGGAAGAACTATCCGAATTACAAAGGCTGGCAGCAAAGTAACGATATTCTAACTTATGACGGCTGGAATAACTTAACCTACGATATCCGGAATTTATCCCTCGATGTGGGAAGCTACGGCTGGAGGGATAGCATCTCCGCTTTGCGTTTCGACCCTCACGAAGACCCTCTGCAAAGACGTTTCTATATAGACGAGGTAAAAGTAGCTGCTGATGATGAGCTAACAAATGGTTCTTTTGATATTAAGTACAATTTGAGTGATGCCGATAATGCCCCGGTAACTCTTACTTTAGGGGTTGATAGAGATACTACTTATGGAAATGGAAATGAACGCACACTACATACCTCTGCCAGCTCTTTAGGATCTTTAAGTTACCGCTTTAGACCGGATACCAGCTTCAATGGCTCTTATTATATATATGCTCTGGTAAGCGATGGTCTTAACAGCAATCATTCTTATAGCAGCGGTCCTCTTAATATTGATACCTATAAACCAAAAACCTATTCCAGAAAAACCGTAGCTAGAAGAGTTGTTAATAAAAGAAGTGTTAGAAGATATCAGAGAATATACCGTAACTATTACAGAATATATGTACGCCAAAGAAACAAAACCCTGCGCCGCCGATATTTTAAGCTCTATAGACGTTACCTAAGAGCATATAGAATAGCTAGAAAAGGCATTGCTAGGGTGGCTGTTAAATGGTATGCAAAAGATCCTTATGTGATTGGCAATGAAGCTTATGCGGTGTTAAGAATAAAGAAACGCATTAAAGTAGCTGTAAGAAGGAGCGGACGTAGAACTTACAAAGTGGTCTACAGAACAGTTAAATCTATCCGTTATGGTTGGACTCCAATCAACCAATGGCGCAAGTACGTCTTTGCTACCAGAGATAGCGGAACCTATCGTTATTGGGTCTATGCCAAAGACAGGGCTGGCAACACCCAATACAATGTGGCAACAAACTGGCTTGTAGTTAGATAAGTGTATAATATTGCTCATGAACTTTGTTGCCCTGGATTTCGAAACCGCTAATGAAAAAATTGAGAGCGTATGCCAACTAGGACTAGTGGTTGTTGCTAAAAACAAGATTGTTGAGAAAGCTTCTTGGTTAATAAGGCCTAAAGAAAACACTTTTAACCCTTTTAATACCTACATTCATAAGATAACTGCTAAGAAAGTAGAAAACGAGCCGGAATTCGGCGAACTATGGCCCACAATTAAACATTATTTGGAAGGAGAAACAATAATCGCCCACAACGCTAGTTTTGATGTTGCAGTGTTGCGAAACGTTTTGGATTTATACAACATTGCCTACCCTAAAGCAGATTATCTATGTAGCGTAAAAATTGCCAAAAAAGTCTGGACGGAAATCAATCGGCATGGGCTAAAAGCCATGGCAGAGCATTTAGGGATAGATTTTTGCCACCATGATGCTAAAGAAGATGCTTATGCCTCCGCTGAAATTGTACGGCTTGCTGCCAAAAAGTTAGAGGTAAAATCATTAACTAAATTACTAGAAAAGATAGAGATTTTCCCTGGTAAGCTACATCCAACTGGCTTTATCCCCATTAGGCAGCTAAATGAGTATAATCTAACCAAAGTAGACCCTAAAAAATTAGACTCCAAACACCCTTTATTTAAACAAACAGTGGTTTTTACCGGAAAGCTTGAGACGATGGTGCGCAGGGTAGCCATGCAAAAAGTAGCTGATGTTGGAGGCATTTGCCAATCCTCAGTTAACGAGTTTACAAACATACTAGTTGTTGGCAATTCAGACTACAAACGCTTTAAAGATGGTTATAAAAGCTCAAAACTAAAAAGGGCCGATGACTTGATTGAAAACGGCTATCCGGTGGAAATGATAACAGAAAAAGATTTACTCGGTTTGCTTAAAAAATAAAGGAGAGTTAAATGTTTACTCTTATCTCATCTGCCTATAAAAATAATGAAAGAATGCCTGAAAAATATGCCAATATGGGAGTAGTCGGAGCAGAAAATAAAAACCCGCCACTAAAATGGGAAGGAGCACCTGTTGATACCCAGAGCTTTGCGGTAGTAATGGTAGACCATCACCCGGTAGCTAACGAGTTTGTTCATTGGCTGGTAATTAATATCCCAAAAGATGCAGATTCTCTGCCCGAAGGCGCCTCGCCCCACCAAATGCCAGGAGGAGCAAAAGAGTTAAACACCACTTACCAAAAGCCCGGCTATGGCGGCCCCAGACCTCCCGTTGGTAGTGGAGACCATCCATATGAGACTATTATTTATGCCCTCAATATTGATGATTTAAGTTTAGATAGCAATGCAGGAATTGCGGAATTTCAAGATGCTATCAAAGGTAAAATTCTTGGCCAAGCCGGCTTAACAGGTCTTTTTAGTCAATAACTACCAGGAAACACTTAAGGTATTACTGGCGACGTTGTACTGCTTGTTTCCAGACTTATCAGTAGCATAAACAAGGAATTGGTAATTTCCTGCCGGTAAGTCACATTTAAAACTATGGCCTCTTAGCTGATTAACTGGAACATAGCCTAAATTAAATATTTTCAAGAACGAAGACTTGCCATATTTTATCTTAATAATCACCAAAGCCTTGGAAGTATATGGGTCATCTACCCTGTAACTAAGCGTTGCTTGTCTATTAAACCTAGCACTAGAAGCCGAAGGAGCTGAGGTTCTTGGCTTATAAGCGTCAATATATACTGAACGATGGGAGGTTTTCCCCCAATGTCCAAAACTATCAACCGCCCTTACATGCAGATAAGACCGCCCGTTAGCTACCCCTGTAAAAGTTCTTGAAGTACCCCTGGCATCAATAGTTTTATTAGGGATAGTACCTGCTGACTGATTAAAAACATAGCTATAGCCGGCAATACCCGACCTGTCTTTAGCACTCCAGTTATAAGTAACAGTATTTTTAGTATAGGTTTTACTCTGTGACGGATGAGTAGAGCTAGTAATAACCGGAGTAGTAGGATTTCCCCTATCTCCCCTTATAGCCTTATATGAATTAACCCTGCCGAATCCATAATAATCATCCCGTCCCTTAGTTCCTAAATCATCGGAGATATATTGAATAGCCAGGCCTAATTTTCTGCCTCTTAAAGACGGCCTTCTAGATTTAAGTACGGCTCCGATACCACTTACAAAAGGAGTAGCCATGGATGTGCCGTCCATAAAGTCATAGCCTAAGGAATAGTTGTTATAAATATTAAATGACACGTTATAGGTCGGAGTAGTAGAGATAATAGCCCTGCCGGGAGCACTTACATCAACTACGCTGTTATGGGTAGAGAAACTGGCAATTTCGTCTGTGTTGGTGGTAGCTCCCACTCCCAGAACTCCATCATAGCCACAGGGATAATAAATAGTGCTATCGCCGCTATTGCCAGCAGCAGCTACTACTAAAATACCGGCATCTATAGCCGCTTTTATGGCTCGCCTCTCAGTAGCCGTTTGTCCGGAGCCTCCTAGACTCAAATTGATAATACTGGCTTTATTTTTAATAGCGTAATATATCGCCCTGGCAACATTAGTAGACTGGAAAATACCTGTTGAGCTTCCTGCCTTAATAGACATAATCCTAGCCCCCGGACAAGCGCCGGCAACACCAATGTTATTATTGGTTTGGGCTCCTACTATTCCGCTAACGTGCGTTCCGTGCCCGTTATCGTCATGGGGATTAGAAGTGTGGTTTGTCTGAAAGAACATATCTAAGTCTTCGCCTTCAACCCAATCAGTTCCTTCCCAATACTTAAATTTGCCTTCAACGTAAGGGTCGGTAGCTGCATCTGATAACTTGGTACTAAAACTCTTACTAGAGCTCTCCGTATCTTCGGTTGCTTCCCCGCTATTAAAACCAATAGTATAATAATTAGAATCGCTAGCAGCCGTTGTTGATAGATATAAGTAATATGTCTGACCATCGGTTAGCTTAACTTTGCTACTGAAATTTTTAGTAATAGTTGTAACACTGCTTTCGTCTGAATAATCGCCTATTTCCCATTGCTTGATTGTAAAAGCTGCTAGTTCGGCACCATCTAAAGAGGACCTAAGCGCAACCCTAACATCACCTGAAGGACGGCCTGTTTTAGCTAGTCTTAAACTTAGCTGGCTAAGATAGCCCCCGGTTCCCGTAATTGATTGATAAGCATAAGTGGAGGTTAAATCATCTACTTGCTTGCCTAAGAAATATACACTGTCTAAATAATTTTGAGATATTCCGGCAAAATTATATCCATAGAAATCGTCAATATAACCATTTTTATCATCATCTTTATTATTATGGGGAATCTCTTTTCTGTTCCTCCATAGCTTGTTAACCAAATCAGGATGACCGGTATCAATGCCGGTATCGATAACAGCTACAATAATGCGGCGCTTGGTTCCTCTTTCTATAGACCAGGCCTCGGTTAAATCAGTGTCGGCATCACGGACACCATAACTGCCCCACACCAACTGGCCATGATTATAAAGTCCCCATTGAGCGGGCCAAAACCAGGGGTCATTAGGCTTAAATTGCCTGGTTATTTGTCTTAGATAATTAGGTTCTGCATACTCAACAGTTTTTTTCTTTCGTAATTTTTTTAAAGCCGCCCTAACCGATTCACCGGCAGATAGCTTAATAACTTTAAAATCCGGGGTATTTTTAACTGCTTTTTTTGATTTCTTTTTTAAAGCTAAACGCTGTTTTCTTGTAGGCTTATACTTGACAATAACTTCACCTGTTTGATACTTAGCACCCTTCAACAGAGTTTGCGGCAGTCTATAGCCAAGATCAGCCTGGGTAATTATTAATGGGGGAAGCAATAGGGCTGCTACGATTAATGCTGCTATGAATAGGTTTCTTAACTTCATACTATCTCTCCTGATACAAATGCTAGTATATATTGTATCGGCACTAGCTGCTATAACTTTAGCAAATTCTACCACATTATTGACTTGCAGCTAATAAAAATGAACTTTTTAGTGCGTTTGTGGGACGTTTGTGGGGACGGTTCTTTGATTTAAGCTCACTAGCTTAGCTTTTTGATAAGAACCGTCCCCCTCTAACCCTCTAACCTAATTAACTAATCGGTTGCTAACATTTGCATATACCCCCTACGGGTATATAATAAGAGTATGGCTTTGTATATCGGTTTATTCACAATGGGATTACTAGGTAGCCTTCACTGTATCGGGATGTGCGGCTCGATGGTTACGACCTGTGTACTTTGTGAAGCAGAGGATAGCAAACCCTCTTTATGGATAAATCTAATATATAACATCTGCCGTATTGTTTCTTACATGGTAGTTGGCTTCTTTGCCGGCTTATTTGGATCTATTATCACTGATTTAATTTCAAGAAACGGCTACTTACAGGGCGGAGTTAGCATTTTTGCCGGTATCCTTATGGTTTTTTTCGGCTTAAAAATAACCGGATTCTTCCCTTTTCTTAAGTACTTCACACCCAGAATGCCCAAAAAAATAGAGCGTTCTTTATTTGGTTTTATCAAAGATAGCGATAACAGACACTTAGGCCTTACTCCCGCTATAGGCTTTGGCTTGATAAATGGCCTTCTGCCCTGCGGTCTGCTGATTGCAGCCCTATTGCAAGCAGCTGGCTCGCAAAACCCAATTTCTGGCTCTATAGCTATGCTATTTTTTGGATTAGGAACTCTTCCGGTGATGCTAGGTTATGGGACACTGACAACCTTGGTAGCAAATAAATGGCAATCAAAGATTATGAAAGTAGCCGCTGTTATAGTAATTATCTTAGGATTAGTTATGTTTAATAGGGGCTTGATATTATCAGGATTGCCTAACTTTGGCAGTGTTAGTTTAGCTATAGCATCAGCTTTAAAAATACAGGGTCACAGCCAGACTATTACAAATGGCCAATTTCAAACAGTAAAGATAACAGCAAGCCCTTCAGGATATTCACCAAATTATATTAAGGCCAAAAAGGGTTTAGCTTTAAAGTTATTGGTCTATCGTGATGACGACGGCACCTGCACTGAGGAAATAGTTTTTCCTGATCTAGATATAAGAGAATCGCTTACTCCCTATGAAACCAAAGAAATGCTTATCAATACCGATAAAGCCGGAAAATTCTCTTTTACCTGCAACATGGGCATGCTTAGCGGCTTATTAGAGATTTATTAACTATTCTTTAGGAAGCCAGGTATCGCAATCGCCGTTTTCCGGGCCTCGGTCAACGGTTATTGCCGGAGCCATACAATCATCATTCTTCCACCAACCGCAGCTATTTACACTACATTTTTTTACAAAACCTTGCTCAGCCATCTACATCTCCTCCTTTAACTCAAAGGTAGCACAATCAGCCTTTTCGCCGTTTGTAACAACGGTAATCCCTTTAGCCATACACCTCATGTCAGTATTAAACTGACAATTTTGCGCATGACAAGCAGCTATAATATTATTGTCTCCCATACCAAGACCCCCTTAATATTAGTCTGTATAAATATTGCACAAATGAAGAGAAATTAAACTTTACCCTTCACCCGATTATGGTGGCACCGCCGACGACTACGTCTTTTTTATAAAACACTACGGCTTGGCCCGGAGAAATTGCTTTTTGCGGCTTTTCGAAGTTTACTTTAAGCAACCCATTTTTTTTAGCAATGGTTGCCTTAGCAGCTGAAGAATTGTATCTTATCTGGGCAAAAACTGTCTCATTTTCTTTTATTTTATCCCAGGCAATCAAATTAACATCTTTGGCTAGTAATTCTTTACTGTATAAATCTTGCTCTTCTCCTACAATAACAGCATTTTTTTCCTTATCGATTCTAACCACGTATAATGGGACATCATTTGTTATTCCAAGCCCCTTTCTCTGGCCAACTGTATAATGAATTATCCCCTTGTGCTTGCCGATTACCTCGCCAGCCATATTTAAGATTGGACCTTGATTGTTAATTTCTGGAAAATGCCTTGTCAGAAAGGATGCATATTCATTGTCGGGTACAAAACAAATCTCTTGACTTTCTTCTTTATTGAAAATCGTTAAATCTACCTCTTTAGCTTTTTTACGAGTTTGTTCTTTAGTCCACTTTCCCAGCGGCATTAAAAGCCGTGACATCTGCTCTTGGGTTAATCCGTATAATACGTAAGACTGATCTTTGGTAGAATCAACTCCCTTTTTTAATAAATAACGATTGCTATTTTTATCGTAGACTATTCGCCCATAATGGCCGGTAGCCAGATAATCAGCATCTAACTCTAAAGCTTTTTTAAACAGCGCTTCAAACTTAACAAACCGGTTGCAACGTATACATGGGTTAGGAGTTCTGCCTTGGCTATACTCTTGATAAAAATTATCTATTACTTCTCTTTGGAAAGCATCGCGAAAGTTAAGAACATAGTGAGCAATACCTAATTTTTCACAGACCCTTCTGGCATCATCAATAGCTGTAAGCGAGCAGCAACCGTCAAAACGTTCAACCCCTGGCTCATACCGCTTAGGCATTAGGTGCATAGTAGCCCCGATTACCTCATATCCTTTTTCTTTCAGAATAGCAGCGGTAGTAGCACTATCGACTCCCCCGCTCATAGCTACAACAACCCTCTTCTTCATAAAACCCCTTAAAAAATAACGTTTACCAGCACTCCGACTATTCCGGCAATTAACCAGCAAGTCCCAAGATAAATAATGGTTGGCCTACTTCCCAGCCATTTCTTTAGTAAACCTGCTGCCGGGATGTTGACTGTTGGCACCGCTACCATAATAGCAATAGCCGTTCCAAGACTTGCCCCTTTTGACAACAAAGCAATCACTAGAGGTACGTCAGCTCCGGCACATAAATAAAAAGGTAGTCCGATAAGACCCCCTACAAATGGCCCCCACCAACTTGAGTTTCCAAGAAGAGCAGTAACTATATCTCTTGAGGCTACAGCACTAATAAATGCAGCTACAACGATACTGGCAATAAGCCAAGGAGCAAACTCCTTGATACTAACTACAAAATCGTCTAAGACTTCCCTCCATCTGGGAGCAGCCCATAGATGGTGTCTTTGCCTGGCCTCACATAAATCGCACTCTTCAATCTTACAAAATTGATGCGGATCTTTTTTTTCAACTGATTTTTCTTCTATTATCTTGTCAAATATCAACCCGGCAACATAGGCTACTGCGAATCCAAATGCTAAAGCACACACAAGCCTTAAAACCACGATTTTATAGCCAACTTCGGGCAAGCTGACAGCAATTACCGCCGTTAGAATCAAGGCCGGTATCGAGCTTGCTACCCCTGCAGTTAAAAACCCCATCAGGGGTACCCAATCCGCCTTTTTGCGCTTTAAAGTAATCGCCAACGGTATCATACCGCATGTACATAATGGGATTAGAGCACCAGCCGTCGTGGAAACAAGCACCGAGCCTGGGTCTTTCTTGCCTATAAATCGCTCAACTATTGACGTTGATACAAACTCCTCTAGGGCAGCAGCTAGAAAGATCGCCAGTAAGAATAAAGGGATTATTTCTAAACTAAAGTCCAACACTAACTCAAAAAACTTTTCCATAAATAGGAGTTTACCCTTTTGTGAAAGAGTATTGTAGCACGATTATATTAGCAGTCGAGGGGTGGCACGTCGGTGGCTTTCGGCGAGCGCAATTTAGATGAGCACGACGAAAGACTTCCGGCGGGACAGGACCCCGAGACTATTCGTAGCGAAGAGCTTCGATAGGACTGAGTTTCCCTGCTCGAAGTGCCGGATATACCCCGGCCAAGAGACTAACCAATAAAGAAAAGAATATGGCCATCAAGGCAAACCATATAGGAGTAGAAAAAATTGGCTGGCCGGCTCCGCCAAAGCGGCCGGCTAAATAATTAATAAAAGCGTTAACTAATAAACCGGCAGCGCAACCGGCAGATAATCCAAAGACCCCGCCCCATAAGCCGATTTGGGCCGCCTCAAAAATAAACATGCCGGTAATAGCCTTGTTGGTGCCACCAATAGCTTTCATAACCCCTATTTCATGGGTGCGTTCAAGTAAACTGATAGTCATGGTATTAAAAATCCCAATCGAGGCAACAAATAAAGCTACTGTACCAAATGCCCCTAAGACTATCTTTACAATATTGAATATTTTGTTTACTTCACCAACAGTGTCTTTCATCGAATTAGCGGTATATCCCATCGAGCTAATCTTAGTCTTTATGTCTTTGAGTATTTCTCTGTTTTCGGTTTTAACCTTTATATTACTAAAAGTTTCAATTTTTAGAGGTTCTAGATTGCTTATGGGCGTATAAGCATAGGCATTCTTATCTTCTTTAGTAATACCTACCACTTTGAACTTTTGTTTTTGTTCAGGAGTATTTGCTTTGGTAATAGTTCCATTCTTTAGAATATTTATATCAACTCTAATCTCTTTACCGATTATCTGCTCGGCATCCTTTAAATCAAAAACTTTCAAAGCCGCCCTAGAAATAATAATTTCTTTGGCTTTTCCTTCAATATTGCGACCGATATCTGGTTTGACCGTTTCCTCCATCGAGATATATTCAGGATTTACGCCATATAAAACCAAGTCACTTTTTGACTGTCCTAAATAAGCTTCAGCCGGCTCGCTGTAGATAGCACTTACATATTTTACACCTTTAATTTCTTTAAACTTATCAACTGATTTTTGATTAAGTTTGGCGGCTTCACTTTTGCCGGCAGCAACATCAATAATGGTTAAAGCCTCTAGAGAAGCAATCTTTTTGATAACCAACTCTTGTAAACCAAAGCCTAACGAAACCAGAAAAACAATAGTTCCGATACCGATAACAACACCAGATATCGTCAGCACCGTCCTCATCTTGTTTCTTTTTAAGTTGCTTACGGAAAAAAACACCAAATCAAAAAACTTCATTATTTATGATCCTTCTCTAGCCTGCATAATATGTTCAGCTATTGCTTTTAGTTTTTTTGCCTTGGCCCCAGTTAGCCCTTTAACTTGAGTAAGTTCTTTAATATCAGCGCCAGCTAAATCTATCATCTCTTTATATCCTGCACTAATCAATGTATTGGCTAAAGTCTTGCCTACACCATCAAGGGATTCAAACTCGTGTCTTTTCCTTTTTGCAGAAGCTTTTTTAATATCTCCGGTAATACGCAACACACGTCCGTCTTTGAGGTAGACAACGCGGTCGGCAAAACTTAGATATTCAGGATTATGGGTAATTAAGACTACCGTTCTTTTAGACTTCTCACTTAATTTCTTAAGAAGGCCCATTACATCATTGGCTGATTTCGAATCTAGGTTTCCAGTAGGCTCATCAGCGAAAACAATCCAGGGAGAGCCAACCCAGGCTCTGGCAATACCTACTCTTTGCTGCTGGCCACCAGACATCTCAGCCGGGGTATGAGTACTAAGATCAGCAATTCCTACCATATCTAAAACTGTCATCGCTCTTTTTATCCGGCGGCGGCGTGGTAGACCATCAAAGGCCAACGGCAGTGCAACATTTTCCACCATATTCATCGTTGAGATTAAATTATATTGCTGGAAAATCATCCCGATTTTGGTCCGGCGATATTTAGAAAGCGCATTTACGTTCATTGCTGATAAGCTTTCTCCGCGAACCAAGACATCCCCTGACGTAGGTTTATCAAGACCAGCTAATAGGCTCATTAGTGTTGACTTTCCGCAACCGGAGGGACCGAAAATAATTATGAATTCACCAGAGTATATTTCCAGGTTCACTTTATCAAGAGCCTTGTAAACCTCATCGCCCATTTCATAATGCCTTGTTAAATTAACTGCTTTAATTACTGGTGTTCTTTTAGCCATTGTTTAAGTCCTATTCTTTTCTAATGAGTATTTCGGCCATTTTTAAAAAAACTTTAAAAAAAATCAACCTGGGGCTTATCGACATATCATTGTTAATCTCTTTAAAAAAGAAAAGAGTTATAATTACAATTGTTTAAGTAGCAAGACTAACAATAAGGGAGTAATAATTAAGCAGCTGAAGATAAAATTACCCGTATTTATTTGGCTTCTACTAGCCTTATTTGTAGTTCGGGCCTTTATTTATATGTCCTTTACTCCGCCATGGCAAGGACCAGATGAACCCCAGCATTACGATTACATTCATTATCTTCAAACAGAAAAAGCCCTGCCTGTACTAGGAAAAACAAAACTATGTAATCAAACTTTAAAAACACTTAATAATATGAACTTCTACGAATATGCCCAAAACGGAAAGAGCCCGTATATATCCGGAAATAAAATTAAGCCAGAAAGTAGAAATGAAAACACTGAACATAAAGTAAGTTCGACTCAGTTAAAAAATGCTACAGATACAGCTCAGATGAACCAAATCGCTCAACACCCACCGCTTTATTATATATTAGGCGCTATCTTGCTTTGGCCATTTAAAAACTCATCTGTACTAACACATATTTTCGTGCTGCGAATGGCTAACGCTTTATTAGGTTTAGGAATAGTAACACTTACTTTTTTAACCGTAACTTTAATATTTGAAAAAAACAGGTTTGCTGCCTTAAGCGCCTCTGCTTTTGTCGCTTTAAACCCCATGTTTATGCACATATCAACCCTAGCAAATAACGATGGCTTAAATAATTTCCTTTTAATGCTTTTTTTATACCTACTAGTTCTATCAATTAAGAAAGGCTTAGATACAAAAAAAGCAATCGTTATAGGAGCTGTTATCGGAGCTAATTTGCTTACCAAGTTCTTTGCCATTCTTGCTTTGCCAATCTTTTTTATATCAATAATAGCTTTTAGAGATAGTTTTAAAAAATCTAAGGAGGTTATTATTAGTCTGGTTATTCCCTTATTTTTAGCCGGCCCCTACTACATCAGAAATATTACTCTTTATAAAACAATTCAGCCGAATTACAAGTTTAGTGTTCTAACCCATAACACTTTTAAGAACATGTCCTTTACACAATACCTCTTTACCTCAGACTTTGTAAAAAAATTATATATTTCTTTTTGGTCAAACTTCGGCTGGATTAAGCCCCGCTATACTGTTGTTTATTACCAGATACTAAACAATGTTGTTATTTTAGCCTCCATTGGTTTTGTAATATATTTAATAAAATTGTTTTTAAAAAAAGAAATGTTTACCTTTAAAACGTTATGCTTGTTTGTATCCTCGTTTGCAATCCTACTTTCCGGCATTGCCCTAAACAGTTATATGGGAGCTAAAACAACAGGGATTGTAGAAGGAGTACAAGGAAGATACTTGTTTTGCCTAATTGGGATAATAGGCCTGCTAATCTATTTAGGGCTTAGGCAATTACTCGGTACTAAGCAAGACTACTTAGCTTTCGTTGTTTTAACCATAGGCATTATAGTGCTAGATTTAAGTGCAATATTTTACTATATACTGCCCTATTATTATTTTTGAAAATGAAGAAAATATTTTTAGGTGTTGCAATAATAATATTTTTTTTGATCGCCTCACTGGTGCTAACCGTGGATGTTCCGGTTTATCTTAATATTGGCGGGCGCCTCAACTTTGATGCAAACAAAATATATATTCAAAAAATCAAAGTTGCCGATTCGTTCAATTCTGCCATCTTCAAATTAAATTACAACAAATCCCCCAATGATAAAGTAGTTTTAATGATTTATAAGGACTCCCTAAACAATAAACCTCTAGTTGAGGGTGAGCTAAAACATAATGGGGTAATTAATGATCTACTATACAAGCTGTCCTTTCCCTTTTTGGCTGCCAACAAAAACTACATTTTAGTTCTGGCAACCAATCAACCAGGAAATAAAATGCTAAGACTTTCCTTGAATGCTAAAGAACAAAACCCAAATATTATTTCCAACACCCTTAATTATCGATTATATACTTCTAGGTCTATCTATTATGTAGTATCAAAAGCTTGCCAAAGAGCAGCAACTGATTGGTTTAGGTTTGGGTGGCTATATCTATTAGGAATAACTTCTTATATAATTCTTCTTTCCGCCTTATTAAGCCAAATTTTATTCGAGAAAAGGCAAAACAAAGTTTGATATTTACAATCTGAAACATTTGTATTATGATACCCCTAGGGGGTATATTGTGAGTAAAGCCGTGGATCCCGTTTGTGGAATGCAGGTGAAGAAAAACCGCGCAATTAAAAGAACAATAAATGGCAGAGACTATTATTTTTGCATGGAAAGTTGTGCCCGCACCTTTGAAAATCCTGACGCAGAACTCTCCTCGATGAGAAAAAGAGTATCTATTGCCCTTGGCGGGGTTTTGATGTTAGCAATCATCCGAGCAGGGCTATTTTTGGTTTTAGCCACCGGAGCAACCATATTAACCTGGGTCCCCATAAAGAGTCTGCCCTTTTTAAACGGAGGATGGATGCTTTTCATATTAGCCACTCCTATTCAAATTTTTGGAGGATGGGGCTTTTATGTCGGTGCCATTAAAGGACTTAAGCATAGGCGCATCAACATGGATCTACTGATTTCGGTCGGTACCTTAACGGCATATTTTTACAGCACAGCAATATTAATATTTGGAGACAGTCTCCCGGTTAAAGAAAACAACGTTTACTTTGAAGTAGCCGCTGTCATTATTGCTTTTGTTTTACTTGGTAAGTATATGGAAGAAATAATTAAAAAGAAAAGTTCAGCTGCGGTTAGAAAACTGATTGATTTAAGACCGCCTACTGCCGTAGTAATTCGTAGGGGAAAAGAAACAGAAATAGCTGCCGATGAGATAATGTTAGGGGAAATAATTATTATTCGCCCAGGACAAAGAATCCCCACTGATGGTGTAATAATTAGCGGCCAATCATCTGTTGACGAAAAGATGCTGACCGGTGAAAGTTTTCCTTCTTCTAAAAAACCTGGAGATTCTGTAATCGGAGCAACTTTGAATAAAGCCGGATTGCTTAAAGTCAAAGCTACTCGAGTAGGCGCAGATACTACCCTGATGCAAATTGTTAAGATGGTAAAGCAAGCTCAAGCCAGCTCGGCTCCCGTTCAACGTCTAGCAGATAAAATAGCAGGTTATTTTGTCCCCTTTGTAATTGGCACAGCAATAATTTCTTTTCTTGTTTGGTGGCTTATTGCCGGTGATATGTCAACTGCTATCTGGTCTTTTGTCGCGGTATTAATTATATCTTGTCCTTGTGCTCTAGGAATTGCTACCCCGGCAGCACTCATGGTCGGAGTAGGCAAAGGAGCACAGCTTGGTATTTTAATTAGAGGCGGTCAATATGTTGAAAGTATTGGCAAGCTGGATACGGTAGTCTTTGATAAAACCGGCACTTTAACCAAAGGAGAGCCTCAATTAATCGATGTCGTTTCCCTAAATGGAGAAAAAGATAAATTACTTAGATATGCCGCAATAGCCGAAAAAGGCTCCGAGCATCCCATAGGGCAAGCCATTTTAGCCGCTACTATGACTAAAGAGGTTCCTATTCCTGATAATTTCGAGGCCATTGCAGGACATGGAGTAAAGGCTACCTATAAAGACCATCAGATAGTTGTAGGTAGTCCTAAGCTGATAGCTGACTACGGTTTTAGCATAGAAGATACACAAGAAAAAATCTCTAAATTGCAAGCTCAAGGAAAAACTACCATGGTGGTAGCCGTTGATAACAAGATTATGGGATTGATAACTGTCGCTGATACACTAAAAGAAGACTCAGTTAAAGCCATAGAGGAGCTAAAACAGCTAGGCATAGAAGTTGCTATGCTTACAGGAGATAATAAACAAACGGCTAAGGCAATTGCTGGTGAAGTCGGGATTGATACAGTCATTTCTGATGTCTTGCCGGGGCAAAAAGCCGACGAAATTAAGAAATTGCAAAAACAAGGCAAAACTGTGGCCATGGTTGGAGATGGTATTAACGACTCGCCTGCTCTTGCTCAAGCCGATATTGGCATAGCTATCGGCAGCGGCTCAGACATCGCTAAAGAAACCGGCGGTATTATACTAGTAAAGAATAGCATTATGGATGTAGCCGTAGCTATCAAACTTGGAATGGCTACTATGAGAAAGATTAAACAAAACTTATTCTGGGCTTTTGCATATAACATCTCTGCAATACCTATTGCTGCTTTTGGACTACTAAATCCGATTATTGCTGCAGCAGCTATGTCCCTTAGCTCCCTAACTGTTGTCGGCAATGCCGCTTTGCTTAAGAGATATCACAATTAAGCCAATTAATGAGGCGACCGTAATAGTGCTAGAAATAGATAGCCAGATTATCCTGCCAGAAGAAACTCGCATTAGCTCAACTAAAAACCTGATAGCTGAATAAAAAGCTATGCCTGATAAAAACATTGTCCCTTTTTTTACAAACCTGTCTCTTAAAATCCAAAGGAAACCAAACACAATAAAATCTAGGACAGCTTCGTATAATTGGGTTGGATGTCTATGCCCAATTAACTCAGGGAACTTAACTGCCCAAGGAACATTAGCTATGCTGCCATAGCAGCAGGCGTTAAAAAAACAACCTATCCTGCCTATTGCCTGCCCGATTAGTAAACCGGGAACAACAATATCGCCTAACATAAAAAAAGAGATCTTGTGTTGTATGCAAAATATAACTGCAACCAAAAAACCCAACGTTATTGAGCCAAATACCGCCATGCCGCCCTGATTAATGTAGATAATTTCTGTGGGGTGTTGAAAAAAATAATCAGTGTGCCCTAAAACATAGAATAGCCTAGCCCCAACGATTCCTGATAAAAGAAGCCAGAAGGCTAAATCGTAAATTAAGGCCGCCTCGATACCCTTTTCTTTAGCCCTTAATTTAGCAAAAAAAAGGCCTACTAAAAATCCTGTAGCAACAAAGACACCCCATGCTCTTATCGGTATTGAGCCTATGTAAAATAAAATTGGTCTCATAACAATGGTTCCTAGTACTTTGTACTTTGTGATTAAGATAAGCGTAAGAAATAAAGTAAGCCTGGTCAATAATTAACGATTGCCAGTATTTACTCTCTAAGCACTAAGTACCAGGTACTAAGCACTGTTACATTAAAAAAGCCCCATAAAATATGGGGCTTTTTGGGGTATCTATGTTCTTAAACCCTAAGACAGCTTTGTTACATTAGCTGCTTGAGGTCCGCGATCTCCTTCAGTAATTTCAAACTCTACTTGCTGACCTTCTTCAAGAGTCTTGAATCCGTCCCCCTGAATGGCAGAAAAATGTACAAAGACGTCATCGCCGCCTTCGCGTTCGATAAATCCGAAACCTTTTTCTGCACTAAACCACTTCACTGTTCCTGTTACCAAAACTAAACCTCCTTACAAAACTTGAACTTAAGGATTGTATCATAAAAGCACTATATTGGCTAGCTTAAGCCTTAGCTAAGGTTACCACATTAGTAATTTTGACACCCTTAGATTTAAGGGCATTGCAGCACTCATTAACAGTTGCTCCAGTAGTAAAAACATCATCAACTAACAAAATACTTAAATCCTTAACTTCCCTTTTAACATCAAAAGCCGATTTAACATTTAGACCTCTGTCCTTCTTATCCAAACTCATTTGATCTTTAACAATTCTTACCCTATAAAGACAGTCGTAATACGGTTTAGCCAGATTGGCAGAAAATGCTTTAGCCAGCAGCTCAGACTGGTTATAACCTCTTTTTACGTACTTCGTAAAAGAGGTGGGAACGCTGGTTATAATATCTACATCTAAAAGCTCTTTATTGACCTTTGGTAACACCATGTCCACTAATTGCAAAGCAATTTTTATACCGTTATCATACTTTAAACTCAAAATAGCTTCTTTTAATACTCCTTCGTAAGGACCGTATGCCCAAGCTTTGTCGAAGTACAGTTTTTTGGGTCTGCAAAAAGAACAGCTGTCTCTTAAAACAACGGTAGGTTTTCCACAACGCGAACAAACAGCATCAAAATAATTTATCTTTTCTGTGCATATGTCACAAATTGGTTTCTTAGAAGAAGAATTACAGATAAAGCAACTTGACGGAAGTATTAAATCAAGCAAGCCTTTTATAATCATCTAGCAGCCACCAATTGAAACAAAGGAATTGTAAACAGGCTAATTATGCTGGCAATAAAAATCGCAGACGATAAGAAAGACACATTCAATTTATATCTCAATCCGAGTACTAAGCTAAGCATGGCTGGAGGCATGGAAGCTTCTAAAATAGCTATCAAAGAAGCTTGGCCATCCAGCCTGAAAAGACCTGATAAACCAAAAGCCATTAGCGGAGAAATGATTAGCTTCAAGAAGCAAACTGCTGCAAAAAGTAAGTAGTACCCTTTAACCTCGGAAAGCTCGAGGTTTAATCCAACCGATATTGCAATAAGATAAATGGTAAGTTTTCCAACCCAGACTAGCGGAACTAAAATAATAGCTGGGATAACTACAGGCTTAAAAGCTAATCCTAAGACCAAGGCAATTATGGCAGGAAAGGTCAATAATTCTTTTATGATATTGATTTTCTTGTCTTGGTCTCCATAGTGCTGTGCAATAATGAGCCCGATAGTTAAAATAAAGAGGACTGTTCCAAACAAATCATAGAAGATAGCTTTAACTAGTCCCTGATTGCCGGCAAGCTTTAAAGCAAGGGGGTAGCCTATATACCC
>QZJE01000010.1 GCA_003599235.1 Actinomycetota bacterium | reverse complement strand
AGTGATAGCTGCCGTCAGGGTTGTTTTACCATGGTCTACGTGACCGATGGTTCCTACATTCATATGAGGTTTGGTTCTTTCAAACTTAGCTCTAGCCATTAATTTCCTCCTTAACTCGCTTCTTCTTTCCCTAGTAGTTTATCTACCAGGTTAGAAGGCACTTCTTCATATTTTTCAAATTGCATTGTAAAAGTAGCTCTGCCTTGGGTTTGGCTTCTTAGGTCTGTAGCGTAACCAAACATCTCAGCCAAGGGCACAAAGGCCTTAACTACCCTAGCACTTTCTCTTTGCTCCATCAACTCTATTTTAGCCCGCCGGCTGCTAAGGTCGCTGATGACATCTCCCATATACTCTTCGGGAACAATTACCTCAACGCTCATAATAGGCTCAAGCAGCATAGGCTTAGCCCGTTTAACTGCTTCCTTAACTGCCATTGAGCCGGCAATTTTAAAAGCCATTTCTGATGAATCAACATCGTGGTAGGAGCCATCTACTAAGGTAACCTTAACACCCACCATCGGGTAACCGGCAAAAACTCCTGTTTCGCAAGCTTCGATGATACCTTTTTCCACAGCAGGAATATATTCTTTGGGAATTGAACCTCCAACAATTTTGCTCTCAAAAATATTGGTTGTTTCGGTCGTAGGCTCAATATCGACAATAACGTGACCATACTGACCACGTCCACCGGTTTGACGGATATATTTAGCCTCAACTTTTTTAGCTGGTTGTTTAATAGCTTCGCGGTAAGATACCTGCGGACGACCGATATTTGCATCTACTTTAAACTCACGAAGAAGCCGGTCGGTAATTACCTCTAAATGAAGCTCGCCCATACCGGAGATAATAGTCTGGGCCGTCTCCTCGTCGACTTTTACTTTAAAAGTAGGGTCTTCTTCAGCCAATTTCATTAAAGAAGTGCCCAGTTTATCCTGGTCAGCTTTAGTCTTAGGCTCGATAGCCACTGATATTACCGGCTCCGGAAAAGACATGGACTCTAATATTATAGGTTTGTCTTCGCGGCAAAGGGTATCGCCGGTAGTTGTTCCTTTCAGACCTACCAACGCCACGATGTCTCCAGTATAAATTTCTTGCAGTTCTTCCCGGGAATTAGCATGCATCTGCAGAATACGGCCTACTCGTTCACGACTTCCTTTAGTGCTGTTAGCTATATAGGAACCTGATTTTAAGCTTCCCGAGTAAACCCTAATAAAGGTAAGTTTGCCTACGTAAGGATCAACCATAATCTTAAAAGCAATAGCAGAGAATGGCTCATCGTCATTAGGCCCCCGACTTTCTAGGTCACCTGTTTTGGCATTTTCCCCCTCAATAGGAGGGACATCGCTTGGAGCAGGTAAATAATTAACAACCGCATCTAAAAGAGGCTGGACACCTTTGTTTTTAAAAGAGGCACCACATAAAACAGGGGTAGCTTTGATAGCTAGGGTTGCGCTGCGAATAGCTTTATTCACTTCTTCGGCACTGTATTGTTCGCCCTCTAAGTACTTGTGAAGTAAATCATCATCATATTCAGCTACAATATCCATCATTTGATGATGGTAATCATCAGCTATTTTAGCTAAGTCATCGGGAATATCTCTTATCGAATAATCTGCGCCTAACTCATCAGTCCAGATAAAAGCCTTCATAGAAATTAAATCCACTACACCTTGAAAATTATCTTCTTTGCCGATAGGAATCTGGGTAATCACCGGATGGGCACCTAAGCGAGACTTCATCATATCTACGGCCCGGAAAAAATCCGCCCCAGTTCTATCCATTTTATTAATAAAAGCAATTCGTGGAACATTATAGGTATCAGCTTGACGCCAAACTGTCTCTGATTGAGGCTCAACCCCACCAACTGCACAAAAAACCGCCATTGCTCCGTCAAGCACCCGAAGCGAGCGTTCTACCTCTACAGTGAAGTCTACATGGCCGGGTGTGTCTATAATGTTTATTCGATGGTCATTCCAATAACAAGTAGTAGCCGCAGAGGTGATAGTGATGCCTCTTTCCTGCTCCTGGACCATCCAGTCCATAACCGCTGAGCCTTCATGAACCTCACCCATCTTGTAGGTTTTCCCTGTATAATAAAGTATCCGCTCGGTAGTAGTAGTTTTACCGGCGTCAATGTGGGCCATTATTCCAATGTTTCGGGTTTTTCCTAACGGAAATCTCTCTGCCATATTATTACCATCTATAATGAGCAAAAGCCCTGTTGGACTCTGCCATTTTATGAATATCTTCTCTTTTTTTAACTGAAGCTCCGGTGTTATTTGAAGCATCAATTAGCTCTTGGGCTAAGCAGTTAGCCATTGTTTTTTGCGGACGACCACGGGAAAAGTCTACTATCCAACGAACAGCCAAAGTCATAGCCCGTCTTTTAGGTACCTCTACCGGCACTTGGTAGGTTGCTCCGCCAACTCTTCTAGGCTTTACTTCCAGAACCGGTTTTACATTTTTAACTGCTTTATTAAGAACATCAATAGGATCACTATTGGTTTTTGACTTAATAATATCTAGGGCAGAATAAACAATGTCTCTAGCAGTTGCTTTTTTGCCACTGTTTAGCACTTTATTTACAAACTGCTCTACCAACCTATCGTTATAGATTGGATCCGGATTTATTTTTCTAATCTCTGCTCTTGCACGTCTAGGCATATTTTCCTTCTGGCCCTCAGTCTTTAAGACTTCAGTCTATTTTGGCTTCCTTGCTCCGTACTTACTTCTAGCTTGTTTGCGATCGGCTACTCCACCCGCATCCAAAGCTGCTCTAACTATCTTATAGCGCACACCCGGCAAGTCTTTTACCCGGCCGCCTCTAATCAAAACAATCGAGTGCTCTTGCAAATTATGACCGATACCAGGGACATAAGCTGTTACTTCCATTCCGTTTACAAGCCTTACTCTGGCTATCTTACGCAGTGCCGAATTAGGCTTTTTAGGTGTAGTTGTAGAAACTTTAGTACAAACCCCGCGCTTTTGAGGGCTTCCCCCCAATGCTGGTGTAGATGTTTTCTTTGTTATTTTTTTTCTGCCTTTTCTTACAAGTTGCGCTAGTGTAGGCACTTATCTCCCTTCCCTTTAAATAAAAATGACAACCTTTAGGTGGGCATTCGAGCCACTGGGGCTGTCATTATAACAAAAACAGCTAAGTTTACTAATGGCCTTGCGGCACAGCTTTTTAATATAACACCAGATTAGGTAGGTGTCAACAAAAAAGGAGCCCGAAGGCTCCTTTTAAATTAAACTTTTACTTTAATTTAGCGAGGAACAGTAAAGTAACGCGCAACCCAAACATTTTTCCTAATCATGGTACCGTTTGGCCGCATAATATCAAAAGTACTTATCATTCTTAGGTTAGTGCCTGCTTTAAAAAACAATCTGGGCCTGTATCCGCAAAGCTTATCGTCACCAGTGTTAATTCCCATTGCTCCTTTTACTGGAGCCGCCAACTGGCCAAAAAAACCACTTCTCCAAGCATCATGCCAACGGCCCCTCTTTTTAAACTGCAGCTTGCTCCGTGCAGCAAACATAATATAGCCAGCGGATTTAATAACCGCCCAAACATTATGTGCCGAAGAACCTCTTCTTCCTTCTCTGTGCATACAATAAACTACACCAATAGTTATTTTGCGGTTAGAAGTTGCATACTTATAGTATTCCAACCAAGCATCTTTTTTAGGAAATCCGCCAGGTTTTCTAACTGGTTTTGGGCTAATTGTGCAAGCAATAACTATATCTGCAAATAATGAGAAACACAGTACTAATAGACTCAATATAACAATTGCTTTTTTCATAATATCCCTCCTAGCCATTTAATTATCTGGGATACTTAACATATACATTGACCCATCCAAAACTACCTCGTACTTTAACCCTTTTTGAATTGACTACCTTATTATTGTTGAATTTAATTTGGGCATAAATCCAAATGTTTGCCGGCACATAACCAAAGATAGCATAATTAGGTGGGCGCCAAGCGCATCTCCTCTGCGGCCTGTACCGAACCCAGCGCTTACCAGTCCATCTATAAAGCTTTACCAGTGCTCCGCTAGCAAGAGAACCGGCGTTTTTAGGAATCACTCTTACTTCATAATGCTTGCTCCAAGGCCAAGCATTTGTAGTAGAAACTAGTATGCTAGAAATTAAAACTACTATTAATATTAATCCAATAACTTTTTTTGTCATAAAAACTCCTTACTTAACCATTTAAAATACAGTCTCTATCTACAAGTATAATACTGGACAACGTAACCTTTTCCCCTGGTCCATTCGGGGCATTCAAACTCATTGATAACCCTTATTTTGTTTCCTTTGCTAAACAGCATAACCATATAAGGAGTATTGCCTCGCCTTGTTGTATTAAACCAGTTAAGCTTTCTTACTCTGCCTTTTGAAATCCAATGGCGAGAAGCCCAGTCTTTAACCCATCTACTTCCATTCCAATGCTGAAGAATGCTTCTAACTTTAAGAAGGGTTGGCGTATTAACATTTCGAGTAAAATTGGCCTGGATACTTAGAACTGAATAGCGGGTTTTTCTATAAATAACTTTTTTGGATACTTGAAATTTAACTCCAATTCTGGCCACAGTGTTTCTAAAATAACCGACTTTTGGCTTGACATATATTGTTGAAGCATTCGTTGTTCCTACAAAGAAACAACCAAATAATGAAACTAAAACCAACAAACTAATAATTCTGCGCATCCTAACCTCCTCTGATGCCATATAGTTACTTAATATACAATTATAACCACTAATAGTAATTAAGTCAACGGTCTCTAGAAAAGCAAAAAGGCTCTGACTAAATGGCCAGAGCCTTTTTAAGTTATTGGCTATTAGCAGTTAGCTTTTAGCTTTTTTTGAAGTAGCTTTTTTCTTAGTTTTAGTAGCCTTGGTATCTTTAGCCTTAGTTTCTTTTTTGGGTTTAGCAGCTTTGGCTTTTGTTTCTTTTTTAGCCTCTTTGGCTTTTTTAGGTTTCTCTTCTACAATTTCTTCAGCCTTCAGCGCTTCATCCTTAAGCTCAATAGTCTCTTCAGGCATAGAATCCTCAACCAACAAATCACCAGTTAAATCAAGTGGATCTCCACCATCTAGTAAAGATTGCCCTTCGTCAGCTTCAGCAGAAGCTCCTAATCCTAGAGCAGTAAAATCTTCCTCTGAAACAGGTTTGCCATCAACAATCGGCAACACCTTAATATCACGATAACGGTGCATACCGGTAGCTGCCGGAATTAGTTTTCCAATTATGACGTTTTCTTTTAAGCCAAGTAACGGATCAGTACGCCCGGCAATGACAGCATCTGTTAACACTCTTGTTGTTTCTTGAAATGAAGCAGCCGATAAAAATGAGTCAGTTGCCAAAGACGCTTTGGTAATGCCAAGCAATACTTGCTTAGCGGTAGCAGCTTTGCCCGATGCTGTAATAGCTTTACGGTTTTCTTCCTGGAATACAAACCTATCTACCATTTGACCAGGCAATAAGTCGGTATCTCCGGCATCATTTACAGTCACCCGCTTTAACATCTGACGGATAATTACCTCGATATGTTTATCGTTTATTTCTACACCTTGAGACTTGTAGACTTCTTGGACTTCTTTAAGCATATATAGCTCTACTTCTTTGGGACCGTTAATTTTTAAAACGTCATGAGGATTTAGTGAACCGTCTGTTAGCATATCACCAGCATTTATTTCCTCTCCGTTTTTGACCTTTAGATGCACGCGCCTTGGAACCTGATAAACTTTTTCTTTATCGGACTTGTAGACGATAATATTGCGAAGGTCTTCCTCTTCTTCAATCTTTACTTTTCCGCTAATCTCGGATATTTCGGCTTGGCCTTTGGGTTTTCTGGCCTCAAACAACTCAACAACACGCGGCAGGCCGTGAGTTATGTCTTCTCCGGCCACTCCACCGGTATGGAAAGTTCTCATTGTAAGCTGGGTTCCAGGCTCTCCAATTGATTGGGCAGCAATAATGCCAACCGCTGTTCCGATATCAATCAACTTGCCATCAGCTAGACTCCATCCATAACACTTCTGACAAACACCGTGACGTGCCTGGCAACTAAGAACGGAGCGAGCCTCAATCCTTAAAACACCTGCATCAGCCACTAATTGAGCCTTGTCGGCATCAATTGCCTGGTTAGCTTCTACTAATACACCTTTACCTTTTGGACCAAGGATTTTCTTTAATGCATAGCGACCGATTATATTGCGGTTAACCTTTCCTTCATCATCAACAACAGAGGCCGTAATTCCGTTTTTAGTACCGCAGTCTTCTTCCCTGATTATTACGTCTTGGGCAACATCAACTAATCTACGAGTAAGATAACCGGAGTCGGCAGTTCTAAGAGCTGTATCAGCTAAACCTTTTCTGGCACCGTGAGTAGATATAAAGTATTCCAATACCGTCAGTCCTTCTCTAAAATTAGCTTTGATGGGACGGTCGATAATATCACCTTTAGGATTAGCAACCAATCCTCTCATCCCGGCTAGCTGACGAATCTGCTTGATATTTCCTCTGGCACCGGAGTGCGCCATCATATAAATAGAATTAAACTTACCGAAGTTTTTCTCCATAGCATCAGAAACATCTTCTGTTGCCCTGGTCCAAACATCAACTACCCTCTGATGGCGTTCGTCATTGGTAATTAAACCGCGGCGATATTGGTTCTCGATTTTATCTACTTCTTCTTCTGGCCCATCAAGGATTTCCCACTTATTGGGGGGGATAGTAATATCATCAATCGATAAAGTAATACCGGTTTTTGTAGCGTAAACAAAACCGGTTTCTTTTATTTTATCTAATATATTAGAAACGGTATTAGGATAGCGGCTTACGCAATCCTCAACTATACGAGCTAATTCCTTCTTCCCTACTTCAGCGTTTACAAAAGGGTAGTCTTCTGGCATTGCCTCATTAAACAAAACCCTTCCCGGAGTAGTGTCGATTATCTGGTCATCAATACGAACTTTGATATTGGCATGGATGTCTACGTCTTTGTTTTCAACTGCATATATTACTTCCTCAGAAGATGTAAAGAACTTGCCATCTCCTACACTTTCCTTTTGCCTATCGGCAGTTAAATAATAAGTACCAAGAATCATATCTTGGGTAGGAGTGGTAAGCGGCCGCCCGTGAGCCGGAGACAGTATATTATTAGTGGATAGCATAAGTATCCGCGATTCTGCTTGAGCCTCAGCTGACAGAGGTAAGTGAACAGCCATTTGATCACCATCAAAGTCAGCATTAAAGGCCGTACACACCAAAGGATGAACCTGAATAGCCTTACCTTCAACTAAAACCGGCTCAAAAGCCTGGATTCCCAAGCGGTGCAAAGTCGGCGCCCGGTTTAGCAGTACCGGATGATCGGTAATTACTTCTTCTAATACGTCCCAAACAACTGACTTACCCCGCTCCACCATTCTTTTAGCGCTTCTTATGTTTTGAGCATGACCTAAATCTACCAGCCTTTTCATTACAAAAGGTTTAAATAGCTCTAAAGCCATGACTTTTGGCAAACCACATTGATGCAGTTTAAGCTCCGGACCGATAACAATTACACTTCGGCCCGAGTAATCGACCCGTTTTCCCAGTAGGTTTTGTCGAAAACGTCCTTGCTTACCCTTAAGCATATCGCTTAGTGATTTAAGGGGCCTGTTACCAGGACCGGTTACCGGACGTCCTCTTCTGCCATTATCAAATAATGCGTCTACAGCTTCCTGAAGCATCCTTTTCTCATTGTTAACAATAATCTCCGGTGCTCCTAAATCGAGCAATCTTTTAAGACGGTTATTACGATTAATAACCCGGCGATAAAGATCGTTTAAGTCCGAGGTAGCAAAACGTCCACCATCTAATTGCACCATTGGACGCAGATCAGGCGGAATTACCGGCACGCTTTCTAGTATCATCCATTCCGGTTTATTAGTAGACAGTTTAAAAGCAGTTACTACTTTAAGCCTTTTAACTGCTCTTTTCCTTTTTTGACCGGTTGACTTTTTAATAACTTCCCTAAGCTCAACTGATTCGGCATCTAAATCGACCTTTGAAAGCAAAGTCCTTACCGCTTCTGCTCCCATGGCTCCGGTAAAATATTCATCATAACGGGTACGCAAATCCCTAAAAAGCATCTCGTCGCCGATTAGCTGCTTATAATCTAAATCTTTCAGGGTATTTAACAGATAACGGCCCCAATCCATTTTGTGCTTAGCATCTTCATTGACAATCTTAGTTTGCTTCTTTAGCTCCTTAGTAAGCTTTTTAACTGCATCTTTTACTTTTTTAGGATCCTGGGGAGCAGCCTCCTCGCCTTCAGCCGGTTTGGCCTCTCCTTGTAGAACAGCAACTTTGCGTTCGTTTTCTTTGGTAATATCCTTTAGTTCTCTTTCAAGTTCTTTTTGTGTTTGGGCAATCTCTTGATTAAGTTCTTGCTCAAGCATATTTAAGTCTTGCTTGATTTTATCTTTGTTGACATCTGTGATTATATAAGCAGCAAAATAAAGTACCTTTTCTAGATCTCTCGGCCTCAGGTCAAGCAAGTAACCCATGCGCGAAGGAATCCCTTTGAAATACCAAATGTGCGAAACAGGTGCTACTAATTCAATGTGGCCCATACGGTCGCGGCGGACTTTAGAGCGGGTGACCTCAACTCCGCAACGCTCGCAAATAATGCCTTTAAAACGAACTCTTTTATATTTTCCGCAATAACATTCCCAATCCTTGGTAGGACCAAAAATCTTTTCGCAGAAGAGTCCGTCTTTTTCGGGCTTTAGAGTCCGGTAATTGATAGTCTCCGGTTTTTTAACCTCTCCGTTACTCCACCTTCTAATCATCTCCGGTGAAGCAAGGGCAATTCGAATTAAATCAAAATCATTGATATCTAACATAAAGCTCCTTATTCCTCAGCGATTTTTTCTTTGGTTTCTTCTTCGGGTGAGCTTTCTTCAAGTAAGCCTATGGCTTCTTTTTGCTCTTCTTCTTCAGTTACTTTTCCACCCAAATCAAAACCTAATTTTTCAGCCGTCTTGGCAATGTCTTCTTCTACCTCTTTAAGCTCGATTTCTTCTCCGGCTTCTGAGAGAACTTCGACATTTAAACCAAGCGATTGCATCTCTTTAACCAGGACTTTAAACGATTCTGGAATGCCCGGTTCGGGAATATTTTCACCCTTAACTATAGATTCGTAAGCTTTAACCCGGCCAACAATATCGTCTGATTTAACGGTTAGCAATTCTTGCAAAGTATAAGCTGCTCCGTAGGCTTCTAAGGCCCAAACTTCCATCTCACCGAAACGCTGTCCGCCGAATTGAGCTTTACCGCCCAAGGGTTGTTGAGTAACCAAAGAATAAGGGCCAGTTGAACGAGCATGAATCTTATCGTCGACCAAGTGCAACAGTTTTATCATATAGATAAAGCCTACTGTTACTTCACGCTCAAAAGGCTCACCAGTCCGGCCATCATAGAGCTGAATCTTCCCGCTTTCCGGAAGATTAGCTTTCTTTAAGCTTCCTTGGATTTCCTTTTCGTTGGCGCCATCAAATACCGGCGTAGAAACAAAGACTTCTTTATCACTTATACCAAGACCGTTTTTAGCAGCCCAGCCCAAGTGAGTTTCTAGAATCTGCCCTACGTTCATTCGCGAAGGAACACCCAATGGGTTAAGAATAATATCAACTGGAGTGCCATCGGCCATAAAAGGCATATCTTCTTCCGGCAGAATCTTAGAAATTACCCCTTTGTTGCCGTGACGGCCTGCTAATTTATCACCTTCGGAGATTTTGCGTCTGTGAGCCACATATACTCTAACCAGCTCGTTTACTCCAGGTGGAAGTTCATCTCCAGCCGAACGTGAAAATTTTCTAACCGCAATAACTTTTCCGGTCTCCCCGTGAGGCACTTTAAGGGAAGTATCTCTTACTTCTCTGGCTTTCTCACCAAAAATAGCTCTTAGCAAACGCTCTTCGGCTGTAAGCTCGGTCTCGCCTTTGGGGGTTACCTTACCCACCAGATAATCACCAGCATTCACCTCAGCTCCAACCCGGATAATGCCATCTTCATCTAAATCGCTTAGTATTTCTTCAGAAACATTGGGAATATCGCGGGTAATTTCTTCTGGACCAAGTTTGGTATCTCTTGCCCCAACCTCATGCTCTTCTATATGAATAGAGCTTAAAACATCATCTTTTACGAGCCGCTCAGATACAATAATTGCATCCTCGTAGTTATATCCGCCCCAAGGCATAAAGGCTACCAGTAAGTTTTTGCCTAAAGAAAGCTCACCGTGGTCGGTACATGGACCATCAGCTATAACCTGACCGGCTTTTACTTTTTGTCCTTCTAAGACCATCGGCTTTTGGTTAACACAAGTACCCTGGTTGGAACGATGAAAACGTTGCAAGTTGTGCTCTTCAGTTTCCTTTTTGCCTTTTATTTGGATTTTTTCAGCATCAGCATAAACAACCGTACCATCATTTTTAGCTAGAATAACATCACCGGTATCTCTTACTGCCCGGTGCTCCATACCTGTTCCAACAAGCGGCGCCTTGGCAGTTATCAACGGTACAGATTGCCGTTGCATATTAGCTCCCATCAAAGCCCGGTTAGCATCATTGTGCTCTAAAAAAGGAATCAAAGCCGCTGAAACCGAAACAATCTGGCGAGGTGAAATATCCATATAATGAACCTGGGAAGGATCTAGGGTATCAACTTCCCCCTGTTTTGTTCTAACTAAAACCTTGTCTTGTAAAAACTTTCCGGTTTTTTCGTTAAATGGCGCATTGGCTTGAGCAATAATATACTCATCTTCAGCGTCAGCAGTAAGATAAACAATTTCTTCAGTCACCTTGCCGCCCTTGACTACACGGTAAGGCGTTTCTACAAAACCAAACTCATTTATTCTGGCATAAGTAGAAAGCGAACTTATCAGTCCGATATTTGGGCCTTCCGGAGTCTCGATGGGACACATCCTTCCATAATGCGAAGGGTGAACGTCACGTACCTCAAATCCGGCTCGCTCTCTGGAAAGACCACCAGGTCCGAGAGCAGACAATCTTCTCTTGTGAGTTAGACCAGCAAGAGGATTTGTTTGGTCCATAAACTGAGAAAGCTGACTGCTCCCGAAAAACTCTTTTAGTGAAGCCACAATCGGCCTAATATTTATCAAAAGCTGGGGAGTAATAGTTTCTACATCTAAAGTAGTTAATCTTTCTCTAACAACGCGTTCCATTCTAGCTAAACCAATACGGAACTGATTTTGAATAAGCTCACCAACTGAGCGCACCCTGCGGTTTCCAAAATGGTCTATGTCATCAATTTCTCCAATGCCCTGGTTAAGACGGATAAGATAACGAACTGTCTCTAAAATATCCTCACGGGTCAAAGTAGAGGTTTCTACAGGGATTTTTAAGCCTAGCTTTTTGTTGATTTTATAACGGCCGACTTTTGCCAAATCATACCTTTGAGGAGTAAAAAATAAACTATCGATTAGGTTTCTAGCACTATCAACCGTTGGGGGCTCACCTGGACGCAATTTCCGGTAAAGCTCCAGTAAAGCCTCTTCCTGAGTTTTTGTTGGATCTGTATCCAAGGTAGTTTTAATAGCTTCTGAGTTTTCAAACAAAGAAAGCAGCTCTTCATTAGTGCCATAGCCTAACGACTTTAATAATACGGTAATAGCTACTTTTCTTTTGCGATCTACCCTGGCTGAGCATATGTCTTTCTTATTTATCTCCATTTCCAGCCAGGCTCCGCGGCTGGGGATAATTTTGGCAGCATAAATTGCTTTGTCGGTTGATTTGTCTATTTCTTCATCAAAGTAAACTCCGGGCGAGCGCACCAATTGGCTAACAATTACCCGTTCAGTCCCGTTGATAATATAAGTGCCCCTATCAGACATAAGGGGAAAATCTCCCATAAAGACCTGCTGCTCTTTTATCTCACCTGTTTCTTTGTTGATAAATCTGACAGTAACAAATAAGGGAGCGGAGTAAGTCATGTCTTTTTCTTTACATTCATCGACATCATACTTTTTCTCACCGAATTCGTATTCGGCAAACTCCACTGCTAGGGTTCCGGTAAAGTCAAAAATAGGAGAAATGTCCTTGAAAGCTTCTGCTAAACCTTCTTTTAGCAGCCAATCAAAAGAGCCTCTTTGGATTTCAATAAGATTAGGAACATCTAATATCTCAGGAATCTTAGCAAAAGTTTGACGGGTTCTCAAACCAGATTGTTGAAGTTGCACGAAATCACTCCTTATTAAATTAAGATGCTGGTTAAAAGCTTGCGGGGCGTGTTAGAAAATAGTATAATGATTGCACAAAAACAACCTCGCTAGAGTGGTAATTTTTGAGCAATCTTTCCTGGTCCCCTTGCTTTTTGTCACAAACAATAAATATATAGTTTAATAGGCTACTTGTCAAATATAATTTGAAAAATTTTTGAGGAGCCTATCTTATGTGGCAGTCTTCGCAGATACCGCGGTTGTTCAATCTCAAAAGTGTGTTGGATTTAACAAAACCGCTAGGAAAGTTAGCTGGATTATTAGCTGGCCCGGCAGCGGCCAGATTTCCCATAGTCGACGTGCTGCCATGAGCCTGGTGGCAAGTTAGGCAAGCAGTCGAATCATTGCCCTGGATATTTGAATTGTACTCTTCTTGTTCAAGTGGCAATTTGACACCATCATTTAAAACATCAACCATGTCCCTACCATTGCCGGTGTATTCATCCCCAGCAATGTATATGCCAACTTTATGGCGGTACCGTACTTTAGATCCTAATCCGTCGCCAGAATCATACTTACCAGAGGTACCACCCCTAATAGTACCTTTGGCTATAACATACTGATTATGACACGAAGCACAGAACTGCGAGGTTCCTGTTTGATATGCGTCTTTAGTGTAATCATGACGGCCGAAAGCATCTATTTCATTTGATTTAATAATTACATCTAAATCTTGCCCATTTACCCTGTTTTTAAGAATTCTGTAACGCTCGGTGCCATCTACGGTGCTGTCGTCAGTTCCGTCAGGATTATTTGTTCCGTGAGGATCATGGCAACTAGTGCAGGTAAGCAGCATTGTAAGCCCGGGACCTGTATTTCCGCTTCCCCAAGCAGTATAGATATCTGTATCTGAGCCGGTAGCATTATGCCTCATTCCATCATTGGCTATCGATCCATAACCGCTTCTGCGGCCCCCTCGCCCTGTATAGTAAAAAGCATTTTGGTAACCGCCGCCATTTAGGCCAGCTCCGGCTTCTCCGTCTGCAGCCGTCCCCCAGGCAGTATAATTGCCGGAGAAACTACCATCTACAACATTGGTGTTAGCACCAGTTCCGTTATGACAAAAAGTGCAGAATTGGTAAACTGTACCGCTTCTGGAAAGTAGTCTTTGAGTTTTGCCGGTGTGCCCCCTATGACAAGCTGCGCATTTATCAGTAGTTTGAGCGTATCCGGGGCCTTCATGTACCCCATTGCTTGCGTAAGCTGCCAAGGTAGTAACCATAGTAAAAATCAATACTAATATAGCTACTAAAAAATATTTTTTCATATTAATCTCACAAAAGTCTCTAACTATATTTTAGCACTTGAACAGCAACCTATCAACCACTGAACGTGAGTTAGTACATCCAAACTTGCACTCGGTTATTACCTGAGTCTACTATGTAGAAATGTCTTCTAGCAAATTTGATATCATTTGGATATTGAAATTGGCCTTTAGCTGAACCAATCTCTCCAAAGCTAAATAACATTTTACCTGACAGATTATAGGCTTCAACTTGATGTTTAAAACCGTTAACTACAAATAGCTTGCCCATAGTATAGATAATTCCTCTTGGCAGACCGGCAACCGGAATCAATTTAGTAAACTTACCATTAGAATCAAACACCTGTATCCGGCGGTTATTACTATCTGAAACGATGATATTATTATCATTATCTAGAGCTAGGCCATTAGCAAAATAGAAATGTGACAATTTTTCATTTACTTTGTTTACCACCGCGGTTTTACCAAAATCCAAAACCAAGCGACTGCTGTTGTTAAATTTTAGTACCCTGTTATAGCCTTTGTCGGTTACAAAAAGATTACCGTTGTCATCAAAAGTAAGGGCTAAGGGAGACCAAGAAAACTTTTCATCTGCCTTTGGGGTAAATCTTCTTATATATTGGCCGTCTGTATCAAAAACAAAAATACTACCAAGTCCTGAATCAGATACGTAGAGTCGGTCGTTTTTGATAGCTAGATAGCTGGGGTATTTTAATTTGTCTTTACCTGCCTGCTTAAAAGAAAATAAGGGTCTTCCGCGGGTATCAAAAACCGCTATGCGGGCATTACCGCTATCAGCAACAAATAACCGGTTGCCTACGGTAGCTACCGAAACCGGCTGATTTAGGGGACCTAATTTGTCGCTGCCATAGATTGAAAAGAGATAGCGGGGACGAGTTAAAAATATGGTATCGGGACCTTCCCCATACCAAAGATATTGGAATAATGCAAAGAGCATCAATACCAGTAGAACCCCTAGGAATATTAATTTTCTTTCCTTTGGTTTAGTTTTTTGACCTGACATTAATAGCTGCCTTTATCTTTGATTTGACTAGCTTTAATAAGTTCTTTTTGAGCTTGAGCTTTTTTCCCTTGTTTCTCATAACAATTAGCTATAGCCTCATAAGCTTCCCAAAAGTAAGGATCATACTTAAGAGCTAAACGATAATACGATATTGCTTTTGAATAATTATTTTTTTGTTCATAAACTTGAGCTAACTGGTAAAACAAATCGGAGTCACTTGGATTTATCTCTTTAGCCATTTTAAAAAACTTTTCTGCTGCATTAAGATTACCGGTATTAAGACCAATAATTCCTTTATAATAATAAGCATCCTCTAACAAATAATTTGTTTTAGCTTGAAATGCATCTTTTGAAAGTTTGATTTCCTTATCAAGATACTTAGTTGCTAACTCGTAGTTATTTTTATCTATATATAGAGATGCTAAATCAACTAGGGCTTGATGATAATCCGGCTCGATGGTCAGAGTAGCCTTGTACTGCTCGATTGCCTCAGCTATCATCCCTTCTTCTTGATACCTCTTAGCTAATAAATAACGAGCTTTGGCATTTCTAGGATTGGTAGTTGCTGTTTCCTCGAGATAATTTATTTCATGATCTACTTTACTTGCTCTAATGTAGCCATACCTATTGTTGTAGTATAGATAGACAAGGATTATAAAAAGAATTGCAACTAGCGTTCCTATTATTTTAATTGCCTTGTTCAATTGTTCATCGGTCATAGGTTAGATTTTACAGCAAAATTCTTTATTTGTAGATTCTTGATTATTTCGATAAAAAAAGGGCGGGATAATATCCCGCCCCTACATATATTGCTTTCGACTTTACCCGTTGACCATTGCCCGATTTTCCACCAGGCACCAGAAACGAGTCACGAGGCACTATTTCAATTCTACGGTAGCGCCTGCACCTTCAAGCTGAGCTTTGATTTTGTCAGCTTCTTCTTTGTTAACCCCTTCTTTGACAGGTTTAGGAGCACCATCAACTACAGCTTTGGCTTCTTTTAACCCAAGACCGGTAATAGTTCTTACCTCTTTAATCACTTGGATTTTTTTGTCCCCAGCTGCGTTTAGGATAACATCGAAGCTGGATTTTTCCTCTGCAGCCTCAGCACCGCCAGCAGCTGCTCCCGGTGCTGCCGCCATAGCTACCGGAGCGGCCGCACTAACACCAAAAACACTTTCAAGCTCTTTGACTAACTCCGAGAGCTCAATAACTGGCATGTTCTTAATGGTCTCTATAATTTCTTTATGAGCACCGCTAATCTCTATTTTTGGCTCCTTGTCCGGCGTAGCTTTAGCTGAGTCGGATTCTTTTTTCTCTGCCTTGGGTGTCTCAGCTGGTTTTTCTTCCTTTTTCTCTTCTGCCCTTGGTTCCTCTTTTGGAGCCTCTTCTTTAGCGGCTTCCTCTATTGGTGCTTCTTCTTTAGCAGTTTCCTTGTCCGGCGTAGCTTCAGCAGAGTCGGATTCTTTCTTTTCTTCTTTAGCTTCTGCTTCTTTTACTTCTTCTTTTACCTCTTCCTTATTTTCTTTCTTTGCTTCATCAGCCATTTTATTTCCTCCTAAAAGTTATTAGAGGCGTGAGGCAAGTTATTAGTTAACATCCTCTAAACAACCTCTTTTATCCGATATTGGCTCGCCTCTAATTGCTCGCCTCTTTTATCTGTTTAATTACACTACCAAACTCCCTAATGGGAGCGTTTAATACATTGAGAAAACTACCAATTGGACCGTTAATCCGAGCCATTAATGTAGCTATTAACTGATCTTTTCCCGGCAAGCTGGCCAGCTGTTTTATTTGGTCAACTGAGAGCACCTTGTTTTCTAATAAGCCGGCTTTAATTTCTAAAACCTTATGGTCCTTTGCAAAAGCGGTTAGAACTTTAGAAGCGTTAACCTCATCTTCATAATCAAAAGCAACCGCCGTTGGACCTTCTAAAAAAGAGTCGAGTCCTTCTATTTTTTCCGCTTTTGTAGCTAGCCGCAGCATAGTATTTTTATATATCTTGTAGTCGATACCGCTTTGCCTTAACTTGCCGCGTAACTCAGAAATGTCCCGAACACTTAAGCCCCGATAGTCAGTTAAAACTACCGATTTTGATTTACTTAACTTATCTGCAATTTCTTGAACTATTTGCTTCTTATCTTCTTTAGCCATATTTCTCCAAATAAAAAAGCCTCGTAGACAAAGAGGCTTAAACGATACTTTCTTCCCTCGGTAGCATTCTTAAACTCCATTGAGTCGCTACTGTCTACGGTCTATTTAATTAAAAACAACAGTTAGTATTTATATCAACAAAGTCGATCAATGTCAAACAATCATACCGAGGGGTGGCACGAGACAAGACCCCGAGTATCAATGCTCTGTTGCTTTAAGGGGATCGATTTTTATACCAGGGCCCATGGTTGAAGCAACTGATATGCTCTTTATATACTTACCCTTGGCCGCTGCCGGCTTGGCCTTAATTACTTCTTCTGTAACCGCCAGATAATTATCTAGCAAATCCTTTTCGGAAAAAGACTTTTTACCAACCTGGACATGGATGATTCCTGCTTTATCTAAACGATATTCTATTTTGCCGGCCTTAACATCTTTAACGGCTTTGCCTATATCAAAAGTTACCGTGCCGGCTTTGGGGTTAGGCATAAGCCCTTGAGGGCCTAATACTTTTCCCAGTTTACCAACCAAACTCATAATATCAGGGGTAGCCACACTGACATCAAAATCGCTCCAGCCCTTCTCTATCTTTTCAGCCAAGTCTTCTGCTCCCACAAAATCAGCCCCGGCATCACTGGCTTCTTTGGCTTTTTCACCTTTAGCAAAGACAGCCACTTTTACCTCTTTTCCGGTTCCGTGAGGCAAGCTGACTGCTCCTCTTATTTGCTGATCAGCTTTTTTGGGATCCAGTCCCATTCTAAGATGTAATTCTATGGTTTCGTCAAACTTAGCTTTAGCCGTTTCTTTTACTAACTTTATGGCTTCTTTGGGAAGATAAAGCTTATCGCGGTCAATCAATTCTAATGAAGCTTTGTAATTCTTACCTGACATATTGTCCTCCTGTGGTAATAGCGGCCTTAGCCTTCCACTTTCAATCCCATGCTATGGGCAGTGCCTTCGATAATCTTCATTGCTGCTTCGATATCGTTGGCATTTAAATCTTTCATTTTTGTTTCAGCGATTTTCTTGACAGCATCTTTACTAACCACTCCGGCATCAGCTTTCTGGGGCTCACCTGAGCCTTTTTCTAAACCAGCTGCTTGTCTTAGCAAAAAAGCTGCCGGGGGTGTTTTAGTGATAAAGGTAAAGGAGCGGTCTTCGAAAACAGTTATCTCTACTGGTATGACGCTGCCACCCTGTTCTTTTGTTTGGTCATTAAAAGCCTTACAAAAGTCCATGATGTTTACACCGTGCTGGCCTAATGCCGGGCCAACTGGTGGAGCAGGAGATGCTTGTCCTGCCGGAATCTGTAATTTTATTAAACTTAAGACTTTCTTTTTCGGAGCCACGTTCCCTCACTTCGTTCGGTCAAAATAAAAAATAAAAGCGAAAAATTAAAGTTTAGCTACCTGGTCAAAGCTTAACTCGACAGGCGTTTCCCGGCCGAAAATACTAACTGTTACTTTCAGTTTGCTTTGATCGATATTTATCTCAGAAATCGTACCCGTAAAATCAGCCAGCGGGCCGGCAATAACCCGAACGCTTTGACCTTCCTCAAACTCTGTTTTAGGCTTAGGCTTCTCATAAGTAGTACGGGCAATAATATTTTCTACTTCGGTATCTGATAAAGCAACCGGCTTGGCATTAGAACCCACAAACCCGGTAACCCCCGGTGTATTGCGCACAACATACCAGGAATCATCACCTAAATCCATCTGAACCAAAACATATCCCGGAAATACCCGGCGTTCGGTTACCTGCTTTTTTCCACCCTTTATCTCCATCACATCTTCAGTAGGGATGATAACCTGAAATATCTTCTCAGCCATACCGGTCGATTGAATCCGGTGCTCTAAATTAGTCTTTACTTTATTTTCATATCCGGAATACGTATGTATTACGTACCACCTTTTGGCCATTAAATTAACCCTTTCCTTTGCCGATAGCCGACGATACACTCGTTAGCAGCTTGGTAAAACTGATGTCTAATACAAAAGTAATTGCTGATAAAATCAATACAACAACGATGACAATAATAGTTGAGACGATTACTTCTTGCCTCCCCGGCCAAGCCACTTTTTTAAGCTCTAAACCAACTTGCTTTAAATACCGAACAGGACTAATCCTCTCTTTTTTAGGAGCCGCTTGCTTACTTATTTTAGCTGGTTTTAGTGATTTTTTAGCTTTTTTCTTTGGCATAATCTTGAAGATTGACCTGCGTTATTTTAACACAAAGAATGAATTATAGCTCAAGGATTAGCCTTTTGCAATCAAAACAAAAATCAGATGACTTATTATCGACTTTAACAAGGTTGGAAGAAAAACTCATGACACACTTTTCTTCTCTGCAATGATTTAATTTATAAGTATGGCCAAGCTCATGAACGGCCTCTTTAACCAGCCTGTCTGTTAATAGCTTCGCATTGCTTTGTCCTTGTGAGTACTTAGGCTTAAGCCGGCTAATAGAGACCACCGCTTTTTTGTTTACTAAATCCGCCTCTCCAAAAACAAAACTAAGATAAGGAACATACAAATCTATATCAAGGATAGTAAGAGCCCTTTGATAATTAGCTAGTTTTTCAATCAAATAGTTTAGTACGCCAGTCGAATAATACTGGCCACGACGCTCATTAAAGCTCGATAAGGGTAAACCGTCTAATGCCTGCAAAGAGACTTTGGAAGAAAAGGTTTTCTTTAGTTTCTTAATCAGGAAATTAAAATCAACGTTACTTATTTGCCTTTGATATAATAATGCAATAGCCATATTACTAGTTATCCGTTTAATTTGGCCAGAAAACACTAATAATATTTAAATGATTCCATTAAAAGATACCGTTCCCCTTAGACGCTTTCCATGGGTTAACACCCTGCTGATAATTATTAATATTGGTGTTTTTATCTACGAACTAACCTTAGGTAGCCACATTAATAAATTCTTATCACAATATGCCCTGGTCCCCGCCACGTATTTCTCTACAGCCGCTTTTAGTTTCCCAAGGCTTTTCCCGTTGATTAGTTCGATGTTTATGCATGCCGGCTGGCTGCACATTGGCGGCAACATGCTTTACCTTTTCATATTTGGAGATAATGTCGAAGATGCTATGGGCCATTTTCGCTATCTGGCTTTTTATCTTTTAGCAGGGGTACTAAGCGCCATCGCCCATATTTATACCAACATCGGCTCCAGCATCCCCAGCCTTGGTGCCAGCGGAGCAATTGCCGGCGTTTTAGGAGCCTATATCGTTTTGTATCCTAAAAGCAGAGTAGCTACCTTAATATTTCTAATATTTTTTTTCCAGATTATTGAAGTGCCCGCGATTGTTTTTTTAGGCCTTTGGTTTTTACTACAACTGGTCAGTGGTGCTGCAGCTATCACAAAACCAGCTTCTGGCAGCAGTGTAGCTTACTTCGCCCACATCGGTGGCTTTGTAGCCGGCATGATACTAGTTTTCTTTTTGAAGAGAACAGGAATTGTAGACTATCTAAGATATTATTGACCACTTACCACAAACTACTCACTACTTACGGATATTAATAGATGTCTGCTGCTCGCAAGAACAGATAAGGATTGATGGGAGAACCATCGCCGGGATGCATCTCAAAATGGAGATGGGGAGGAGTGGTTCTGGCATCGCCAGTATTGCCGACATAACCGATAACCTGACCTGCATGAACTACTTGGCCTGCTTTGTAACCCGGTGCAATCCTGCTTAGGTGAGCAAAATAATAATGAACTCCGTCTTTGCCCATCAGCCAAAACCTAATTCCGCCAAGTCCGGTTTCCTCGTAGCTTACTTTAGTTAAAATACCATCAGTTACCGCTACTACAGGAGTTCCCGTTAAGGCAAAAATATCGTTGCCTTGGTGTTGGCCTCCGGGAATATCTCCTCTGGGCTCTCCCCAATCGTCGCTGTAAGAGTGAGGCCCTTGCACCGGAAAAACCAAGCTAATATTATATTTTCCAATATTGGCTTCCCTTTTTTGAAGCAACCAGAAGTCTTTAGATAACAACGCTGAGACCAACTTTTGGCTCTCCAGATTTCTTCTTATGGCATCAGCTTTTTGCTCAACATTTTTAAAAACCTCAAACTTTTGGTTCTTGACTGTATCCAATGAGTGCTGTCTATTAGCTACTTTTTTCTTAAGATCCTTTGTATCTTTAACTAAGTCGGCATCCTGGAGGGCAATAAGTCTTAAGAACTTGAGCTCGGAGACCAATTGGTCAAAATCAACAATGTTTAGAATCATGTCAGCCAACAAGAAGTCTTCCTGGCTTGTATATAGGGCAACCGCCCGTTTGTTTAAATTTTCTTGTTTGATATCTAGTTCGATTGCAGTAATATCGAGTTTCTTCTTATTTACATCGCTTTGTCTTTCTAATTGATATAGCTCCGTATAAGCCTGGTTGTATTCAATAGTTATTTTTGCCAGATCAGCAAACAAGCGCTTTTGTTTTTCTTCTAATTTTTTTAAGGCCTGCTTTTTAGCTTGCTCTTTTTTCTTTTTGGCTTTAGCTTTTGCTTTTTTGATTTGAGCCGCCGTCTTGATAATTTTCTTTTTTGGTTTTAAGGAAGCAAAGCTAATAGAAGGAAGGATGATACTGGTTGCTAAAAAGACCATCACCATTATCGCTATTAATTTCGTAACACACTTTTTAAACTTCATGTTATATGCCATTAAAAGGCCCCAAGCAGGGCCTAAGTTACTGATTATACACTATCTCCTTAGTTAATTATACCTTCATTACTTAATATCGGCAATTAGCCTAAACTGCTTAAATAACCAGGTTGTTGCAGTTAATCCTACTTTAAGTAGTTGAGTGAAACTTCAAGGGTAATTGGTACTAGATTAGCTGTGAGATTTTAAACAATGGTTTATATTCTATTCCTTTGGCTTCCAGGGCTTCGCTAGCTCCTTCTTGGCGGTCAACTAAAGCCGTAGCTAAAACAATTTGGCAACCAATATCTCTAATTACTTTGGCAGCTTCTAATATCGAAGAGCCGGTAGTAATTACATCATCTATCAAAATAACTTTATCTTGTTTATCAAGAGGCCCTTCGATGTGCTTCATCTGGCCGTGCTCTTTTTGAGCTTTTCTAACAATAAAAGCATTAAGCGGCCTTCCTTGGGAAAAACTGTATGCAGCCACTACTGACGCCAAAGGATCGGCTCCAAGGGTTAGTCCCCCGATAGCATCTGCTTGAAAATCTTTTATGCTCTCAAAAACCACTTTGGCGCACAGACTTGCTCCTTCAGCCGAAAGAGAAACCATTTTGCCATCTATGTAATAGCTACTACCCTTTCCTGAAGAAAGCGTAACTTCTTTGTGGATTATTGAATTTTTCAATAACTCGGTCAAGCGTTCCTTGTCTGTCATAGCTTAATAAGGATAACAGAAACCAACCTTAAGGAAAAAACCTAGGTACTTTTTTCTGATATTGCTTGTACTCATCTTTAAAGCGGTCACTTAAGTCCAGCTCCTCTAAAAGGCTAAGCAAGAAAAGTGATACTAATAGAACAAGACTATAGATAAAAGAATACTTAGATGCGAAAGTTAAACTTAGTCCTAAAGTACTTAAGAAAATACCTAAATACATCGGATGTCTTACTCTAGAGTATAAACCTTTATCTTTTAAGCTAGCACTTTTATCTGGGAGATAAGCCTGCCATTTTATAACTGACACCGCACCGATAAAAATGTCGGCCCCTAACAAGAAAATCAACATTCCTAAAATACGAATGACTAAGGAAAGCGGATAACTGTTATAGGTATACATGCAAAGCCAAAGATAAAAGAAGGTGTTTACTAGCCCAAGAATAAGGTGGGCAACAGCCATTATCTTCCTTAATAAGAATTTTTGTCTAAAAAAAAACCGGCTCTGATATTTAAAACCAAGTAGAATAAGTGTAGATAGCAATATTCCTACGCATAACGATAAAAACGATGTAGCAGACATAGTTATCTTTTTGCAACCAGGATTAAAGTGCGCTCATCGAGTTTGATATTAAACTCAACAAATAAAAGAGTCCTTATCTTCTTAACTATCGACTCCGGTTTAGTGCCATCTTCTATCAGTAAATGAATTTCTTTTATGCAGCCATCTAGTTGAACTGAGGCTTTTTCTACTCCGACTAATTTGTTAACAGCCAGCTCTAATTTCTGAGAAGTTATTCCTTTAGCAATTGCTCGATTATTTTTTTTCATTATTTTTGTTAAGTCGCCTACCAATCATGCCGATAATTATATTAGATAAAAGATTAAGGCCGAGCCAGTCAAGCCACTCCGCCGAGAAGAACTCGGTATTCGCAGCAAAGAACCGGCTAAACGCTCTCGGCCTTTTTCTTTACTCTTTTTTTAATCTCACTGATTTGCAACTCTGTTACCATCTTTTCTTGTCTTCTAAGTCCGGCTATCTTAAATCCGTGCTTATCAGCCAAATCAGCCATTTCTTTAACCATCGCAGGAGTTATGTTTTTGCCAAGCGTATAATTTTCATACTTGTTTTCTAAAGCCAAAATAATAGTTTCAGCAATACAGCCTTCAGCCATCTTTGGCGGAGGACCAAAGTCTACTCCGAACTCAACGTCACCTGGAACCTCTACAATGCCGCCGTCTATAACCAATACATCATCCCGAACTTGAGCAACTAAATCAGAAACATCGCGCGGCCTGGCAACATCGCAGATAACAGCGCCTGATTTAAGATCATCGGGATAAATGATACTGTCAACCGAGCCGGTAACTGAAATTACTACATCTGCCTTTCGTAATGTTTTACTTACCTCGGTAGAAATTTTGATATTTGTAGCATGATTTTGTCTTAAAATATCTTCTGCCGTTTCTTCCAAACTTTCAAGATAGCGCCCTAGCAGGTAGACCTCGCCTGCATCAGGAGCTAAAACAGTAGCAGCTGCTTTGCCGATAGATCCAGTTGCCCCAACAACGGCAATGGTAGCTTGTCTAAGATCGATATCCATCATCTGAGCTGCTTTTTTCGTCGCTTGGATAGCAGTGGTCGTTGTATAGGTGTTACCGGTTGTTATGGGGATATCTACCTTATTAGCCACTTGCCGGCCACCATTTCCCACAATGGCAGTAAAGGCCCCGAGACCTACAATCTTAGCTCCTTGCTTCTTAGCTACCTTGCAAGCCTTGGCTATTTTATCTACCACATAGTCTTCTTCAAGCTCAATGAATTGCCAGGGCAAAAGAGGGACAACTATAAACCAGCCGATAGCCGGCTGCCCTGTTAATGAAGTTATGCCTTTAATCTCGGCCATTACAAACGGCCTTCTCCTCTTTAAAACTGAGGCTACTACCTTGGGTGATACTTTGCTGGCAATCTTGTATTTTTTGGTTACATCCTCAATATCCAAAGGATGAATTAAGAAAGCAAAGGTGTTGGAATCGGCATATTTTTTAGCTTTTCTCTTCACCTTTGTCGTTTTTTTAACCATTTAACTTCTCCACTCTTGGTTTGAAATCCAGCTCTTTTAGGCATTTAAGATAATCCTGGCTGGTAATATTATCAACATTTTTATTTAAGATACTTACTAAAGTAGCTTCCATGACGTTTGTTCCAAAAGACCGACCATCAAAAACCGGAGTTGTAGTTATTAAATAAGATACTCCTCTTTTTTTAAGCTCTTCTACATCTTCTTTAGTTGTTGTATTGGTCAGCACAATTTTTCCTCTTAAGTCTAGAGGAGCATGGAGTTTAATAAAATGAAAATCTCCTGCCAAAATATCTGATTCCCGGTAATACTTCGCATACTTTCCAGTTGATTCTTTCTCCTGGCCGGATCCGGTCGGATACAAGACCTTAAAGGGTAAGCGAACAACTATAGGCAGTAATATCTTTGCCATAATCTTAAAAGTTGAAAACTTCCTGATAGGGATAGGTATTCCTAAACCAAAAATCAAATCCCCGAATAGAACATGACAACCAGCCATAACTAAAGCCTCAGCCATCCCAAAACGGTCAACAGCGCTTACCATTAAGACTTTTTTATCTTTTAAAACTATTCCTTGGTCTTGAATATAGTGAACAGTTTCGCGCTCTAGAGTGTCTTTTAAGCCGCTTCCATCAACTAAAGGAGTCTTAACAGCTGCTTTTTTTAGCTTCTTAGCGTCTCTAATAGCATATTTTTTGCCGTCGGCTACAAAATAAAGGTCTATTCCGCCAGCCCCGAAAGCACTTACTTTTCCATCAAGTTCTTTAATCATTTCGACGGCTTTTTTAAAATCGCCATTGGTCCCTACACGCTTTATTGCGAAATCCTGGCCTAATAAATTAACTTTTACCTCATGATTTCTTTTAGAAGAACCAATCGACACACTGACTACCTCTTTAACTCCCTCAATACTCATCCCTTATCCCTTATCCCTTATCCCTGCCTGCTTATCAGGCAGGCCTTTATATATTATGTTTAATCCTTTAAGAGTTAAGAATTCGTCAACTTTGTCGATGGTTGCGCAACAAGGAGCCATTAGTTCGGCTAGGCCACCGGTAGCTATTACTATAGTTTTTTGATTAATCTCTTGGCTTATCATTTTATTTATTCTATCTACCTGGCCGGAAAAACCATGAATAACTCCTGAGTTTAAACTCTTTGTAGTGGTTACGCCAATTACTTTTTCTGGCTTAGAAAGCTCAAATTGAGATAATTTTGAAGCATTTGATATAAGAGCATTAATGGAAGTCTCTACTCCCGGAGCAATTACTCCTCCCAGATACTGTCCTTTATCATTAATAACATCAAAGGTAGTAGCCGTACCAAAATCTACTACAATAGCAGGATATCCGTAAATAATTTTAGCAGCTACTCCGTTTGCTATTCGGTCAGAGCCAAGTTCACAAGGATTGGGATAAGCTATATCAATCCCTGTCTTCAAACTATGATTAACTATCACTAGCTCAGAATTAAAAAAATCATCGGCCAGCTTTTGATAAGAGCCGGTTAATCGAGGCACCACTGAACTGATAATAATAGTCTTGATAGGATCGTTATAAGATGACAGCTTCAGCAATCCTGATAATACAACAGCTAACTGCTCGGCAGTTGCTTGCTTGTCAGTGGATACTCTAAAACTGTTTAGCGGCAATTCATTGGGAAAATCAGAACCCTTGTTTAGATTAAATAGACCGCTGACTGTCTGGGTATTGCCTATATCAACTGCTAATAACATGTGGAAATTATAACAGATTCCTAGCTTTCAAGCTCTAATACTCCGGTCTGCGACACAGCAAAAGCAACAATAGCAGCAGCAAACGCTTTGAAGATATCTAGCAAAATAAAAGGAGCACCACCTAAAAGAAAAGCTTTGTAAATGCTTATCCCCATAAAGATTTTTAGCTGCATAATTCCAAATACATATATAACAGCAATACCAGCTAGTCCGTAGACAACCATTTGCACTACTGTCCATTTATATTCTAGCTCTCTTAACCAGCCCACTACAAAAGCCGCTACCATAAATCCAACTAGAAAACCTCCTGTTGGCCCCAAAATAGTAGCGAGCCCAGACTTTCCGCCGGCAAAAACCGGCAGTCCTATTATGCCCAGTAAAACATAAGCCAGCTGGCTTAAAAAAGCGTGATATTTATTAAGCATAAGACCGGCCAAGATAGCAAATAAAACTTGTAGTGTGATAGGCACAGGAGTAAAAGGTAAAGGAATTTTAATAAAGGCACCAACCGCAGTTAAAGCAGTAAATAAAGCAATAAGAGCAATGTCTCTGGGTTTCATTCTTCCTCCATTAATTGTCAACCTAGTAATTATTAATGGTTAACATTATATCATAAGGGAGTGAAAGATAAAAGTAATTCGTTAAGAGCTAACTATGTCACCGGAAAGTAGGGCTACTGTTTGACCATCGTCAGTATCAAGTACCAGCCGGCCCAAATCATCAATATCAATAGCCTTGCCCTGATATTGTTTTTCAACAGTTTTTATTGTAAGTTCCTGGCCGATTGTTAGGCAAACCTGTTTCCACTCTCTTAATATTTCACCACATCCGCTGTTTTGACACTCAATGAATAATTTTTCCAGATAGCTTAGAATAGCTGAAAACAAAGCGAGCCGTTTAACTTTTTTTCCCTTAATTTCCTGTATTGATGTTGCTGTTTCTTGAACATTAGCAGACAACTTATCCAGCTTATTATTAACATTGATTCCAAAACTGACGATTGCATAATTAACCGAGTCTATTTCAGTGTCTACCTCAGTTAGAACACCGGCGACTTTACTTCCTTGATACAGCACATCGTTAGGCCACTTAATCTCTGTTTGAATACCGGTTACATCTTTAATTGCCTTAACAATAGCTAGAGAAACAACCATATTAAGCTTAACAATCTCGCTTGGAGACATTTTTGGTCTAAGTATCACCGAAGCCCAAATACCACCTTTGGGGGATTCCCACTTGCGCCCCAGGCGGCCTTTACCAAATGTCTGCTGCTCTGCCACAATAACAGTTCCATCAGGAAAGCCTTTCTTGGCCATTCTTTTAGCTACACTAATCGTTGAACTAATTTTCGGATAGTTGATTATATTTATACCGATAAAATCCGTGTCCAGGTTGCGTTTGATTTCTTGGGAAAGAAGCAAATCAGGGATTTTCTTTAGCCGGTATCCCACTCTGGGTTTGGCAGTAATATTGTAGCCTTCTTTTCTTAATTGCTTTATATGTTTCCAGATGGCAGTACGGGTAATATTGAGTTCATTTGATAGAGCTTGACCGGATACTGCTTTTTTACTGCCTCTTATCTTTTCTAATATTTGGTATCTTAGATGCAAGCTTTGTTCTTCTCCTTACAAAAAAATAAACTAATAACACTATTGCAAATATTAGCAATACGAACCATCCGGCTCTTTTAAGGATTATAACAATTAATTGCCAATTTTTACCAGAAAAATATCCTAAAACGCTGATTGAAAGCGTCCAAAGAATTACAGAAATAACCGTATAGAGCAGAAATTCCAAGAAGTTCATCCTGGAGGCACCAGCTAAAGCCCCTACAAAAACTCTGATGCCGGCAGCAAAGCGGCCAAAAAAAACTGTTTTTGTGCCGTGGCTGTCAAAGTAGGATTCAGCTTTATCAATAGCTTTTTCCCAACGTTTAAAACGGTGGCTTATCTGCTCAAGCAATGGACGGCCTCCGTAATAACCAATAAAATAACCGCCAACATTGCCTAAAATAGCAGCGATAGTTCCTACTGCAAAAACTAGATATATATTTAAATATCCTCTGGAAGCAGCCACCGCCCCAGCCAGCAAAACAGTTTCTCCCGGCATCACCAAGCCAACAAATACTGTGTTTTCAGCTAAAAGCGCCAAGAAGATGAAGATATATCCATATTGAGTTACGAAGTTAAGTATTTGGTCGATTAGTTGCCCCTAGGCCTCGGGGTCCTGGCGCACCGGAAGTCTTTCGTCCGTGCTCATCTACATTGCGCGCGGTCGAAAGCCACCGGTGCGCCACCCCTGAGCTATTAATCATTTATTTAGAATTATACGTTAATTAACCAATACGTATATATTGAAGGAGGGAGAAGTTTTCATACGGCTTACAGCTTATAGCTTTCTTTGACAGGGGCTGCTATAATATACCTGGTAGAAGCCTATATTTAACAATAAATTGGTAACTACTAAAATATTAGTTGTCTAACAAAGCAAGCTTATGGTAAGATTTTTTGTTAATAAGCATATCCTTGACATAGTTTTTGGCCTTTCGTACAATAGCCTAACTTCTCTGAACTTGAACCTAGGAGCGCTATGCAAAGCTGGCATTATGCGGACTTAGTTTATATGTATACTTATATAGCCGTAGGGATTGCATTTATTGCGGTTGCCCTCGGTTTATCTCGTCTGGTTGCCCCTCATCATCCAAGTAAGGTCAAGAACGAACCTTATGAGTGCGGTGAAGTAATCACTGGCCAGCCTTGGATACAATTTAATGTCAGATATTACGTCTTTGCTCTCCTTTTTCTCATATTTGAAGTAGAGACAGTATTTCTATACCCCTTAGCAGTTGCTTATAAAACATTAGTTAAAACCATGGGCATATCGGCCTTTATAGAAATGGGCATTTTCGTAGTCGTTCTAGGATTGGGACTGGTATATCCTTGGCGTAAAGGAATTTTGAAATGGGTGTAGATAACAACCAATCTTTCGTAGCCACTGCAAAACTAGACAAACTATTAAATCAGGGAAGAGGCCGTTCGATGTGGGTTTTTGCCTATAGTCCAGCTTGTTGTGCTATTGAAGGCTTTATGCATGCCGGCGGTCCCCGGTGGGATTTCGATAGATATGGCTTTGTTCCTTTTGCTTCCCCTAGGCATGCCGACTTAATGATAGTTGGCGGCCCCATCACTAGAAAGATGGTCCCTGTAATCAGAAGACTTTATCAACAAATGCCTGAGCCAAAATGGGTTATAGCCATGGGTGCTTGTTCTTGCAGCGGCGGATTGTTTAAAGACTCTTATAATGTCGTCCAGGGTGTAGATAAGATATTGCCAGTCGAAGTATATGTCCCAGGATGCCCCCCTAGACCAGAGGGATTATGGGACGGCTTGCTGAAGTTAAGACAAAAAATAATCAACAATGAACCAATGAGGTATATGAATTGGCAGCCACTAAAGCCAGCAAAAAAAGCGTAAGCGTACCAAAAATAACTGAAGAGACAGCTGATATAACCATAGTTAAAGAAAAACTAAAATCCGTAGCCAAAGAACTTCACGAAAAAGAAAACTTGCATTTTGAGCATTTAAGCTTTATTACCGCTGTAGATTTTGGGGATTACTTAGAGCTTATTTACCAATTCTATTCATATAAGCGCAAACACTCATTAACCTTGCGTACCAGAGTATTAACCAAAGATCTGGTTATCGATTCACTAACTTCTATTTGGAAAGCTGCCGATTGGCAAGAACGAGAAGTTTACGACCTCTTTGGAGTCAAATTCAAAGGCCATCCTAATTTAAAAAGGATTCTTTTAGCTGAAGATTTTCCAGGTCACCCTTTAAGAAAAGATTTTGCCTGTAAAAATGATGAGGAGTACATACTTAAATAATGCCAGGTGCAAAAACAGATACTATTAAATTAAATATCGGCCCTCAGCACCCTAGTACTCACGGAGTACTTTATATAAAAGCCGAGCTAGACGGGGAAATAGTTAAAAACGCTGAGCCACAGTTAGGATACTTGCACCGGGCCATTGAGAAGCTTTCAGAAAACCGTTATTATCATCAAGCTTTACCCGCTGTAGACCGTTGTGACTATTTGTGCCCTAACTTAAATGAGTTGGTCTATTGCATGGCAGTTGAAAAACTGGCTGGAATAAAAGTAGCAGAAAGAGCTGAGTATATAAGAGTGATTATGGCTGAGCTTCACCGTATTACCGGTCATATGGTTTGGGCCGGTAGCCTTGTAAACGACCTTGGTGCAATGTTTACCCCTTTATTATACAGTGTCAGAGATCGTGAAAAACTGCTTGACCTGGTAGAAAAAATCAGCGGATCGAGAATGTTTCCCAACTACAACCGTTTTGGCGGCGTTAAGCTCGATATCCCTGAGGGTTGGTTGCAAGACGTACTTAATTATATAGACATTCAAGAGAAAAATCTGGTAGATTTTCGAAATTTAGTAGAAAGCGAAATCTTCGATGTTAGAACTAAGGGAGTTGCCAAGTTAACAACCAAGCAAGCTATTAACTTTGGTCTAACTGGCCCTCTTCTAAGAGCTACCGGCTTTGATTGGGACTTGCGCCGGGACGAACCCTATTCAATATATGACCGCTTTGATTTCAATGTAATAACTGAAAAAGATGGTGACTTAAGAGCGATATATAATGTAAGAATTGCTGAAGTTACAGAAAGTTTTAAGATTATCCGTCAAGCAGTAAAAGATATTCCCGCCGGTCCGATATGCAATAAAGTGCCATCTCCCTTAAGGCCTGATAAAGGCGATTGTTATGTCCGGATTGAGTCATCTAAGGGAGAACTGGGAGTTTATTTAGTAAGTGATGGAAGTGATAAACCTTACCGCCTAAAGCTTAGAACACCTTCTTTTTGCAACTTAAGAGCTGTACAAGAACTGGTAAAGGATTATAAACTTGCCGACTTAATAGCTATAGTCGGCAGTATAGATATTGTGCTTGGAGATGTCGATAGATGATAAAGGAGAGCATTGTCACCGTTAGTTAGATTATTAGTTAGTTTAGCTATATCGTTTCCTTTGCTACTGCTTAACGTAGTATTTATAATTTGGTTTGAGAGAAAAACTCTGGCTGATATTTACGGCGGTATAGGACCCAAACATCACGGACCATTTGGTCTGTTTCAGCTTGCTTTTGATGGAATGAAATTAATAGCTAAAGAAGACGTTATACCTGCTAAAGCTGATAAGATGCTGTTTATTATAGCCCCTTTCTTAGTTTTTGTGCCGGCTTTTATGACTTTTGCCGCAATTCCTGTATATAACAATATTTATGCCAGAAACTTCGATATTGGTATTTTCTATATTTTCGGGGCTACAACCCTTATCCCGGTTGGAATTATTCTTGCCGGCTGGGCCTCGTTTAATAAATACAGCCTTCTTGGGGGACTGCGATCAGCCGCCCAGCAAATTTCTTATGAAGTTCCCTTGCTCATGGCTACCCTTGGAGCAGTTATGTTGTCTGGCTCACTCAGCCTGGTGGAGATTGTAAAAGCTCAAAGTAAAGTATGGTTTATTGTACTGCAGCCTTTTGCTTTTATTTTCTTTTTTATAGTTATGCTAGCTGAATTAAACAGAGCCCCTTTTGATATGCCTCAAGCTGAATCAGAGTTAGTAGCCGGATACAATGTAGAATACACCGGAATGCGATTTGCTTTCTTTATGTTCGGCGAATACGCCATGTTACTGGTAATGAGTGCTTTGGTTACTATTCTTTTCCTTGGTGGCTGGAACTCACCGATACCGGCCCTAAATGGCCTTGTTCCCGGAATTACTTGGTTTGTTTTAAAAACTTATTTGATTGTTTTTATCATAATTTGGATTAGGGGAACTTTCCCCAGGCTTAGAGTCGATCAGCTGATGCATTTTAGCTGGAAAGTACTTTTACCACTTAACTTAGCTAATTTACTAATTACATCAGCCATATTAACGGTTGTTTATTTATGAGGTAGATAATTTATGTTTAGAGTATTAAAAGGGATGAGGGTAACTTTTAAAAACATATGGAAAAAATCTATCACCCTTAAATATCCTTTTGAAAAATATGAGATGACCCCTCGTTTCAGAGGCGCTTTGCAAATAAGCGGCATGCTGGGAGAACCAAAAACATGTGCTCCCTCTGATGAGATGCCACCCTGTATGAACCGCTGCCCGGCCAATGTAGATGCTAGGGGCTATATTAATTTAGTAGCTAAAGGTAAGTTCAGAGAGGCCTTTAACTTACATTTGGAAAGTAATCCTCTCCCTAGTATTTGTGGCAGAGTATGTCCTCATCCTTGTGAAGACGAATGCCGCCGTGGTTGGGCCGATCAACCAGTACAAATCGCTGCTATCAAGCGTTATATGGGAGATATGGATGCCGAGCTTGCTAAAACCGATGGTCCCTCTAAGGCTTTCAGAAAAATTGCTGAGAAGAAATCCGATAAAGTAGCCGTAGTCGGAGCCGGTCCTGCCGGATTAGCAGCTGCTTATTACTTGGCTAGATGGGGATACCAGGTAACTATCTACGAAAAACTGCCTGTTCCAGGTGGAATGCTCTATGTCGGTATTCCAGCCTACCGCTTGCCTAGAGACGTCATTATGCGAGAAGTAAAAAATATCGAAGATATGGGTGTAAAAATCAACTACAAAAAAGCTCTAGGAAAAGATTTTACCGTAGATAGCTTGCTTAAAGATGGCTTTAAAGCGGTAGTGGTAGCTGTTGGAGCCCACAAAGTTATCAAAATGAAGATCGAAGGAGAAGAGCTAAAAGGAGTCATTCCCGGTGAGTCATTCTTAGCAGACGTAGCTCTAGGCAAGGAAGTAAAGATTGGTAAAAAAGTCATCGTAGTCGGTGGCGGAAACACCGCTATTGACTGTGCTAGAAGTGCTAGGCGCATAGGCGCCAATGACGTCACCATCGTTTACCGACGTACTCAAGCCGAGATGCCGGCCCATGAGTTCGAAATCGAAGATGCCATGCATGAAGGGGTTAAGTTCGAGTTTTTGGCTAATCCGGCCAAAATAATCGGACGGACCGGTAATGTCATAAAAGTAGAGTGTACCCGCATGGAGCTTGGGCCCCCAGATGAATCGGGTAGAAGAAGCCCGATACCTAAAGAAGGCGCTGAGTTTATTATGGAGACAGATGAGATTATCTCGGCTATCAGCAGGGTGCCTGACCTGGGCCAAGACAGTAAGAACTGGGCAGAAGAAGCAGGAATAGAATTTAATGAAAGGCGTTTTAGTATTAATGCCGATAAGCAAACAGGTGTTACCAGCCGCGAAGGAGTATTTGCATGCGGAGACTTAGTAACCGGCCCTGATATTGCCATTCAAGCTATAGCCGGAGGCAGGAATGTAGCTCAAAATATACATCAATACTTAAGCGGCACTAAAGAGACATTAAAGAAATCTGAGTTTACAGAGCAAATATCAACCAAACCAAGGTTCAATGAGGCTTTGCGCTATATCATCCCGGAAATCCCTGTTCCACAGAGGCCAAAAGATTTCTCTGAAGTGCAGTTAGGTTTTAATCAGGAACAGGCAGTAGCTGAAGCTGAGCGTTGCCTGTCATGCAACAGCCGTCAATGTATCGGCTGCCAGATATGCGAGAGAAACTGCCCAATTGATGCCATAGAAATAAAAGTATCCCAGAATGGTCGGCGTAGCATAGATGAATATAATTTGTCGCTAGACCGCTGTATTTTCTGCGGTATTTGCAGTGAATATTGCCCTACAAGAACGCTAACTCACAGTTCAGAATATGAGCTAGCCGTTGATGTAAGGGATAAGCTGCTTTATAATAAATCGAAAATGTTGAGGCAATAAGTGAATATTCCATTATTTCTATTTTTTGCAATGAGTATACTTATCATATATTGTGCCCTAGCCTTAATGGTATCTAGGAATATTGTGCACTGCGTTTTTTATCTGTTGGTGGCTCTTATTGCTCTGGCAGGCATCTATTGGCTACTTGATGCTCAATTTTTAGCCGGTGTTCAGGTATTTATTTACGCTGGAGCTGTTACGGTGCTGCTTTTATTTGTAATCATGTTGACGATGACCACTCAAAAATCAACCACTATTGAAGTAAAACAGTCACCGGTAGCTATTTTTATTGCCGGCATTTTCTGGGTCTCTATGATAATCCCCCTAAACACAACAAATTGGGGAAAAGCTAGAATGCTTAACCAAAAACCAGGACAAACCATAGATTTAGCGACTGCATTGTTTACAAAGCAAGCACTGCCTTTTGAGATAGCCGGGGTAGTTCTTTTAGCTGCTCTAATTGGAGCTATATATCTGGCAAAGGAGACCAAATGATTCCTATTAATTATTTCCTTACGTTAAGCATTACCTTGTTCTCCATTGGAATCTATGGTGCTTTGTCGAAGAGAAATATTATTTTAGTGCTGCTATCAATTGAGCTTATGCTCAATTCAGTTAATATCAACTTCATAGCATTTTCCAGGTATGTAACACCAAAGGTTATGACCGGACAGCTTTTTGTTACCTTTACTATGGTAGTAACCGCTTGTGAGATTGGTGTTGGCTTAGCAATAGTACTTTCCCTCTTTAGGTTAAGCGGGAATTTGAATACTGATAAGTATAATCAGCTGAAAGGATAACAATTGGCCAAAATTTTGTTGTTAGCAGCCATACTAGTTCCTTTAGCAAGCAGCTTTATAGTGTTTGCGCAGGGAAGAGTAAGCAAGAGGGGCGCCTCTATATTAAGCGCCGTATTATGCGGGGTGGATTTAAGCCTCGTTTTGGGCTTATATGCCTTATTTAACAAAGGATATGAGGTGGCGGTGGAGTATAATGTAGGACTGCCCTTTAAGCTAGCCTTAAAAGCAGATGCCCTGGGTTTAATACTGGCCTTAATAGGAACCACTTTAGCTCTTTTTGTCTCTTTTTACTGCATAGAGTACATAGACAAAAACAAAGGTTTATTTGGAACATTTTTACACCTATCAATGTATGGGATGATAGGCATTGTTTTCTCAAAAAATCTCTTTACCTTACTTATTTTCTTTGAGCTTTTTTCAATTGCCTCAGCCTTTCTAGTTATTCACAAACAAACGCCCGAAGCTATTAGGGCTGGATTTCAATATCTTTTTATATCAGTCGTCGGTACGGCGTGCTTGATTGGCGCTACTGCTATTTTATACAGCACTACCGGATCGCTGGATTTAATGGGACAAGGAATCGTAAATATATCAAAGGGCCCTTGGATTTTAGTATTTTGGCTTCTAGTGGCCGGTTTTGGGGTAAAAGCGGGTATGTTTCCGGCCCACATTTGGCTGCCGGAGTCTTATCCGGCTGCCCCTTCAGCCGCCGCTGCCATCCTTTCTGGAGCCATGGCCAAAGTAGGCGCTTACGGAATAATCAGAGTAGTATATGGAGTATACGGTAAATCACTAGCCGGGCCTTCTACAACCAACGTTTTACTAACCTTAGCGGTAATAACTATGATAGGCGGCTCGCTAGCTGCTATTACTCAATCCGAATTAAAGAAGATGCTGGCATATTCATCAGTTGCTCAAATCGGCTATGTTATTTTAGGAGCAGCCCTTATGTCCCCGCTAGCTTTAGCCGGAGGAGTGCTTCATATCATCAACCATGCTTTGATGAAAAGTTCGCTTTTTTTGGCTTGCGGCTCAATTATTAAGAAAACCGGTAAAAGTGATTTAGCTTCAATGAAGGGAATTGGCAAAAAAATGCCAATGACTATGACTACATTTACTTTGGCAGCTTTATCGATGATAGGTATCCCCCCGTTTGTGGGCTTTTTTAGTAAGTGGTTGCTGGCCACAGGCACTATGCAATCGATGAGTGGTGGTAACATAGCTCCCTGGGCGGCCTATGTCACAATCGGCATGATTGTCTTAAGCGGATTACTAAATGCCCTTTATTTCGGCCCTATAATTATCAACGGATGGTTTGGTGAAAAGAAAAAGGCTAGTGCTCATCATGGGCACGAAGACAAAGTAGAAAAAATTGCCTTTAATGAACCTTCCTGGGTTATGCTTACCCCTATGTTTTTACTAGGCATATCGACTTTTCTATTTGGTATCTACATCAAGATTCCCTTGAGATTAGTAGAGAAAGTGGTGAGTTATTATTTTTAAGGATATACGATGACAGTAATTTCACCTTTACCGGTAATTGGAATAGTTGCAAGCGGACTGGCAGGTTTATTAACTGCCATTTGGGGCAACAATACCCGCTTACGTAATACCTTTGGCACCGTTGGAAGCGTTATTGCTTTTGCCAGCGTTGCAGCTATGATACCGGGAGCCCTGCAGGGAAAAATATATAGCATTACTTTGCTTAAGCTGTTTTCTGGAGCAAGCATCTCCTTTAGGGCCGATTCATTAGGTCTACTATTTGCCACCGTTTCCTCTTTTATGTGGGTAATTGTAAATATATATACCATCGGTTATATGGGTCACGAAGAACACAAACACCGCTTTTTCTCTTTCTTTGCCATGGCAATTTTTTCAGCCTTAGGAATTGCTTTGTCAGCTAACCTGATTAACTTTTTTATCTTTTTTGAACTGTTAACCCTATCTACTTATCCGTTGGTTGTTCATGCAGGCACAGAAGAAGCTTATAAGGCCGGTATCAAATACCTAATATATACTTTAACGGCAGGTGGATTTTTACTGGCAGCTATCGTTATTACTTACTTTTTAGCAGGAAGCTTAAGCTTGGCAGAAGCTGGACTATTAAATAATGCCTCTGGCGCCAGTCCACTACTACTTCGAACTCTGTTTATCTTTTACATAATAGGTGTTGGCGTTAAAGCCGGTATAATGCCTATGCATCACTGGCTACCCTCAGCAATGGTTGCCCCGACACCGGTTTCAACACTGCTGCATGCCGTAGCTGTAGTTAAGGCCGGGGCCTTCGGTGTTCTAAGAGTCGTATTGAGCATCTATGGGATAGATCTGATGAGTAAGCTGGGATTAGGCATTACCTTGATGGTAATTGCTTCCTTTACCATTGTAGTAGCTTCCATTATTGCCATTAAACAAGACCACCTAAAACGAAGATTAGCTTATTCTACAATTGGTCAGTTATCTTACATTGTTTTCGGAGCCGCTCTTCTAACCCCTGCGGGGATATTGGCTGCTATGATCCATATTGCCAACCATGCTGTCACTAAAGGAACACTGTTTATGTGTGCCGGAATAATAACTCATGAAACCGGCAAAACTAACATCAGCCAGCTAGACGGCATAGCTAAACGCCTGCCTATTACAATGGGCGCTTTTAGTGTTGCTTGTTTAGGAATGATTGGAGTTCCCCCTTTAGCTGGTTTTGTTAGCAAATGGTATTTAGGAATAGGGGTTGCTCAAAGCCAAAGACCGTTTTTTGTAAGTATACTTTTAGTAAGCTCTATTTTAAACGCGGCATATTTTCTACCAATTGTATGGAGGGCTTATTTTAAGCAGCCGGAAGAAAAAATTAAAAAGGAAGAAAGAGAATCGGTAATAACCATGTTAGGCCCGATAACAGCTACCGCTAGCTGTTCATTTTTGTTAGGTTTGTTTGCAACCTCGCCGGGGCTTCCGATATCAATTGCAAAAAATGCGGTTGCTTTTTTTACTGGAGGAAGAATATGAAAAAGTTCCTGGCAGTTGTTTTAGTAATCATTGCATTTAGTTTTATTATTAGCATTGTGACAACGGCTAGTACGGCGACAAAAGACAAAAAAGCAGAAATAAGCAAAACTACTTCTAAGCATGAGAAAACCGCTAATGAAACAACAGAAGAAGGCGGAGGCCATAAAGAAGAAGCGGGGCACGAGGGAGCAAAGCATGAGTCAGCTTGGCGAGTTTTCGGATGGCAGAGCATTTTTAGCCTTATATCTATCGGCTACTTTGTAATTGTGTCCTTAACATTATTACCAAAAATAGCCGCTAAAGAACTAGAGGAGCATCATTGATTAAGTTTATGTTACCGGCGTTTATTTTTATTATTGGTGGACTACTTACTCCGCTATTTAAAGACATAGCTAGAAAAATATACCTGGTATTAGTTTCTTTAGCTGGGTTAATTGTTGTTTTCTCTATTAAAGCCGGCACTGTAATTACTATAAACTTTCTGGATTTTCAATTAATCCTTCTTAAGGCCGATAAATTGAGCCTCTTTGTAGCCTATATTTTTGTAATTATTGGTCTGTTTGCTGTCATCTACTCACTTCATATTAAAGAGAGCATTTTTCAGCTTTTAGGTTTTTGTTATCTAGGCTCTGCCCTGGGACTGGTTTTTGCCGGTGATTTTTTAACTTTATATATCTTCTGGGAATTGGTTGCAGTATCCTCAACAGGCCTAATCCTATTAAATAAAGACCCAGAGGCAAGAAATGCCGGTTTTAGATATATTATCATGCATTTAATAGGAGGCTTGTTTCTATTAGGTGGCATCTGGCTTCACTATCTAAATACGGGATCACTAGAGATTGTAAGATTAGCAGCCGGTTTACCCTTATATTTGGTTATTGTTGGTGCCGGAATTAACTCGGGTTTTATGTTTCTTCATACTTGGCTCCCTGATAGCTATCCGAAAGCTCCTTACTACAGCAGTATTTTTATGTCGGTCTTTACAACCAAAACTGCCGTTTACTTATTGGCTAGAGTTGCTCCCGGATGGTCCTATATCGCCTACATCGGAGCTGCCATGGCTATTTTCGGAGTAACCATGGCTCTTATGCAGAATAATACCAGAAAGCTGCTTTCATACCATATCATCAGCCAGGTGGGATATATGGTAGCCGCTATCGGTATTGGCACTGCGGTAGGCATTAACGGAGCCATGTATCACCTATTTAATAATATTCTTTATAAAACAGCGCTTTTTATGGCTAGCGGAGCCGTCATCTACACCCTGGGAAAAGAAAACTTGCACGAGATGGGAGGGCTAGCAAAAAAGATGCCCTTTACTACTGCTTCGGTTATTATAGCCAGCCTCTCTATTACCGGTATACCGTTTTTTAACGGTTTTATCAGCAAAGGATTAATTTTTGATGCAGCACACTCAAATGATTATCTCTACTTGATGCTGGAGTTAGCCGCAGTGGGTACCTTTTTATCATTCTTAAAGTTTTCTTATTACGGATTTTTACGTCCCAACCCAGAGCTAGAAAAGAAGGCCGTTGAGGCTCCCTGGAATATGACCGTTCCCATGATAGGCTTAGCTGTTCTGTGTTTTATCACCGGTATTTTTCCTGGCCTGGTAACTAGAATACTGCCTTTTGCCAATGATGTTGAGTTTTTTACTTTTGATCATTTCTTTGGAGTATCCCAGCTTTTCATTGTAATAACAGCTGTTTTTGTCATAGGCAGAGTTAAAGTATTTGCTCCACACAATAGACAAACTTTCGACTTTGACGTCGCTTATGTTTGGACCATAGAGAAATTAGCTGTAATACCAGCAACGTTTAGTCTCCTAAACAATTGGCTGGAATCTGTTTTAGAGAGGATTCCTGTTGTTATCAGTAAGGCCAAGCAACCGGCAATAATATTTACTAACTATTTATCTGATTTCTTTACATCTATTTGGATTGATTTTTGGCTATTTAGTCCGGTTAGCGACTTAAATAAAACCGAGTTAGAGCCTAATAAGAAGCTTGCTCCGGCCTTAAATCAATTTTTCTTTATCCCCTTTAACTGGTTTATTTCAGTCCTTGGTAATGTCGGTAATAAAATCGCTACCAAGGCAACTGAGATAGAAGCTAAATATCTAAATAAAGGAATCCAGTATCTAGCCAGTTTCGTTTGGTGCATAGAAGAATTGGCTCTTGGTAAAGATTCAGCTTTTAGCAAACGCCTAGATAATATGACTAACACCATTGCTGGCAAGATGGCAAAAGTAGAGAAAGATGTTATCGACAAAGGAAGCCAGGAAGTAATGGCTAACCTTCTTTGGAATATAGAAGAACTAACACCGGGAGGCAACAAAATATCATCTCTTAGCAACCGTATGGATAGAATTGTAATAGATGGGTTTATAAACATCATTCCTGCAGCCATTATCTATATCGGAGAAAGAGTCAGGCGGGTGCAAACAGGCCTAGTTCAAAACTATGCCTTAGTTGTCATTTTTATAGTCTCCGTTCTAATTATAATGTTTAGCCTAAAAGGAGGTTTCTAATGAAATGGATTCTAGCCATAATCGTTTTTAATCCGATGGTTGGAGCATTGGTAATTGCCCTGTTGCCAAAAAATAACGATAAGCTGATTAAATGGACAGCCTTGTTGTTCGGACTAATAAGTTTAGCTCTTAGTATTGCTGTATATGCAGTTTATGATATCAATAAAGGGGGGTTTCAGTTTGTTCGCAATGTCGCTTGGATTAAGGAAGCCGGCATTAGTTTCTACATTGGAGCTGATGGAATCAGCATAGCCTTCTTAATGCTTACCAGTCTCCTTTTGGTAGGTTCACTAATTTACTCCTTTATCGTCGATAAAAGAGTAAAAGAATATTTTATTTTCATTCTAATTCTAGCCGGTTCAATGGCTGGCGTATTTGTCTCTTTGGATTTCATTTTATTTTATATCTTTTGGGAAATAGGCTTAGTTCCCATGTATTTCTTGATTGGGATCTGGGGAGGGACCAGACGGGAATATGCGGCTATTAAATTCTTCTTGTATACCCTGTTTGGTAGTGTTTTTATGTTACTTGGGGTCTTAGGCCTATACTTTTATTCCGGAGCTCACTCTTTTAGTTTTGCTGCTCTTGCTAATCCCGTCAGGGCATATTCAATGCATGTTCAGACATTAGCTTTCCTTGGTATATTCCTAGGATTGGCCATTAAGTTGCCGATTTTTCCGTTTCACACTTGGCTTCCTGATGCCCACGTTCAAGCACCAACTGCCGCTAGTGTCCTTTTAGCTGGTATATTGCTTAAGATGGGTGGCTACGGTTTTATCAGGATTATTATCCCCATGGTACCACAAGCGTTTGCCAGATTTGCACCCTACATTGCCGTCATGGCACTTATCAGTATCATCTATGGTGCTTACCTGGCTATGGCTCAAGACGACTTGAAAAAGATGGTTGCCTATTCATCGATCAGTCACATGGGATTTGTTACTCTAGGTTTTGTCACTTTAAATAATTACGGCATTCAAGGAGCCGTCTTTCAAATGATGAGCCATGGCCTTATTACCGGCCTCATGTTTATGTTAGTCGGCTTAGTATACGAGCGTTATCATACCAGGTTAATATCTGAGCTTCATGGATTGATTTGGCAGATTCCCACTCTGGCAACTCTTTTGGTCTTCGGCTCTTTTGCCTCTGCCGGAATGCCGTCATTATCTGGTTTCATCGGTGAATTATATGTCCTGATGGGATCAGCCAAGGCTAACACAGGCTATGCCATACTAGCTTGTTTAGGCATTATTATGACTTTCGGATATATCCTTACTATGATAAACAAAATCAATCTTAAGGAACCGAAAAAATTATTTCAGATAGGAGATCTAACGGCCAGGGAAGCAATAATGGTTAGTCCAGTAATATTATTAATTATTACTTTCGGCATAGTTCCTGCTCCCTTGCTTAGGTTAATCAAATCAGCGCTTATTCCATTGTTAAGCAAGTTATAGGAGGTTAATAAATACTTATGAACTTAATAGCATTAGGGCCTGAAATAATAATAATGACCACCGGATTACTGGTACTTGTGGTCGATATGTTTATTGCAGAAAACAAAAGAGATGCTATTTCCTACGTTTCTTTATCCGGCCTTTTTTTAGCTCTTATATATATGGCTGTTTTTTGGTCTAAGCGAGGCATTGTTTTAGGAACTTTGCAAATAGACGACCTGGCTATGCTAATAAGAGTTTCTATTATTGTAGCCTGTATAATGGTTAATTTAGCAGCTATTAAGAACACCCGTACTATTCAAGAACACCAGGGTGAATTTTTCGCCCTTTTATTATTCTCTGTTTGCGGAGCTATGATTTTAACAGGGGCCAGAACCTTAATTACTATTTATCTTGGACTTGAATTAAGCACCATTCCTATGTATATCCTGGTTATTTTTAGGAAAGATATGGCTAAAGCAGGCGAGGCAGCCATTAAATACTTTCTCTTGGGGGTAATGTCATCTATATTTTGGCTTTATGGTTTAACAATGATTTTTGGCATAACCGGACAACTAGAGTTAGAAGGCATTGCTAAATCCCTTTCACATGGATTTCCACCTATTATAATCATCGCCAGTCTATTCTGCATTGTGGGTTTTGGTTTTAAGATTACTTTGGTACCATTTCATTTCTGGGCCCCCGATACCTATGAAGGCGCTCCTTTGGTAGTGGTTTCTTATTTGGCCACCGTTTTAAAACTGGGAGCTTTTGTGGCTATAAGCCGCTTTTTCTTTGTAGGTCTAATCGCTACTAAAGCCAACTGGCCACTGTGGTTTGGTACTTTAGCTGTTATTACCATGACTCTTGGAAATGTAATGGCCCTACCTCAGAATAACATAAAGAGAATGATGGCTTACTCCGGAATATCTCATATAGGATATCCCCTGGTTGCTATGGCTGTAGGCACTCATGCTAGTATTTCAGCGATGTTTTTCTATTTAATTACTTATGTTTTTTCCACCATTGGTGTATTTTTTGTTATGTATGCCCGCTCAACTGAGGTAGATACTGATGATATTGATGGTTATACAGGACTGAGTGAAACCAACCCTGTCTTGGCCTTCGTTATGACTATATCTTTTCTATCATTGATAGGACTGCCGCCATTTGCTGGGTTTTTCGGCAAGTTCTATATACTTCAAGATGCAGTTGCCAATGGAAGATCATGGTTAGCTGTTGCCTTGCTTATTAACTCTGTTATCTCGTTTGGATATTATTCAAAGGTCATTAGAGCAATGTATTTAAGCGAGACTAAGATTAAAAAGATTACCGGGATTGCAGTTCCTACCAATATTGCTTTGGGCATGGCTACTATTGCCATTATTTTCTTAGGAATCGCCCAGCGTCCTATCTGGCAGCTAAGCCTCAAAATTTTTAACTACCTAAAATTGTAAAGCTAATATCAAGCGCTTTTGCAGAGTGAGTTATGGCACCTACCGAGATATAATCCACACCCGTCTTGGCTATTTCTTCTACGTTCTCTAAAGTAACGTTACCAGAGGCTTCTAACTTAACTTTACCTTTTGCTAATTGGCAAGCAGCCTTAATATCCTCAATCCCCATATTGTCGAGCATAATAACATCCGGCTCTTGTGTTAGAGCTGTTTTCAGCTCTTCAAAGCTATCTGTTTCTACTTCAACCTTAAGACCAGTTTTCTTAGCTCTTTTAATAGCAGTAGCGATATCAGTAAACTGCTTATGGTTATCCTTTATCAAGACCATATCGTATAAGCCAAAACGATGATTTATTCCCCCACCGATCTTAACAGCATATTTTTCTAGCATTCTCAGTCCCGGAGTAGTTTTCCGGGTATCTAGTATCTGAGCCTTATAGGGTTTGACTTTTTCAATAAATTGATAGGTAATGCTGGCAATGCCGCTTAAGTGGCATAAAAAATTAAGGACTGTCCGCTCAACAGTAAGCAAGCTTGAAAGTAAGCCTTTTACTTTAGCAACAGAAGTTCCCGGTTGTACAAAATCACCATCGCTAACCAATAGCTCGATCTCAACTTGGTTATCATATAACTCGAAACAGCGTCTTATAATCATTAAGCCGGCAACAATTCCATTTTCTTTAACCTTGAAAACACCCTCGGCTTGTCTATCTTGGGCAACTGTCCTTGTAGTAACATCACCGCTGTCACTTAAGTCTTCGGCCAAGGCGTTTTTTATTATGTTATCGATGGACTTTAGCTCGCCTAAATCATTCATAATACTTTACCTGTTCATTAAGACCCAGAATAATATGTTTTTGCCATTTCTTAGCTTCTTTGGAAAAGTCACTACGGTAATGTACTCCGCGGCTCTCTTGACGCAGCATCGCACTTGTAGTTATCAGCTGGCCAAGACAGTACATATTAGCTATCTCCAAAGCATTATGACCAACTCCAAAGTTTGGTTTCCTATTAAAGAAATCCTGGGCGCTTTTAAGCCCTTTGGCGTTTCTTACCAAACCCACTTTTCCCATCATTACTCTAGACAATTTTTCCAAGGCATTCTTGTCTATTGCTTTTTTGGAAACAGATTTTACATGCTTTAGATTTTTATTAGGATGTATTTTGGGCAATCCACTATTTAGACATTTGGCAATACGTCTGCTAAAGACTACTCCTTCAAGCAAGGAATTACTAGCTAAGCGGTTAGCACCGTGTACTCCGGTACAAGCAGTCTCTCCGCTGGCATAAAGACCGTCGATAGAGCTTTGGCCATCTAAATTAGTATTTATCCCTCCGATTAAAAAATGAGCAACCGGGGACACCGGGATACAATCCTTAGTCAGATCATAATCATTTTGTTCACAGATTGTAACAATATTTGGAAACTTGGATTTCAATATTTTTGAGTCAAGATGGGTCGCATCAAGCATTACAAAATCAGTTTTATCTTTACGCATTTGTTTAATTATCTCTTTAGCCACAATATCTCTTGGAGCAAGCTCAGCTAAAGGATGTATGCCCTTCATAAAACGCTTTCCTTTCTTATTTTTTAGATACGCTCCCTCTCCCCTTAGAGCTTCGGTAATTAAGTGTCTGGGAGAACTCTGCCCTACCAAGCTGGTCGGATGAAATTGGATAAACTCGATATCAGCAATCTTAGCCCCTGCCCGGTAAGCCATAGCAATTCCGTCACCGGTAGATATTTTCGGGTTAGTGGTTTGGCTATATAGCTGGCCGGCCCCACCGGTACAAAGCACTGTAGCCTTAGAGATGATTGCAAAAAGGCCACTAAAGTCGTAGAAGAGTCCTCCGAAGCAACTTGAGTCATCGTTAGTTAAAACATCAACAGCAAAAGCATTCTCCACTACTTTAATTTTAGGATTTGCCAAAACGGTTTTTACCAGTTTTCCCTGGACCTCTGAGCCGGTAGCATCTTTTCTGTGAATAATCCTGGCTACCGAATGCCCTCCTTCTCTGGCTAAATCAAAAGCATTTTGGTCTTTATCAAACTGTGCCCCTGCCCTCAATAAAAAATCAATGGCATCAGGGCCTTCGTTAACAAGCACTTCTACTGCTTTGCTATCACAAAGACCTGCGCCTGCTTTAATGGTATCCTCAAAATGGAGTTTGAAAGAATCTGGTTTATATAAAGCCGAGGCAATCCCGCCTTGAGCATACCAGGTAGCCGTATCTTCAAGTCGGCTTTTAGATACTAATATTACCCTGTGTTTTTGAGCTATTTTAATGGCAGCTACTAACCCTGCAATGCCGCTGCCCACTACTAATACATCTGTATTTAAAGTATTTAGTTCTTTGAGATTAAACGAAGTAAGATAACGCCTACCTTTGACCATTGACCATTACCCTATTTTCACCATCTTATCCACTGCTTCTAAAGCTTTCAGACGTATTTGCTCAGGTACCGTTATTTTTGGCTCCAATTTAAGCAAGCTATCGTAGACTTTATCCAGCGTAATTAGCTTCATATTAGGACAAATTGTTTGATTGCTGGCAGGATAGAATATTTTATTAGGGTTTTCTATTTGCAAGCGGTGCAGCATTCCCATCTCTGAGCCAACAATTATTTCATTTGCATCCGATTGCTTAGCCCAGCTAAACATACCTGAGGTGCTGTCAATATGATTAGCTAAAGCTAAAACCTCCTCTGTACATTCCGGATGAGCCATAAAAACAGCTTGAGGGTGCTCTTTTATTAAAGCCAATATTTGCCCGGCTCTAATATGATGATGGGTAGGGCAAAAACCATCCCACAAAATAACATTTTTGCCGGTCTGCTTGGCAACATAGGCCCCTAAGTTCTTATCAGGAACAAATAAAATATCATCACTATTGAGGCTTTCGACTACCTTAACAGCGTTAGATGAGGTACAGCAAATATCGCTTTCAGCTTTAACTGCCGCCGAGGAATTAACATAAGTCACTACGGTAGCTTCCTGATGTTGATTTTTTTTAAGCTTTAATTGTTCAGCGGTAGCCATATCAGCCATAGGGCAACCAGCTTCTATCTCTGGCAAAATAACCGTTTTTTGAGGGCTTAAGATGTAGGCGGTTTCAGCCATAAAGTGAACACCGCAAAAGATAATAATATCAGCATCAGTTGAGGCAGCTTGGCGGGATAGCCCCAAAGAGTCACCCACATAGTCGGCTATATCCTGAATCTCTGGACGTTGATAATTATGAGCCAGGATTACCGCATCTTTTTTAGAAGCTAAATCCTTTATTTTAGAGACTAATTCTTGGTCTGATAAAAATGTCTCCATTAACAATCATCTTCGCTTTGAGTGTATTCTACCGAGTCAACCAGGTTGTTGTTTTGGTCAACATGCACAATAAGGGGATGATGCTGCTTAGCTTCCTCGTCAGCCAAATTAGCATATGAGATAATGATTACCGTATCTCCTTTATGGCATAGATGGGCAGCAGCCCCATTGATGGTTATTTGCCCTTTTGTGCCGGCTATAGCATAAGTCTCCAGTCTGGCTCCGTTAGTTACGTTAACAATAGCCACCTTCTCATGGTTTAATATGTTAGCTGCTTTAAGCAGCTCATCATCAATAGTTATACTGCCACTGTAGTGCAAATTAGCTTCAGTTACAGTTGCCCTATGTATTTTACTTTTTAACATTATGCGTTGCATAATCGCTCCATCGGGGACACACCTCTTAAAGTGGATAGAGGAATGTCCCCACTTTGAAAACTTTCAAGCTTTAAGTCCCTTAACCGATGACCATGTTGTCGATAAGCCTAGCTTTGCCCACCTTAGCTGCTATAGCTACCAAAGCCTGATTTTCAATATTTTCTACTGCCTCTAAAGTATCTTTATTAACTATTTCCAGATACTCTAGTGTAACAAGATTTTTTAGGTCTAGCATTTCTTTTAGCACTTTTTTTATCTGCGACGTATTTCTTATCCCCCCATCAAGCAGCCTTTGAGCTTTCTTTAAACATTCATATAAAATCAATGCTTCTTCTCTTTCATCATAGGCTAAATAAATGTTTCGTGAGCTTGCCGCCAGACCATCTTCGTCTCTTACTGTAGGAACACCTACTATATTAACGTTTATATTTAAATCTTTAACCATCTGACAAACTATTAAGTACTGCTGATAATCCTTAAGGCCGAAATAAGCTTTATCCGGCTCTACTATGTTTAGTAGCTTAGCAACTACAGTAGCTACCCCGGTGAAATGCCCTTTACGGTTTTTGCCGCATAATACAGAGGATAGCTTGCTTACTGCAATTTCGGTTTGAAGGCCGTCAAGGTATATATCCTCAGCAGATGGGTTAAAAACTATATCAACACCAGCTGACTCTGCCATTTCTTGATCGCGTTTTAGGTCACGCGGATATTTACCAAAGTCTTCGCCTTCTCCAAACTGAGTGGGATTAACAAAGATACTTACTACCGCTAAGTCGTTTTCCTTCTTGGCCTCTTCCATCAGCTTTAAGTGGCCTTTATGAAAAAACCCCATGGTAGGAACAAAGCCAATTGATAGCCCTGAATCTTTAACACTTTGTAATTCTTTTTTTACCTTAAGAATCGATTGTATAGACTTCATTCAAAAGAATGTTCTTTGCCTGGAAACTTCTGCGTCTTTACTTCTTTGATATAGCTACTAGCAGCTGAATTAATAGCTTTACCAAGCTGGGCGTATTGCTTGGCAAACTTGGGAGTGAACTTCTTAAACATGCCCAACATATCAGGAGTAACCAGCACTTGACCGTCACAGTATTTCCCTGCTCCAATACCAATAGTTGGTATGCTTACCGCCTCTGTTACTTGCCTGGCTAGTTTGGACGGGATCTTCTCTAACACCAAAGAAAAGCAACCTGCTTCTTCTAACATCCTGGCATCTGATATTAGCATTTCAGCTTGAGCTTCATCCTTTGCTTGCAGGCCATAGCCGCCTAGCAAATGAATCGATTGAGGAGTTAAGCCTAAGTGCCCCATTACCGGAATACCCGATTTAACAATAGCAGTAGCAGTGTCAGCCACAGCTGCCCCACCTTCTAACTTAACTCCAACAGCCCCCGCTTCTTTTAAAAACCGGCCGGCATTTCTTATTGCTTCAGATAAACTGGCTTGGTATGACATAAACGGCATATCCCCAATAACCATAGCCCTCTTTACTCCCCGGGCTACTGCCGCGGTGTGATGGATCATGTCCTCCATGGTAACCGGCAAAGTATTGTCGTAGCCTAAAAATACATTTCCTACCGAATCGCCGACCATTAAAATATCGATACCGGCTTCGTCCAACAAAGATGCCATAAGATAATCGTAAGCCGTAAGCATAGTGATTTTTTCACCTTTAGATTTCATCTCTTTTAGTATTGAAGTCGTTACTTTATCCATATCGGTCTCCATAGTCATCCTTTTGAGATTGCTTCGTCGACTAAATTAGAACTCCTCGCAATGACGTCATTGCGAGCCCCTGCGGGGCGTGGCAATCTCTGTAATTTTTTCTACCTTCTGATTTTTTATTTTTTCTAAGTAATTTTTCACTTCTTTTCTATCCGGCAATTCCAGCTCAGGCTCAACCTCTAGTAGAGGTTTAAGGACAAAAAGCCTTTCAATCATCCTTGGATGAGGTATTACCAACCTGTCGCTTGAAATTACCTGGTTATTATACAACAAAATATCAATATCTATAGTCCTAGGGCCCCAACGAGCTTCCCGCTTACGTCCTAAGTTAACCTCAATATGCTGAATATAATCAAGCAATTGATGTGGATTTAAATCAGTTCTTGCTTTTATAACTAGATTATAAAAATCCGGCTGGTCTTCTAGTCCAATTGGTTTACTTTGATATACTGAGGAAATTGCTAGGATTCCTAATTTGGTTTTTAGTTCCTTAATTGCTTCTTCTAAACTCTTTTTTCTTTCGCCAATATTTGATCCAAGGGACAAATATACAACACTAGCCACTTGTATGCTTCCCAATAATGGCATCAGTTACAGTTGCCACTTCTTTCATCTCGGCCACATCATGAACCCTTATTATATCAGCTCCTCCTAAAATGGCACAGGCAACAGAGGCTTGCGTACCCCAGACTCTTTCTTCCACTTCTTTTCCGGTAATAGCTCCGATAAAGGATTTTCTGGAGGGCCCAATTAATATCGGATATCCGGCATCCTTAAACTCTTTTAAACGGCGTAAAATCTCCAAGTTATGCTCCAAGGTTTTACCAAAACCTATTCCCGGATCAATAGTAATGTTTTTTGAATCTAAACCTGCTTCAATCGCCGATTGAGCTTGCATGGATAAAAACTTTTTTATGTCGCCTACTACATCATCGTATTTGGGATTGTCTTGCATCACTCTTGGTTTTCCCTGCATGTGCATTATGCAAGTTGGAATATTAGCCTCGGCTACCACTTTCATTAGTTCTCTATCTCTTAAACCAGCTACATCATTTACCATATCAACCCCGGCTTCAATTGCTTGTTTAGCTACTTGCGGCTTGCTGGTATCAATCGATATGGGAATATCTACAGAAGATTTAATTGCTTTTATCGCTGGAATTACCCTCTGCAGTTCTTCTTCAAGGCTTACTGCAACAGAGCCAGGTCTGGTAGACTCCCCGCCAATATCGATAATATCAGCACCGCTGTTAACCATCTCTAAAGCATGATTAATTGCTTTTTGTTGGTTAAAATACTTTCCTGCATCAGAGAAGGAATCCGGAGTTATATTTAAGATACCCATCAAGTAAGTACGTTTACTGAAGTCAAAGACCCTATTGCCAACTTTAATATCTATCACCTACTTACCACTTACTACTGACTACTTACTAATTTACTGTGCTCCGATAATAGTCATAGCCTCAGCCCGGGTAGCCTGGCTGGTCCTAAAAATTCCTCTCACCGCCGAAGTAACAGTTTTATGCCCTGGTTTACCTACTCCTCGCATGCTCATACATAAATGTTCAGCCTCGATAATAACAATGACCCCTCTGGGCTTTAGAGTCTTGGTTAACACATCGGCAATTTTAGTAGTAAGTCTTTCTTGAACCTGTAAGCGTCTGGCAACAATGTCAACAACTCTGGCAAGCTTGCTAATACCGGTAATTTTGCCTTGTTTGCCAGGGATGTAGGCAACATGGGCCTTGCCGATAAAGGGAAGCAAATGATGCTCGCAAACAGAATAAAAAGGAATATCTTTTACTAAAACCATTTCATCGTGATTTTCAGAAAATTGAACGCTAATTACCTTTTCAACCGGTTCGGTGTAGCCTTTAAATATTTCCTCATACATCTTAGCTACACGCCTAGGAGTATCAACTAAGCCTTCGCGCTGAAGATCTTCACCTAAGCCTTTAAGTATTAGTTTTACACCTTGCTCAATTTTTTCTCTGTCCATATTTCCCCGTAGATAGAGCTTATATTATAGAAGAAAAAACTATGAAGTGGAAATCTTTCGGCTTATAGCTGCCCTTACATATGAACCTTAATTGGGCCGGTGCTGTAGTAGCCGGCTTGATTAAGAGCATCTGCTCCAATTGCGTAAATATAGAACGTGCCTTTAAGGGAGGCAGAAGGAGTCCACTTATAACTACGATTACCATTTGAATAATTACCGGTAGTTAACAAAACTTCATTTCCGTTACCAAATCTTTTATCCCTATCTGCATAAAGACTAACGTTAGTTGTTGAATCATCATTTTTAACATTAAATTTTATGACATAGGATGTCTTTAAGATACAGTCCGCAGCCAACTTAATATAATCCAAGTAAAATCGTCTAGCCTTGGGATCTTCGTGAGCATCAAAACGCAGAGTGTTAACCCAACCCTTCCAGCCGTAACGCCCTCTGGCTCTTGGGACCTTTTTTAAGTCCAGGGTATAAGTGTTCCAGCCCGGATAAGTGACAATGTCTCTGGTAATTTGAAAGTAATCAGGGCTATTTAAAGCATTGGTAATCCAGGCAAAACGGCTCATAGTACCTCGGACTAAATCAAAGCTGCCGGCAAAGCGGTACTTAAAAGTTAAAATATGGTACTTATTTGCGTTGATAGCCTTGCGGCCTTGTTGCAAGTAGATGTATGGATCATCTGAGCCTGACCAGGTGGTAGGACCATCAAAGTTAACGCCGGAGAACACCCCGCCTCTTGTAAAAACCGAGCGAACATTAAACAGAGCCCGGATATCAAAGCGGGATTTAAAATCCCAGGGGTTTCTAAGTACTGTTTTAGCCCAGTCTTTTCCGCCTTGCTCGCTAGGATCGGTTATTTTTATTATCGGTGACTTATTAATCGATAGCCCATCGCTATAATTAGAATTAACGCCATCCCTGCGAACATAGAAATAATAGGTTCCCGGATCTACACCGGCAGAGTTCCACGAATAACTGTTAAAACTAGGATAAGAGCTTACTGTAGCAATCTTCGTTCCGTCATAGCTGCTATTATCATTATCAACATAAATATCAGCTGTCCCCCTGGTTCCACCCGATTCATACCACTGAATAGGAACGCCGTTGTCGGGTACGTTGGTCAGCCTAATCCAATCAATAGATACTTGTTTGTTTTTAAGCCTGCCCGGATTCATCCGAAGCCCGTATACATATCCCTTCCAGGTAGAAGCAGGCAAATCTATTTGATAGGTATGCCAACCGTGAGACATTATAAAAGTTTTTAACTTGTATTTTCTTAAGGCTCTGTCAAAAAACCAGTAAATGACACCCGTCTTAGTGGGGCCACCGTAATACATCCTAAAAGAAAGCCGGCGAAAATAATTAGCATTAATTGGATATTTTCCACCCTCCCGGAAAGAATTATAAGCGCCAGGATAACCCGGCCAGACTATAAAAAAGTAGGCATCAGTGCTATTAGTTACAGCATTAAATTTGCCACCCGAGAAACGAACATTTTTAAAATGAAAAACGTGTCCGCCAGTTAAATCTTCGCGATTGCTCATGTCCCAAGGGTCAGAGAAGGTTTTAGTGGCATAGTCGCTAACATCAGCAACAGCACCGGTCGAAGAGTTGGGTGCATGCATTTGAATAGCAGCTAAAGTTACACAAGGGATAAAGAGCGCTATTATAATTATTGCTACAGATAATGCTGCATACCTTTTTTTCACTATTTAACACCAATATTATTATCGGCAAATGTAACTGAAAACTTTAATCCATTTACCGCTTGAACTGCAAGTTATGTGTCGGAGGGGGGACTCGAACCCCCATCCCGCTAAGCGGGACTAGGCCCTCAACCTAGCGCGTCTGCCAATTCCGCCACTCCGACAAAAAAATAATTATAACATCGGTACAGAATCAATTAATAATTGTGTATAAGAATGTTTAGGATTTTTAAATATATCCTTAGCACTTCCTTGCTCAACAATTCTTCCCTGATATAAAACGATAATTCTATCAGCAATTAAAGGCATCATTGCTAAATCATGGCTTATATAAAGATAAGACATTTTAAAGCGCTCACCTAATTCTTTTAACAGATTAATTATCTGCGCTTTAATAGAGGTGTCCAGAGAAGAAGTAGGCTCATCTAAGACAACCAGTTTCGGATTTAAGGCCAATGCTCTAGCAATTGTAATCCTTTGTTGCTGGCCTGTGCTAAATTGATGAGGATATTTTTCTGCATCCTTTTGAGCAATTCCTACCAGCTCTAGAAGTTCGTTTACTCTTTTTGTTCGAGCCTGTTTATCGCCAACTTTGTAGATACAAAGAGGTTCTTCGATAATTTTTTTAATTTTCATTCTAGGATTTAAACTGGAGTAAGGATCCTGGAAAATTATCTGGCGTTGTTTTTTTGCCTCCTTAGATAAACCGTTGATGTTTTGTCCCTGAAATAAAATATCACCGCTGGTAGGCTTAAGTAACCCCAAGCTAAGATTAGCTAAAGTAGACTTGCCGCAGCCCGATTCTCCAACCAAACCAACTGTTTCTTGTTCGTTGAGCTTAAAACTAACATTGTCAACTGCCTCCAGGGTGTGATGGCGAAAAAGGCGTCTCCTTGTTGGAAATTTCTTGACTACCTGTTTAAACTCAAGCAAAGCCGGTAGCTGGTGGTTGGTGGGTGGATGGTAGTGTGATTTTGGTTTTTTTAAGCAGTCAATCATTTTTCTGGTATATGAATGCTTGGGCTTATCTAAAATGTCATTGACAGATCCTTCCTCTACCAAAGAGCCGTGATAAAACACCATTAATCTGTGACAATACTTAGCCATAATTCCCAGATCATGGCCAATTAATATCAAGCTAATTTTTTTATCCTTAGCAATACCAACCAGCAACTCCATTATTTTAGCTGCTATTGTGACGTCTAGCCCCGTTGTTGGCTCATCTGCAATCAGTAATTGAGGTTGCTTGGCAATGGCCATAGCAATACAGACCCGTTGGCATTGTCCGCCGCTTAATTCATGCGGATAACTATCAAAAATACGTTCACTTTTAAGGCCAACTAGCTCCAACAATTCCTTGGCTTCTTTTACCGAGCCTGTGCATTCTAATAATTGAGAACTGATTTTATAAGCCGGATTAAGAGAGGTAAATGGGTTTTGGTAAACTAAACCGATTTGGCTACCTCTTATTTTAGCCATATCCTCAGTTGCTAAATCAGCCCCTTTATATAATATCTGCCCTTTTTTTATGAAAGCTTCTTTTCTAAGCAGTCTCATAATTGATAAAGCGGTAAGAGTTTTGCCAGCGCCGCTTTGGCCAACTATGCCTGCTACCTCTGCCTTGGCAATGCCAAAAGACAAATCTCTAATGGCTTCAAATTGGCAACCATTTTGATTTATACCAATTGTCAGATTATTAACTTCTAATATATTCATTTAGTCCGTCTCCACACATAATAAATCCAAGCACCAAAATAATAAGGAAGAAACCGGGAAACCACATCATTTGAGGAGCTCTGTCTAGATAATTAACGGCATCACTTAGAATTAAACCTAAGCTGGGAGCAGGGTGCTGCAATCCTAATCCGACAAAACTTAAAACCGCTTCGGCTAATATAGCAGAGCCCACCCCTAAAGTGGCATAAACAATCAAAGTAGCAACTGAGTTAGGCAAGATATGCCTAGTCATGATACGCAAATCACCGGCACCCATCGCAATAGCTGCTTTAACATAGTCCTTTTCTTTAACCTCCAAAACAGATGCCCGGTACAGTCTGGCAAAGCTAGCCCACAAGAAAGCTGCAATTGCCACTGACACACTAAAAGAGCTCTGCTTTAGTACCACCATCAGCACTATTGCCCCTAGGATGTATGGAAAAGCCAAAAAAATATCTACTATCCTCATTAATACAGAATCAACAAATCCACCGTAATATCCAGATACCATCCCCACTATTAATCCGGCTAGCAATGCCAAAGATACGGCAAAAAGAGCATTTACTAACGAGGATCTAACCCCGTGGACCACCCGGCTAAATAAGTCTCTTCCCAGTTCATCAGTGCCGAAAGGATGATTAATGGTGGGCGTTTTAAAACTTGGAAATTTCTGGCTTAACGGATTGTGCTTAATTATTAGGGGTGCTAAAAAACTAATGATGACTACTATTGCGATTAAAAATAAGCCCAGATAGCGTTTAAGCAACTTTTTCTCCCGCCCGCACTTTCGGATTTAGGTATCCGTAGGCAATATCGACTAAGAAATTGAACAATATATAGATAACAACCAGCACTAGTATCGAGGAGATAATTACAGGGATGTCTCTTTCTAGAATAGCGTCTCTAATCAGTAAACCAACCCCTGGCCAGTTAAAAACAATCTCGGTAGCTACCGCTCCCGTCATTAAAGCACCAAAGTCCATGCCGATGTAGGTGATAGTCGGTATCAGCGCATTTTTTAACTGGTGTTTATAAAGAACCTGGCTTTCACTTAATCCTTTAGCCCTGGCCACTAGCAAATAGTCTGCGTTTTGGTTTTCTTTAAGTGAGGTTTTCAGTATTCTGATAACAACGGCTACTGATATAGCTGACAAAGTGATAGCCGGCAAGATAAGGCTAGTAAAATAATTATTACCCGATACCGGAAGTAAGTTGAGCCTGATACCGAATGTATACTGCAGAATCATGCCCAGCCAAAAAACAGGAACGCTAATCAAAAAAGCCGAACCGGCAGTAATTGCAGCGTCAATAAACTTGATTTTTGTAACATAGGCATAAATACCAGCTAAAACCCCCAAAATAACCTCAATAATTATTGCCGCCAGAGCCAAGACAAAAGTGGCAGGCATGGCCTCGGCAAGCATTTCTTGGACCGGACGGCGATAACGATAGGAAGTGCCTAAATCTCCTTTGGCTAAATTGGCGGTATAGGTAAAATACTGTTGGTATAGCGGTTTATCAAGTCCTAACTTATTGTGAATTGCTTTAATAGTCGACTTATCTGCCTTTTTGCCGGCAATAGCTCTAGCCGGATCCCCCGGAACAACTACATACATAACAAGAAAAAGGATAATGGAGACACCAAATAAGACAAAGATAGTTTGGGCAGCCCTTTTAAATGCAAACTTAAGCATAGAAAAAGCATAGCAGATTTTTTTAAAAATACCCTAATTTTTAGGGTAGCGGGATTCAGCTGTAAGCTATAAGCTGTAAGCTGTAAGCCTTATGGAGGGAAAATGAGCAAGATAAAAGTAATGCTAATTGATGATGATTATTATGTAAGACAAGCCTTAGAGATGCTTATAAGGCGCGACCCAAAAACAACCATCACCGGCTCGGTAGAGCAACCCGAAGAGGTAGTAGACAAACTAGCATCTTTTAAAACCAACCAATATCCGGACTTAATCCTGCTAGACTTAAAATTCGAAAACAGCCCCTTAAGCGGGATAGACGTTATCTTAAAAATCAGAGAAGTAAACCAAGAAGTAAAAATACTGGTAACTTCCATGGTTCAAAATGAAGCAGAGATAATCGAAGCTATAAGCCGAGGAGCAGATGGTTTTGTCTGGAAAAACGAATCTGGCGAGGGTATTGTCAGTGCCATCGCCAAAGTGCACGAAGGACGCTTTGTAATAACCAAATCCGTTGCTGAGAAAATAATGGGCAAAACCAAGGAGTTAAGCGAGTATTCTATCGATATACTGCCGGAGGCTAAAAACTATCAAAACCTAACAGAGGGCTTGAGAAAAACTATGTATCTATACTGCTTTTGTGGAATGAGTGCCAAAGAAATCGCCCAAGAACTAAACCTAAGCGCCCACACCGTTAATTCACGCATCAAAGCAGCTTACATTGTTTTGCAGGCAACAAACCGTACCGAAGCTTTCCAGCAATTGGTAGAGCGTTTTAAAGAGTAACTACTCTAACCATGCTTTTTCCAAAGGAGTTAGACCTACACTTAATGGCTGATAGTCCTGAACTGATTGGGCTACCAGTTCTCCGTCTAAAACAAAATCAATTGGAACTACAGGAGCATCTGCTAATATCTTACGTTCAATATCAGCATAAACCCCTAGGCGCTCCTGCTCATTTTCAATTTGTCTAGCTTGACTAAGCTCTTTGTCTATAGATTTATTAGAATAAAAAGATATGTTTGATGAGCCTTTATTTTCTGAGGCAAATAGCGGGTAAAGAAAATTGTCCATCAATGGATAATCGGCAATCCAACCGGTAAAAGTTAGGCCAAAATCCCCATTGCTTATCTTCTCATCCAATGTCCCTGCTTCTAAAGCCTGCAGCTTAAGATTGATACCAGCCTCTTTTAACTGCGCTTGAGCAATCTGGCAAACATTGGAACTAAAACTGCTTCCTGCCGGATATACAATTTCTAGCTTATTTAATTCCTTGCTAGACAATCCGGATTTTTTAATCAGTTTCTTTGCCTCAATCAAATTAAAAGAGTAATCCATTTGATTGGTAACAAAGCCATCGATACCCCTAGGCACCAACCCAGTAGCCTGCGTTGCCAGCCCCTCAAAAGCTTTATCAACTAATTTCTTTCGATTAATAGCATAATTGAAAGCTTTTCTTAAATACAGGTTGTTCCAGGGTTTCTTTTCTACGTTGATGTAGAAAAACTCTGCGCTTAACTGGGGGTTAAGCTTTATTTGGTCGCTATATTTCGCATCTTTTTGCAAAGCTACAAGTTCGCCGCTAGGTATCTTTGCCACCTCAAGAGAGCCGGCTTTGTAGTCTTTTAGAGCTGTTCGACCATCGCTATATATTTTATAGACTAATTTCTTTAACCTTGGCTTTCCTCCAAAAAAGTCATCAAAGGCTTCTAACTGAATTTCTTTTTTGTGTATCCACTTAACTATTTTAAAAGGGCCGTTGCCAACAGGGGCCTCAGCGTAAGCTTTAGGGTTTTTTTGCACTGCTTCCTTGGGGACCGGAGAAAAAGCAGGGTGGGCTACTACTGCTAAAAAGTCTGCCCATGAGTAGCTTAATTTTACCTTTAGAGTTGTATCGTTAACAGCAATAACTCCCGATAACCCTTTTGCCTTCTTATCGCTAAACTCTTGATAGCCAACAATGGGGCTAAAGTGATAAGCCACGGGTGAGGCATTAGCCGGGTTAACTACCCTCTCCCAGGCATATTTGAAATCAGAGGCAGTAACGCTTTGACCATTTTGGAACTTAACATCGTCTCTTAAGAAAAAGGTAAACTCTTTACTGTCTTTTGATATCTCCCAGCGCTTTGCTACCGCAGGTACCAGTTTTGAGGTTTCTGGGTCATACTGCAGAAGCCCCCTGAAAGCATTATAGATTATATGCTGGGCAGAAAAATCAATTGCTTGAGACGGGTCAATAGATACCGGATCGCTAATAATGCTTAAGCGAAATACTCCGCCTTCTTTTACTTGCTTACAACCGGATAAAAAACAAAGAGAGGAAAAAATTACGATAAATACTAAGGCTAATGACAAATACTTTTTCATCTGTACTTCCTTTCTTGCTACCTATAGTGGTTTAGACGTTATCTAAGCTTAACTCTAAATTACTTGGTTTAGCAACTTCCTTTGCCTTTGGTGCCTCAATTACCTCAAAGAAGTACTCTACTAGCTCCTGGTCGAACTGAGTACCGGAGCCTGCCTTAAACTCGGCTATAATTTCTTCGGGGCTTAAAGCATCGCGATAAGCCCTATCAGAGCTCATTGCATCGTAGGAGTCAGCAATAGCTATAATTCTGGCAAATAAGGGGATAGCATTGCCGGCTAGTCCGCTGGCATATCCTTTGCCATCAATGCGTTCATGGTGATAATAAACAGAGGAAATAACGTCTTGTAAGAACTCCACATCTTTTAATATCTGAGCCCCGATTTTTGGATGCTCTTTAATCAGATCATATTCATGATCGTCTAATTTGTCGGCTTTGGTTAATATCCGCTTAGGAATACCGATTTTTCCGATATCATGCAAAAGGGCGATTCTTTTTAGAGCTTCTAATTCATCATCTTTTAAGCCGATTTTTTTGGCTAGCAACTCCGAATATTTTGCTACCCTCTCCGAATGGCCTTTGGTATAGGCATCCTTGGCCTCTACTGCCTTAATTAGAGAGGATATGGTATCAGTATAGGCTTTCTGCAGATCTGTAAAAACCTTATATGTATAGCGGGAGATTAGTAAGGGGATAACAAATAAGGCTACTGCTGCATAGCCATAAGGCTGAGCTAGGCTGTAAACTTCTGCAAAGACTAAAGCTAATGGGGTTAAAGCAAAGTGATTGGGCATAATCCAAATACAATTTGAAACCCAGAAATTAATTACAGAAATACCTTCTGCAATCCCTATAGTAATAGAAAAAATCGACGTGTTTAATAAGTAGTATATTGCAGCACAAACAAACAAGGGGAAAAAAATAAATGGAAAGTTATTACTTGTAAAACCACCACTTTCTGACAGAATAACACTCCAAGGAAGCTTATAATATGCAATACTAGCTATCGATACAGAAATAATAGATTCACTTATTGAAGAAATATAGTAGTGCCATGGATCTATCTTTGGTAAACGTTCCCACCTTGCACTTGCTAGGCCAGCAACTAATGTAGCTGTTAAGGGACCGAAGAGGATGATTGAAGTCAAAAACACTATTTGGCCAACAGATACTACCCCTATTTTTGGCATTTTAATAGCCATAAATTCGCAAGTTACTGCCAGTGCGGCAAAAACAATAACATTAATTAAATTCAATGATCCCATTTTTTGACTAAAAAGTACCAATAGTAATAGAAAAGCGGGGATAATCAGAAACGAAGAAAAGATTATATCTTTTTGTTCTTTTGTGATAGTTTTTTTCATTTACTAATGGGCCAACTTTTAGTCTTACCTGTGAACTCTTCCAGCTCCACCAGCAAGTAATAAACTAGCAATAGTGGTTAAGATTACAAGAATTCGGCTTTTACGCATCAGGGTATTACCCCCTCTAACTTTTATAACAGTTAAACCCTTGTAGCTTCGCTATAGCTGTTAAGGTCCTATAAGTAAAACTCTCCGCTTGTAATCTAAGGCTTCGCTAAAAAGTTGGCCCAAAACAATTACTAGTAATTGGTAAATTCTATCCCAAAGCCACAGCTAATTCAAGCAACAGGGACTTAACAACTAGCGATTACTATTAAGATAACAGCTTTAGGACCAAATCAAAGTTAGCCGAAACTAAGCAAAAAGCGGCTGAAGAGAGGCAACGTATTCAGCAGGATGCTCACGATAGGGTGTACAACCGCATTGGAGCTCTTGCTAAGTTAGCAGAAGCAAGCTCAGACTCAGCTAAAGGAGAGCTTAAAAAAACCCTAAAGAAAATCGACAAAGGACTAAGACAAAGTATCACTGACCTGCAGCGAATTGTTTCTCCCAAAGAAATACCGGATGATGATGTAGAAGAAGATCTTTTTAAAAAGATCTGTAACAACCACCAGAAACTCTTTAATCAAAAAATAAAGTACATGAATAGTAGTCAAAAGCCAATCGACTTAGATAAAAGATTCTCTAATTACAGATGGGATTTGGAGTGCATTCTTCAAGAATGCTTAAATAATGCAGGTAAGCATTCGGGAGCAAAAAACATCGACGTAAAGCTGGCTATAAAAAACGATACCTTGACCCTATCAGTCAAAGACGACGGCAAAGGTCTAAAAACAACCGAACTTAAAGATATTTCACCTGAGCATTTAGGGTTTAAAGGAATTGCTGAGAGAGTAAAAAAACTAAACGGAGGAATTAATATATCCAGCAATGGTGGAACCAGGATAGAAGTAAAAATTAGTTGTTAATGATCTCCATGGAATTCTTAGCCAGGGCTTATCAACTTATTAACAACGTCCCCTTGGTTACTACTTGATTTCCTCGATAGCCATAGCCTTAGCTTCTCCACCACTGTTAACTTTAACAGTCACTAAATAAGGCTTATTAGCCCATTCGACCTGTTTGGCTTTAGCTTCTGAAATAAATATTTTTTCGATATCATATTTAATGCTATAGATTAACTGATTATAGCCATAATCTTCTTTAGTTTCGGGATCAATGTCAGAAATGTGTTTTTTCTCGACCTTAGCTATCTCTCCTTTAATAACAAGTTTTCCTATTGGTAGCTTTTTTGTGAAATAAGCTGCTTTTGCCAAGTTACCTTTTTTTATTAATTCAACATACACACAATCGCCCTTTTTCAACTTACTCCCTCGGGTTACATCATTCCAAAAATTATACTTTTCCTCAGATAATGTACTGATTTCATATTGAACCACTGCATAATGGCCTCTCATCATATCTACGGGATCAACCGGAACTGTTTTAAGCTTAACCGTGTACTCAGCTGTTCTAATCTTGTATTCCTGGTAGCCAAAAAAAGCCACTAAAGTAATTGCTTGAATAACAATTAATCCAATTATTAAATATTTACGCATTCTTAAACCTCCTCCTTTGGGCTTCTAGGCCTCCACCTAAAATCAATAATAGAGTACCTGCTCCCAACAAAAGTAAGCCAAGTTGCCCTGATAGATAATAAGAAGCCAATTCAAAATAACGTACAATTATCCCTAGTCCAAAAAGAACAGATACCGAATAAGCTAGCAAAGGCTGTTTTTGCTTATGAGCGACAGTGATTATTAACAACAGGCAAACAAAAAAGATTAAGTTAATCCCAATGTAAGCTGGAGGAATCTTGGGATGACTGTAAGAGTAATAATCGTAGTTCTGCTTTTTGAAAAACTTCGGAAAATAGATTAGAGCTACCGTAGTTATAAGAAAAGCAGGGGCAATTATTGTTTCAGCACTTATTTTCTTTTTAATCCAATCAATAATGGGGATGGCTGTTACTATGATTACTGCCAGAGCTAATAATATGTTTAATTTAACTGCGCTAGGTTTAGCGTATCTATATAGATCTCCTGCAAACCTAGTAGTCAAAACCAAAGAAGGTACAGCCCACACTGCTAAGCCGGTAATTTGATATGGGTTTTGAACAAATTTAGTTTGGACAAACTTACTATGCAATGAAGCAACTGCTATCCATGTGACTCCCGCTACAAGCAAAAATAAAGCAGTATGTTCACTGCCAAAATAATTTGAGGAGCTAATAGCAATAATAAACGCAATATATACCAGAACCGACAAGATCCCTATCAATTTTGACCTAAGCAAATAAACCAACGGAATAATGCCTAAAAACCAGATAAGATATCCTGTTGAGAGATTAGATTGGATATTATATATCTGGCCTATTAAAAAGATTGTTCCACCAAATAGAACTGCCCCTATAAAAAACAAGGCATTACCAAGCTTAGGCATATCCTTTCTAAATTTAAGGAAATATCCCGCACTATAGAAGGCAATCAAGCTAAAGAATGATAGGCCAAGTTTTACAAACCTTCCAATACTGTCCCAGTTAGCCGCTAAAATAATTAAGATCCCTAAGCCTACTAAAACTGAGCCTATAATCGCGAATAACTTAAAAGTATTACCAGGTATTTGAGGGGAAGTCTCAAAAGGATTGGAAAGAATGTCAGCTGCTTGCTTCTGATTAATAATTCCTTTTTCTACCCAAAATTGGGTTTGTTTCTCAAGCTTTTTACTAGCCATTGCTGCTCCTTTTTTACTATTATCACTATGTTACTAAGCAAGCAATCATTTGAATACCCTAATTTTTAGGGTATTTTTTGACTAGAAATTAGGATCCCGCCTCCTACCCTGCAAGATATAATGCACTTCCGAAAAATAGTATCATCTCTGAGATTAATACTAAGAAAGATAATATAGTCAGCAAAATACTAATAATTTTATTTTTTCTTATCTCTAAAATTGAACAGACAACGCCTGCGATTGTTATTGGAATAATAGCCATCATAGGAAAAGCTAACCTTTCTGCTGTCTTTTCTTGTCCAAGATGTGCTTTATTTGCATTATTAAAAGAGATCATGCTTAAGGAAATAGTTAGTATCGCTATTAATATTATTATTCCCGCTATGAATGCAGGAAGGTGTTTATTGAACATAGTTCGTTAAATCACTCGATGATCGTTTAATCAATGTTTCCCTTGCCAAACATAACCCCGAGCAAAATAAATATTATTAAGCCGGTGATAATGGTTGCGATAAGAACAAACCAATAAGATCTTTTGTTTTGAGAATACCTAAAAGCAATAAGCTGTGGCATTGTAAAACATAGTAAGAATAGGGTAATACTGCTAATAGACGGAAAGGATATTAACAATAAACCAAAAGCAATTGCTGAAATTAGCAAACCAATAATTAATAAGAAGTCTTTATTTTTAACGCCAAATCTGTAAAAAAAGAATAGTGGCGCTGTTATTAAATTAAGTATCAAAAGAAATGGCCCGATTACTGCTATAACTAATCCAAAATGCTCCATTATTTATTAATTCCTTTCGAAAACTCCATTAGGAATGCTCTTGTGGCTCTTTGCATTCTTGGAAAGCGCCATCTGTTCCATGGTAAGTTTTTAGTTATCGGACTCGAATGGCAACCATTATTTTTCATTCCTATTGTCTTTTTATAGGAAGCATTCGGATAATCAAGCAAGTCCTTGTATGGTGAAGTCAAATGTTGCGCCCTGGTATACTCCATGTGAGCATAAACATCCTGCACTCGATGCAACGCTAAACCGATATCTTTTATCGCTGCATCGCGATCGTTTGCTTTCCATTTAACAATAGCCGTTTCTAATTCAATAGCGGCATTATATACTCTAACATCGCCGCCAATAAATTTTTTATATTTCCATGGACACCATGATCTAAATGCGTTTACTTTTGTTGACCAAGTGTTGAAATGAACACTTGGTCGAGTAGCAGGATCATATTTATAATCTACCTCACCTGCTCTATCACCAAGTTTCGTACTAATATAAGGTGAAAAATGTATTTTATTTTGCGCAATGGTTTTAGTTTGATGAGCATGTGCTGCTGCAGACCAAAAACCAGTAATGTCAATTTCTGTAATAGGATTGTTCTTACAATAGACGTGTCTATTCTGGCTCTGGGAACTCTCTTGTTCTCCTTTATAACTATCCCTCGTCAGCCATCTGCCAACTTCGGGCATGTAGTACCTGCAGCCCATTTTGTACATAGAGGTTTCAGAGTCATAATAGGCATTGTTGGCGCCAGAGTAGCGAAGTGGGTTATAGACATTACCAGTGCTTGAAGTTAAGTTACCAAACTCATCATAGGAATAAGTGCTGACTACAGAGCCAGAACTATCTGCAAGACCGGTTACATCGCCATGGCAATTTGGCCTTATTTGTCTTTTTATAAAACACCAAATCCCAAGCATCAAAAAATAAATAATATCCATTAACCAAAAATCCAAATGCTCGTTTGGTGCTTGATATTTTGCATTTATTTGATATTTGTAATTTGTTATTTGGGATTTATTCAATGATAGGGCTTTGCCGTTGTCGTTTAAGGACGGCCTCATTTTGTCTAATAAACCTTTTCTGATTTAATATTTCTTTTTAGCAAACTGAAAAGGTATGGTGCTAAGAAAGCTAGCCCACTATAAAATAGTGTGCTTAGACAAAGCTGTATTAGCTCGAATGTACCCTGATTTCCACCTAGCAGTGAATCTAGCCAAATAGCTGGAACAGCAATCGGTAGTGCTAATAAATGAAAGACCAGATAGAAAAAATTTATTTCTGAGCTAGAGACAAGTACAAAACCTTCGTTTCCAAGAAAAAATAGGGTTAAATTAACTGCAGCAACAATAAATAAAATAAATAGGAACTTTTTAATTGTCACCATTCTCCACCATAACCCAATTTACCAACTTGCTTAGTTTTAGCGGTATTACAAAACGTATCCGGTGTCAAGACATAGCAGCTAGAGATAGGACATATGTCTAAATCAATCTTCCTGTCATCCAAGCTTATCCTGTGCTTTGAGCTATCATACCAAGCTCTATAAACAAGTTCTGTGCAGTTAAGACCGTCACTAAATGTTCTATAGTTGCTTACGAAAAGGTAACGAGCTACGTTTCTGTTTACATATTTTTCAATAGTATTTGCTGCTTTTAACCTCATTCGGTTACTCGTTTTGACTCTATAAACACCCACTAAATTATATTGCCTATTCTTATCGTTAAAATTTTCATACATTGGTCTTTTAATTAACTTCTTATTTGCTTCAGCTATCCAAGGTACTCCTTTCTTGTTTTTTATACGCATTAAAGCATGCGTCCAAAAGCTAGTAAAAAAGTAACTGGGATCTGAACTATTAAACCTAGTTAAAATTATGTCTCCAGGTCTTGATTTTCCTAAAGCATTTCTAACCGAGTCAGACATAAATCCTTGTGGATCTACTTCTGTTATAGGATTGTTCTTGCAATAAACATATCTATTTTGAGATTGTGATTGTTCCTGGCTTCCCTGATAAGCATCTCTCCTTGTCCATCTTCCTGTTGAGGGATCGTAGTACCGTGTTCCTATATGATAGAAGTTGGTTTCTTGATCAAAATAAGCATTAAATCCAGCAGAATACCTCAATGGATTATAGACATTACCAGTGCTTGAAGTGAGATTGCCAAACTCATCATAGCTATAAGTAGCTATAACAGAGCCATTGGAATCTGCTAGGCCAGTAACATCTCCGTGACCGTTGTAGAGAAAATAGTACGTGCTCGAGCCTTGAATCATAGATATTGCCTTACCGTTATTATCTCTAACATACTTAACCAGCACATTGTTATCAGCATCTGTTTCGCTAACTATATTGCCACCAGTATCGTATTGGTAGTAACGGTCTGTGATTACCACGTCGCCCTCCGGGCTCCTCGTAATGACGGACTTTTTATAGCGGTTTCCATTACCATCATAAGTGTATTCTATAACATCACCATTGGGCTTAACTACCTTTACTAGCTGATTCTTATTATCATAGGTGTAAATACGAACTTCGTTGTTCGAGCTTCGATCTTCGATAGTATTGCCATTGGCATCATAGGTAAAGAGACGAACTTCGTTGTTCGAGCTTTGAGCTTCGAGTAATTCGTTGGCAGAGCTATAAGTGTATGTTGTCTCCAATCCGTTTTTGTTCATTGTTAGCCTATTGCCTTGAGCGTCATAGGTGTAGCTGGCAACTGATTGCTGATGGGGTAATAGATATGTTATTCGATACTAATCAGGAGTAGTCCCAGAAATAAAGCCTAGTAAATAATAAGTCAAAAAACCGGCTAAGGATAACAATCCTACCAAAATATTCAAAAACACTAGCTTTTTCTTCTTGACAAAAAGATAGCCAACTACTTGTGGGATTAAGATGGTGAATGCTATTAGCAAGCTAATATGCCTTGACCAAAAAACAACGGCAATAATCATAATAATGATGCTAAATATTACAACTACGTTATAAATCAATCGCATATGTTTGTCGTTATTATCACTCGCTAATTTATTAAAAGTTATCAACAAAGCATTCCAAGCAACAATAACGGGCAATAAAAACACGGCCATTGCCCATCCTGATTGATAATAGAAACTAAGTGATGTAATTTTCATCTCAAGTAAACCTTCTTAAATGATTTGTATGATTTCAATCCCTCACTTTTAAATCTAATTAGATATTGTTTTGTAGCCTGTAAAGCATCGTTATAACAATCACGACCGCATCTCTCTTTGTGTTTAGAGGGAATATCTGGCCACTCATAAACCAAGTGATACTGCCAGCTTAGATTATGATGTGCATAAATGTCTTGAATTGGATGTAAACCATAACCTATTTTAAACGCAGGAGTTGCCTTGTCTAATTTGACATGCTTGTAAGTGTTCATCATTCGCAAGTATCTAGTTGTATCATTAAATTGTGACTCTGCAAAGATCTGCCTTGAATCTTGTCCTATTGGAACACCTAGCTGGTTCATATTGAAATGCAAGTGTCTAGAAGCAATCGGATTATAAAAAGGATCAAAGTCAAACTTCTGACTTTTCTTCCCCATATAAGTAGCCCATTTGCTCTTAAAACCTAATTGCAAAGCAGCGCTTCTTGTCAATCTTTTATGGGCATAATGTTTCCAAAAACCAGTCGGATCAACATTAGTTAGTGGATTGTTTTCTACATAAACATATTTATTTATTGACAAAGGTTGTTCTCGATCTCCCTTATAACTATCCCTAGTCAACCACCTACCGACTTCTGGCATGTAGTAGCGGCAGCCCATTTTGTACATAGAGGTTTCGCTATCATAGTAGGCATTGTTGGCTCCAGAATAGCGAAGTGGGTTATAGACATTGTCAGTGCTTGAAGTGAGATTACCGAACTCATCATAAGAGTAAGTAGCTACTACAGCTCCTGTGCTGTCTGTTAATGAAGTAACATCTCCATGTCCATTGTAGAGGAAGTAGAAAGTCCGTTGTTCGTTGTTGGAGCTTAGTTGTTGGATCATACTAAGGGCTTTGCCGTTGTCGTCTCGTATATACCTAACTGTTATTTTAGTCTCCTCGGCTCCGTTTAGGGGTACAGTCTTAGTGTCCTCGCTTACTATGTTACCATTGACATCGTAATGATAAAAGACTGAGATTGCCGCGTCGCTACCTCTCCTCGCAATGACGGAAGGGATGCTTGGACTATTTAAGCTAGAGTATTTAATTGTCTTGCTAAACCGCTTACCTTCGCCATCATAGACGTAATCTATGATATCAGTATCTAATTCAAAAGAGGGCTCTAGGATATAGTTAGCACTGGCTTTCTCTAGCTTAAAGTTATCGAAATAGCAGGTGCCTGGTTGGTTAGAGAAGTAGAGATATACCGTAGCCTTGCTGTATGGCTTGGTGGTGGCTATGGTTTTATCCCCTAACATCCAATCATGCCGGCTCTTAGGCCAGCTAAGAGTATGAGTGGTGTTAGTACCATCTGTGTTACGAATAACTACCTTAGCGCATATTAGCCCTGAGGAGCTAACAGGACCTACTACCTTATTAAACCCACTGAATACTAGGCTATCTCCTGAATTACCGCTAATATCAACACTCTGATAAGCCATTTTAGATTTGTATTTATTGCCGGCTATCTTAAAAGAGTACTTACCGTTATTCTTCTGCTCTGTGCTCCTACCGTCTAGCCCGCTTAAACCACTGCCCTTCCACATATCGGGCATCCGGTCTTTGTCCGGATATTCTTTGAGTACTTTGACGAGTTGGTTTTTATTGTCGTAGGTAAAATTCGTTGTTGGTTGTTGGTTGTTGGAGTCCTAGAAATCGTGTTTCCATTCGGATCATATATATACTCGACTCTACCCTCTTGACTCTCGACTTTAGTTAGTT
>QZJE01000017.1 GCA_003599235.1 Actinomycetota bacterium | reverse complement strand
GGCATGGGTATTAGTTCCGATATCACTTAAGGCAGTGTGTGAACGGCTGGTTATCTGGTTGATGTTATCTAGAGTAATGGTGTTTGGGATATAGGTATCTGCAATAGCTGTTCCTTGCCATGTACCGGTAGTTATGTCTCCGTCTTTATCTATGACAAATAAGTTGGTATCTTCTGCTGCATTAGTTGCTTTTAGTAAGTCAGCTGTAGGTGAGGTATCTGTCCCTCTTTTAAGAGTTATGTTAGTGGTATCTGTTGTTGGCTTAAAGCTTCCTGCTTTAGTGGAAGCTATTGTTAGATCGTTATCAACCTCTGAATCCTCAATATTGGAGCCCAGATATGATGTAGTACCTGGTAAAGTAACAGCAGTGTGAGTATGGGAGTCATCGGCTACTACAGTGGCTGTCACTGGGCCGGATACATCTCCTGCCAAAGTAGTCCAGGCAAGGTCTGTTCCGTCACTATATAATAGTTGTCCAGAAGTTCCTTTAGCTAATTTTGACCAGGTAGCGCTAGCTCCTTGGCCGGTAATTAAGTCCCCCCTAACAACACTACCTGTTGTGGTATCGCTATGAGTAGCTGATAAGAGGTTGTGGGCAGTTCCGCCACTTTCATCGGCCCATGTTGGTAGGCCACCTGACAGCTTAAGAACTTGGCCATTAGTTCCAGCCGCCAGCTTAGATAGTGTGTTAGCTGCTGAAGCATATAATATATCGCCGGTTGTGTAAGAGCTAAGTCCAGTTCCTCCGTAAGTTGGACCAATGGCAGCTCCTTGCCAAGTACCGGCAACAACTACACCAGATGAATTGACCTGGAATAAGTCACCGTTTCCAACAGTTAAAGCAGAAGCCGGAGATGTATCTCCAATACCGACGTTGCCGCTATAGTCTAAGTGCATTATTGTTGTTCCCCCATGATTTCTAAATTCAAAATCAGACTGCTCTTCAGCAAATTGGCCTACATACCAATCATACGAGTTATTGTTTCGGGTAAACATCATATAAGCATCATTTTGTCCTGTAGCAGCTCTAAGTTGTAGAATGGGAGAATCAGCAGTGCTTGGGCCGTTAATCTCCATTTTGTAATTTGGACTTGCTGTTCCAATTCCCACCCTGTTTGCCGATGAATCTACATAAAAGGTATCAGTATCAACAGCTAGATTTCCAGAAGCTGATAAACTAGTGAAAGCACCCGATGAAGGGGTAATAGATCCTATAGCAGAATTATCTATAGTTTTGTTAGTTAAGCTCTGGGAATCTGATGTACCTACTATGGTTCCTGTTGCTCCATGTACTCCTGATGCAGTAGAAGCATGGGTTGATAATTCAGTATCGGTAGCAAGTGTTGTGCCCCATATGGTTTCTACTTCTGTTTGAGTGTCCCATTCAGAGTCTAAAGTTATACCAGACTCAACTTCTCCAGTTCCGATAGATGAGCCTAAATAAGAGGTAGTTCCTGGTAGAGTAACTGCGGTGTGAGTATGAGAGTCGTCAGCTACTGCTGTTGCTGTAACAGGGCCGCTAACATCTCCTGCCAAAGTAGTCCAACCTAGGTCTGTTCCGTCACTATATAATAGTTGTCCAGAAGTTCCTTTAGCTAATTTTGACCAGGTAGCGCTAGCTCCTTGGCCGGTTATTAGATCTCCCCTAACAACACTACCTGTTGTGGTATCGCTATGAGTAGCTGATAAGAGGTTATGAGCCGTTCCGCCACTTTCATCAGCCCAAGTTGGTAGGCCACCTGACAACTTAAGAACTTGGCCATTAGTTCCAGCAGCCAGCTTAGATAGTGTGTTGGCTGCTGAAGCATATATAATGTCACCGGTAGTATAACTGCTGATACCCGTACCGCCATAGGTTGGACCTACTGCATTACCATTCCAAGTAGAGCCGGTTGACATAGTTTTGTTAGTTAGGCTCTGGCTGTCTGAGATGCCTACAACAGAAGATCCAACTCCGTCTAAGTAACCCAACTCGGTATTATCAACTGTTCCTAACCCAAGCTTAGCAGCAGATATACCGGTTCCTAACTCTGAATTACCGATAGACTGGCCAAGCAATGAAACCTCTCCAGAAGCATCAGGCAAAGTGTATGTTCTGTTATCAGTTATTGTATCAGCAATAGTTAGCTTTCCTCTGCCGCCTGAATTATAGAACCAAAGGGAAGTTCCCTGAGTGCCGGTAGCAGTAAAAGCGCCGTCACTTAAAACATCACCAATAGCAGTAATGTCTCCACTACCTCCTCCACCGGATTGAGCTACCCAGGAGAGTCCTCCTGCTCCATTACTAGCCAGAACTTGGCCGGTGGCTCCAAAATTAGCAGGCCAAGTGTAGGTAACGCCGTTTAGTTGCGTGGTTCCTACATTTGTTAACGCGCCTCCATTTACATTGATACCGCCAATAATATTGGCGCCGCCGCCAGAAACTGTTAGCCCATTCATAGCTACCAGATTGGGAGCAGTTAAAACACCGGTCATGGTATCGCCGGTGCTTCTAATATAGCGCTGGTCTATCTGGGTTCTGTTAAAAAACCTGGAATTTACACCCGACTTAGTATAATATCTCTTATCTGATTTACCCTTAGTAAAATATCTCTTATCCGATTGACCTTTAGTAAAGAAGTTAGCTTTCGTCCAATGTTTACCAGTATAGCGCTTATCTGATTCACTTTTTTTGTAGAAGGTAGCGTTGGCAGAAGCTCTGGAATAGAAATTAACTCTAACCCAATTTTTTACGCTATCTATTGTTTCCCCCATAACGGTACTGGCATTAGTATTTGGCAAAATCAAAACACAACTAATTAGTAGTGTTGCAATTATTATTGCTATCGCTTTTTTGCTTCTTTTTTCTTTTCTCACAAATTCCCTTTCGGACAACGAAGTTCGAATAACGAACAACGAGTAAGCGGATAAATCCGCTTACTATTATTATCGGCATTTTTGCGAACTATGTTAACCTTTTTAAGAAAAAAAATTAAAAAAGATTTGCAGCTTACGGCCACAATAGTAGTGAGTTTGAGCTATTTAGAGGGTATCTTGGTAATATTTTCTTTTTCTTTCTTTGCTGCCTGGTTATCAGGCTGAAGTTTAAGAACTTTATCAAACTGTGCTGTAGCTAAATCATATTTCTTTTGAGCTTTGTAAACTAACCCTAGATTATAATAGGCATCGGTAAAACGAGGATCGTCTTTATCTAGCTCAATAGCCTTTTCAAGTACTTGAGTCGCTTCTTTATATTTCTTTTGGGTAAGAAGGGCTTGCCCTAAGCCATTATAAAAATATGGATTGGTAGGCTCTAGATTAATGGCTTCAAGATAATTTTGGCCAATAAACGGCACGGCATTAGATACATACAAGCCGGCGTTACGGTAAATAATAGCCAGTGATTCATAGTTGGTAGCAGTTGGATTAATTTGAACACCAGCTTTACCATAGTCAATTGCTTCGGCTACTGCTTTTTTTAAGATATCTTTATCAGGCTTTTTCTTCTGGCCTTCTCTATTGGCTTGAATAAGAGCAACTCTGGCTACCCCTAAATAATATATATCTCTATTAGGATTAAGCTTCGTAGCTCTTTTTAAATCAGCATTGGCTTCTTTTAGCGTTTTTACCTGAGCACTTTTTTCCAACCCCGACTTGTATTTAGAATCTGCCGCCAGTGCTTTAGTCTGAACGTAAGTCCCCGCCACAACCAAAGCTAATCCTATAACACAAAATACGGCCGCAAAGACTCTTGTCTCCGTAGCTCCGCCAGATATTGTTTCCAGTTCTCTGTTTTTCTGCCGGAATAAAGCAATAAAAGCAAATAAAACCCAGATTAGAAAACTGGAGGAAGTATTAGTGTAGAAAAATAAGCTGTTTACAGCTATGGCTATCAAAGCTGCCATCAGGCCAATACCTAAATATATATCTCCTTCATCTTCTTCTTCAATAACAGAAGATACCAAAAGAACAATTGAGACCAAAAACAAAGCAAGGTAAGAAATAAGCCCTAATAATCCTCCGGTTGCTGCAGCTGTAAAATAATCATTATTTGCTCTGTCAAACTCTAAAGTTGAATAAGCCGTTTTGTTGATAGATTTTGGGCGAAAACTAGAAAAATCATAGCCAAAAGTCTCGGGACCGGTTCCAAATACTGGCCGCGTTTTTACCGTATCAAGAGTGATGGGATTAGCAAACTCCTTGGGAAGAACGGTCTCACCGCTCAAATTTAAACCAAAGTTAGCTGAAAAAATCATTACAATGGAGATAAGAACTATTGCTATAACAATTCCTGACCACCTGTAATCGAGACCCTTTTTCAGATATGCAATTACGCCCGCCGCCAACATTCCAGCAATTAACCCATACCAAAGACCCGCTACATTTAAGACAATAAGCAGTCCAGAAACAACAACAAGCATTACAATTAGAGATAGTTTCATCACTGATTTTTTTGAAAATAACAAACTGGCACAAATTGCCAGAACAGGTATTAAAAACATTACCAAAGCATTGAGGCTGCCAATGGTGTTAAAAGTCTTGGCTTTGGCGACATTGAAGGGAAGAAAGAAAAAACCGGTTACCTGCATTACCGAAATCACAGCTACCGCTGCAGCTGAACTTAAAAAAGCAGCCAATAAACGATAGAAACCCATTTTAGTATTGAAATTGTTTACTATAACAAAATACAGAAGAACAAAAAGAGTTGTGGTTATTAAGCTAAAGTTAGTGCGCCCATATGCTCCCCAGATACTAATATAAGGATTAAGGGAGCCGATAGAAGCAATTACTTGAGTGCCCCAAAAAATTAGGACAAAAATATCGAACAATGACTTTCTGATTTTTATCTGTGAAGAAAAGACCATTTGGGCTAGCCAGCAAACAAACCCGATACCTACAAGAAAAAGCAAAAGAACCTGCTTTGGCAATTCCTGGGTAATAAAAGAGGTCGGCCAAAAAAACAAAGGAATTAGAGCAACTGTAATATAGACACAGTAAATAGTAATTTTATTTAAGACACTAGCAATAGATTGTAAAGTTTGAGAGCTAAGGATGTTTTCTTTTTTTGATTTGTTGCTGCTACTTAGTTCTTCGGCCATTAGTTTTTGATTGTTTTAATAACTATAGTCATTATTTATGTAATGGTCAACCTAATAGAGAGAGTTATCCTTTCCTAAAGAGCTCACCATATGTTATACCAACCTCTTGGTAATTTACCCGCTGACCGTAGTTCATGTTGGGCTCCTCAGAAGAACGCAAGCGAAAGAAGCTACGAAGTATTCTTATCCAAAATCCATTCTGTCCGTATTGAGTAATAACTAATAAGGCATGGCTTTTTAGCATCTTAACCGGCTCATAGTTGATTACAACATTATTTTTTGATGAATGAAAGAGATAGAGTTCCAAGTTATCGAACTCTTTAGCTGCTCTAATAGTTGCTTCTCCGGCAGCAATATGGTCTGCGTGATGGTAAACAAGTGCTTGGTGCTCACTATCGAAACTAAATATCGCTTTGGGCTTATATTTCTTAATTAGCTCCTTATATTCATTAGCCAGATTTTTTGCTTTAGGCAAGCCTCTGTCAGGGTGGCGCAAGAAGATAGTATCTGCATAACCTAGAATCTTCGAAGCTTCTAGCTGTTTTTCTTCTCGTATCTTATCGAGATTATCTACCATTGCACCCTTTTCACCAGAGGTGCTATCGACTACTATTACTTTATTTCCAGCCCTAGCTAGCATCGCCAAAGTGCCGCTACAGTACCACTCGGCATCATCGGGGTGAGCTACGAAAACCAGGAAGGTTTGGTTTTTTAAGGCCAGTAGATCGTCACCATTTTCTTTAGCCTTTTTTATGTCAGCCGGTTTGTTGAGGTAATTCATTAGTGGCCCTAGCACAAACATCAAGACCACAACGGCCAGAATAATGATGGCAATAAATACTACAGCTAATAACAAGATGCGTTTAAGAAACATAGATTGATTGTACCCATAAACCTGTATATCAATAAACCAATTGGTTATAATATTGCTAACCGATGGAAAAGATTGACTTTAAGAAGAAATATAAAAACCTATATTTACCTTCAGCTAAAGAGCCGGTTGTTGTCGATGTCCCCGAAATGCAGTTTGCTATGGTTGATGGAGAAGGTTATCCTGGAACGTCCAAAGAGTACATGGACTCTATGATGGTACTTTATGGCCTTGCCTATACCTTGAAATTTACCAGCAAGTTAAGCGGCGGGCCTGACTGGACCATTCCTCCACTGGAAGGCCTGTGGTGGGCTGATGATATGGAAGCCTTTGGCGATGAAAGTAGAAAAGAAGAGTGGAAATGGACATCTATGATAATGCAGCCGGATTTTGTCACTCAAGATCAGTTTGAGGCCGCATCTAAGCAGCTAAAGGAGAAGAAAAATCCCGAAGGGCTAGAAAAAGCCCGCTTAGAGAAATACAACGAAGGTTTATGCGTGCAGATAATGCACATTGGCCCGTATACCGAAGAAGCCCCAACCATCCAAAAACTTCATCAGTTCGCCGAAGATAATGGCTATAGTTTAAGAGACAAGCACCATGAGATCTACTTAGGCGACCCCCGCCGAACCGCTCCCGATAAGTTGAGGACTGTTATTAGACAGCCGGTAAGTAAGTAATCTGCCAAAAAGGACTTAGGGTTTTGCAATCGTGTAGTTTATTTTTACGTGTCTTAAAGTGCAGTTTGCGTTACTGGAAGATAAGACAGCATTTATGTGATAACTATACGTATCATTGTCTATAGTGGCATAATCAACGGAATTATCAGTTGAGCTTGTGTTGCCCGGAGTTCCTGATCCCAAAGCACCTGTATCTGTCATCCCATTTTGACTGGCCGTGCTTAATGTATCTCTTAACAGCTGCACTTCTATCCATTTTCCCGTATCGTCATTATCATAGTAATAGGTAGTCACCCCAGTAACTACTGCTCCGTTTGGTAAATTAACGCTAGCACGTGCCTCTCCCGAAGTGCCACCGCTTTTATATATTCCTAGGTTTACACCGGAATAACTTATCACTAAATCAGACAATGGAACAAAAGTAACAGCATTAACGGTGTAAGTTTTACTTGCAACTGAAGAATAATTATAATCACTAGCTGTTACCGAACCTGTCAGCGTTCCACCAGTTAGTGGAAAATAGGTGGTAGAAGCCCCAGATTGTGTTAGATAAGTAGATAGAGCATTAGCATTAGTTAAATAAGACGACGCTGCATCTTTCTTTTTAAGAAAGTATCTATTGGCACTTGTTTTGGTTAAATACCGCCTGTTAGCCAGCTTCTTTGTATAGAAATATCTCTTTACCCACTTAGCTGTAGCATTAGTTGCCGCCGATATGGGTTGCAAAAGAGTGGCTCCGAGAATAAAGCAAACAATTCCAACAGCTAGATATTTACTTCTTTGCATAATAAATACTCCTTTGTATGCCTTACCTATACTTTTCGGTAATTGGAAGAAAAACTTAAAAGAAATCAGTAGACCAATAAAAACTTTTGCTGTTATATTGGACAGCAAATGAAAAAACAGCTGGAATTCAGTGAAATTGCCTCCTTGGGCCGGACATTTAGTGAGTACTGCCGCTTGTTTGCCTTGGATAATAAAGTCCTTGAGGGCAATACTATCCTAGATGTTGCTTCCGGCTGTAGTTCTTTTTGTGCTGAAGCCAGGGCCAAAGGATATGACATAACTGCAAGTGACCCTATATATGATTTTGAGCCAAGCCAAATAAGAGAGCGATTTGAAATGCAGCTAAACTCGGCCATGGAGCAGCTACCCAAAGTTGCCCACCTTTATACTTGGAAAGACAACAAGAATGTAGATGATTTTAGAGCTCAAAGACAAAAAGCTTTCGATAAGTTCTTTGATGATTATCAAGCAAACAGGCAAAGATACCTAGCTACTAGTTTTCCTAAAAATGATTTAAAAGACAAACAATTTGAAATATGCTTGGCTTCCCATTTTTTGTTCATATGGGATGACAAACTCGACTATCAATTTCACTTAGATACTATTTTAGAACTAGTCCGCATAACTAATAAGGAAATCCGCCTATTTCCATTGGTTAGCATGAATGGAACAAGGTCTGCCTTCTTAGAGCCGCTAATTACAGACTTAGAATCAGGGGAACTATCTACAGAAATCCAGACAGTTGATTATGAAGTAATTAAAGGCGGCAATGAGATGCTTAGAATTAGGCTATGATTTGGGAAAACTTACCTGGCATAATGATTGACATTCGTCTAATTTTCGTCTAATATTAGACTAATGTTTAGACCAAAATATTCTATCAACAATAATTTACTTAAGCATATCAAGCAAATAGCAAGCTTAATAACTGAGCTAAATAGCCAAACATTCTCTGATGTAATTTTGCTGGAGCTTGAAAAAAATGCAAGGGAAATTTCTTCGTTTTCTTCAACCAGTATTGAGGGCAATCCTCTACCTCTAACTGCGGTTAAAAAGATCCTTAAATCAAAACCAAGTAATATCCGTGATAGCGAGAAAGAGGTACTAAACTACAACCAAGCCCTAAAAAAATTAAATACCGGCCATAATAGGTTTAATTTAAACTTAATCCTTAATATCCAAAAGACAATCACAAAAGGCCTAATTGCTGATTATGCCAATGGCAAAATTAGAAAAGAACCGGTTTTTGTCAACGACCCAAGGAAAAGAGAACCGATATATCTTCCGCCTGACCATCAGGATGTAAAACCTTTGCTAAATGACCTAATTAAGTATGTGCAGCAAAACAAAAAGAAGGTAGATCCTTTAATTTTGGCTGGAATCTTTCATAAGCAATTCGTCATTATTCATCCTTTTATTGACGGTAATGGAAGATGCGCCCGCTTAGCCACAAAGGTTTTGCTGGCTGACATGGGGCTTAACACCTTTAACCTTTTTAGTTTTGAGAATTACTATAATAAAAATGTTTCCAGATACTTCCAAAAAGTTGGCGCTTTTGGAAGCTACTACGATATTGAAAAAGACATCGATTTTACCGAATGGCTGGAATATTTTACCGATGGCATTATTGATGAACTGTTAAGAGTAGAAAAAGAGTTGGAATCTTTTATCATAACGCCTGATAAAACACTTAAGCCTTACCACCAGAAATTGCTTAATTATATAAAGAAGAACGGATTTATTACCGATAAGGATTATGCCAAACTAACGGAGCGAGCCAAAGCCACTCGTAGCTTGGATTTTCGTAAGCTTATTGAGATGGGATTAATTGAGCGAGCCGGCAAAGGAAAATCTACTTATTATAAATTGAAACAGTAGGCTCTTAAGACCAGGGATTCTTGACGGTGAGGCTTAGATACTTGGCTCCAGTATTTAGCTAGTAATTCTTGGGAGTTGGTTGTTTTAGTAAAGCCGTTCTTTTCGTAGAATGACACCGCTAAGTGATTATCAGCATATGTTCCTACCAGAAGTTTCTTCTTATTTTCTTTTTTAGCGATGTCAATTAGGTGACTTAACAGCTTTTGCCCAATTCCTTGTCTCTGATTTTCTGGAAGCACATAAGCATGCCTTATTAGGCAGAGATCTTCATCGATATACTGCAAGGCCATAACACCTATAAGGGAATCGTCTTCGTGGTAGCCATAAATGTCCATGCCCGAGGCATCATATATCTGGTCTTCTCTAAACTGAGACACCGCATAGTTCTGATAAACTTCCCTACACGCTTCATTGATTAGAGCTGTTATTTGAGTTACGTCTTTTGGCGCTAACTTCTTGATCATGGGGATAGTTTAGCATGTTGGGGGGGGTGGGTTGTATCAGCATTACTCACAACGATAACTGCCGTAATATAAAGGATTCTGGCATTTAGCACCCAGTAATATAAATAATAAATTTACATAAACAAATGATTACTTTTGAGACAATGCAAAACTGTTTGTCTAAACATAACCTAATAAAAATAAGACCAATAAAACCGATTAGAAATGCAACATTAACAGCACCTGCAACTTTTCTAGCTTTCACACTTCTTGACCACCAGCTAATCGGTATTCTTAGGTCTTTTTGGGTTGTACTATTAAAACCAGTAAATTCTTCTTTTTCTTTATCGAACAAGTTATCCTCTCGTCCCCTAATCAAGAAATCAAGACCTAATTTTTCCTCAAAATCTCTGGCTGAAAAAAGGAAGTAATCATGATAAACGTATGATCTAGAGCTTAAGAAGATCCCTAATATTGCTAAAGTAGCTCCCAGTAATGAAATAAATATGTATATGATTGCTTGAGTTGAAACCCCAGCAGCAACTATTAGAGCACCATTTGCAGCTATAATAAAATTAAATCGATTCCATATCAGTTCGCCTTCAAAAATCCAAAGATCGATAGCTTTCTGGTAGGCTACCCTTAGATTTATAACCTCTTCATCTGCTTGCTTTTGCTTTTTATCTTTATCAACTTTATTTGGCACCATATCTATTTTCCCTATCATACTATTGGTTGTTTTATAATAATCTGCTTTTTTTTTCACCGCAAGTGGGTTACATTGCGACTGCGGAGCTTCACACCTTTCTCCCCACCCCCACCTTTTCAAAAAGAGTAGGCTTGTGCTAAAAGAAGCTTCTCGGAAGCCGAGCGGCATGGTTTAAACGCGAGGCTGAGAGTTGAAGGCATTTCCCTCGCTGGGGGAAATGACCTGTATTCTTTTAGCATTAGCCTACTCGCCTACCCTTTTTTAAAGGAATTCCCCTACTTATTGCGAAATTTATTAGTAGAAGGGTTTTTTATAGGTGGTCGCAAAATGCGACTAGTTTATCAATAACCAAGATCACATTTTGTGATCTTAAAAAAAGGAGTGTAATGTCTATAAAAGAATCACTAGTTCCAGTAGAAAGAATTGACGGATCCATATTAATTTTGAGGGGTCAAAAAGTTATTTTGAGCTTTATCCTTGCAGAACTTTATGGCGTCGAAACAAAAGTGCTGAATCAAGCAGTAAAGCGTAACCTTAAGCGCTTTCCAGATGATTTCATGTTTCAACTGGATAATGACGAGGTAGCTTCACTGGTGTCACAAAATGTGACCCCACATAAAAAATATTTTGGAGGTCATCTTCCTTATGCTTTCACCCAAGAGGGGATTGCTATGCTTTCAAGTGTAATAAATAGCAAACGAGCTATACAAGTTAACATTGAAATAATGCGAACATTTGTTAAGATGCGACAGATGATTGCATCCAATATCGAGTTAGCTAAAAAGCTAGATGAGCTAGAAAAGAGATATGACGAGCAGTTTCAAATAGTCTTTCAAGCAATAAGAGAACTGATGGAGCCACCTAAAAAGTCTAAAAACCCCATTGGCTTCGGTTAAGAGTAGGCTTTCAATACAATCAATGCCCTCAACGTAATCCATTTACTGGGCTTACCTTTAACTTCAATATTAGTCTGAAAGCGCCCATTAAAAGTAGTTGCTAAATGCCACTGGCCGGAGTCAAGCTTTTTTGCAGCTACGAGGTCAATAGCCTCTTGCATCCTCTCATCTTTAATCCCCAGCTTGTTTAGTATGCACAGTATTTCTAAAATATCAGTCTGATACATCGAAGGAAAACTAAAGCGACGCCATCCGGGCCTAGATGTCTTAGTTAAATCATGGCTTCTTTTATGAATGTGATGCAGAAGAAGATACTCAACCCCATTATCAATAGCGCGCTTAACCTGAGCACTTCTTTTATTGGCAGGTATCTCCGCTAGTGCCTTTAGGGCTTTAGCTACCCCCATATGACAGGTATGCTTGCCCCAGCACATTTCATATCTATCATAAGGCCAGTCTTTTGGTGGATTAGCTACCATATCATCAAACCGCTGATATTTGGTAATCCAATCTATCCCATGCTGAACTCTTGAGTCGCTTAAATATCCTAATCTAATAAGGCTAAAAACCATATTGCTAGTAAGGCAAGTTATCACTTCACTGTGCCGGCCTCCGCCCTTTTTAGCACTGCGATGCATCGAAAAGCCGCCGCTTTCTTTATCCTGGGAATTGGTCAAAATAAACTCGCAAGCTTTCTTGATGCGCTCGTCATTAGGGTCAGCTAGTAATTCCGCTAGGATTATAAGCTGCCAGACAGTGCCTTTATACTTAGCTGTATAGAACTTATCTGGCTCATCGAAATAGCCACCTTCAGCTTGCTTAGCTAGGATTTTTGGAACAACCCCTTTTTCCATAATCTCCTTTTTGGCCTCAATGGCTTGTTTTTCATCAGGAGATACATCACAAAGTTCAGTTAAAGCAAGATATCTTACGGTAGGATTATTTTCTTCTAACAACCATTCCTTAACACTCATGCATCGACTCTACCCTCCGACTCTTTTCCTGTTCCTATTTAGTGGACAGTTGTTCTTGCAGCTCTTACAAATATCACCTAGATAAAAATACCAAAAGGCAGCGTAGATAACTATGTAAGCTGCGGTTAAAAAAACACTTAGTTTTAGTAAGGCATAGATGGGAGCCAGAACAGTAAAAAAATAGACTGGGATAATTGCCACTGCCCCAACTTTGCCAAGATGGCATTTCTCAACTTCTATCAATTCTTTGGGCCTCTTGGAAGGAATGAAAAAATATGGCGAGTGACGATTAAAAGGACAATTATTACTACAGGTACTACATAATGTTTTTGCGCTATATATCAAGAAGATAACAATGGCTATTGTTGTGGCTACAAACAAATAGAAGTTATAAAGAAAAGTGCTTACCAGGGACAGCAATATAATAACAAAAAAAGATAAAAGAATTAACCTATTCCTCGCCTTAATACTCATGCCTCGATTTTAGCACACGGCTAAATAAAAAAGCCCCATGGAGAAGGCTTGGTTTTATTAAATATCAAGTCTAGCTAAATAATTAAATGCAAGAAAATATTTTTGCCAAGATTCGTCGCTAGATTTATATTCATTATCAAATGCAAAATAGTCAACCAACACTTCATAAAGACGAGTTAGTTCTTTTAAGCGGCTTTTATTTTTTTCACTTGAAATTGTCAGAGAAAGGAGTTCCAATGCCCTCTCAAATGCCTTTTGAAAGTACTGTTGGTTATCTTTATTTCTCCAGCTAATAGCTCTAATTACCTCGCTTCCAATATTAGCCATCTGTTCTGGAAAAGTTAGCTCTGCCCATCTGCCGCTTGCTAAGTGTGAATGTTGGTAATTCATCTTTTAACCAGTTTGTCCCAAGTCCCCAAAACTACTAGCAGCCATTTGTTTTAATTCGGTTATTTTGATGTTATCTTTTACTATTTTCACTACCATATAAGCTAGCCTGTCTATAGTTAAGTTGCAACCCTTCCAACTAAAAAAGCCCCCACAGAGGAGGCTTTTGAAAGAAAACTAAGCCACGTCCTACTCTCCCACACAGTCGCCCGTGCAGTACCATCGGCGCTGAAGGACTTAACTTCCGTGTTCGGAATGGGAACGGGTGTACCCCCTTCGCTATGGTGGCTTAAAAAACGTACCTTCAAAATTACACAGCGTTAATGAATAAAAAAGGTTAAGCCTTCGATCTATTAGTACCACTCGGCTGCATGTATTACTACACTTCCACCTGTGGCCTATCAACCGTGTCGTCTACACGGGATCTTATTACCTTACGGTACAAGAGATCTTATCTTAGGAATGGCTTCCCACTTAGATGCTTTCAGCGGTTATCCAAACCGAACGTAGCTACCCAGCAATGCTCTTGGCAGAACAACTGGTACACCAGAGGTTCGTCCATCCCGGTCCTCTCGTACTAGGGACAGCTTCCTTCAAATCTCTTACGCCCGCAACGGATAGGGACCGACAGTTTTGTTACTCTCTATTACTTTCATAGAGGGGCTGGTCATTTCTGCCAGCCTCTGCATGTCGCCATGCAGCTCGGACTATATCTTAATCACTTCACCGAAGTGATTTCTGGCGTATAGTCTCTGAGGATTCTCCGATATTAACCGGAGTCTTTCCTGCTGATTATCTGCATTGGTCACATTTTCACCTCGCTTGTTATTATAGAACAAGCGTTCGATTATGTCTAGGTAGTGCCAAATTCTCAGACTTTCCAGCATTTAGCCAGATTTTTAGACAGCAATGTCCTTACTGTCTCACGACGTTCTAAACCCAGCTCGCGTACCGCTTTAATTGGCGAACAGCCAAACCCTTGGGAGCTGCTCCACCCCCAGGATGCGATGAGCCGACATCGAGGTGCCAAACCACGCCGTCGATATGGACTCTTGGGCGTGATAAGCCTGTTATCCCCGGAGTACCTTTTATCCGTTGAGCGATGGCCCTTCCACACGGGACCACCGGATCACTAGAACCGACTTTCGTCCCTGCTCGACTTGTAAGTCTCGCAGTCAAGCTCCCTTATACTCTTGCACTCTACGCACGATTGCCGTCCGTGCTGAGGGAACCTTTGTGCGCCTCCGTTACAATTTAGGCATTATGTTAATCTAGGTTTTGGTAATTTATATTCCATTTCAGAAATCAAGTAGGGAGCAATTAAATCTTTAAAGCTCTCATAAGATTTCCCCGAGATATAAATCTGGTAGCCTTCTTTTTGTTTCCGCTCTTTGGCTTCTAATCCGTATTTTTGTTTTAACAGACTAGCTAGTAAAAGAACTTCGTTTCTAGTAAAAGAATGAGTGTTAAATATTACTCCTTTAGATTGATTGCTCTTAATTGAGCCATCATCCATAAACCAATAAGCAATTGTTTTGGCTGTTAACCACCTATGTATCAGCTTTGGAACAACTTTTTTCTGTTCTTTGTAAAACTGCTGACCATAAAAACGAAAACTTACATGGCTTAGAGTTTGGAAGTAATAATTCTTACTCTTTTTTCCCTTACTTTGGACTACCTTTTCTTTTGGAGGAGTTATCACCCAATCTTTAAAGATTTGATACAGGTGGTCCACATAAGGCTTGTGATTGAAAGATTGCTCAATCTTTAGCCGATACGTTTTTCCACTGTTTTGGGTTTCTAAGTGAGCATCTCCTAAAAGCAGACCAAAAACAATTTCTTTTTGTTCTTTGGAAAGCTTAAGAGTTTTTTTGTAATCCTCTATTTCTCTACTTCTCACTACTACCTCCAAGCTAGACCTCCTTAAAAGGAGCTTTGCATCGCTGCAAAGATCAGACTATATCATCACCCCTGATAAAATCAGGGGGTCTGGCGTGTAGTCGTTGAGGGGTCATTTAAGACTTCCCTGCTGATTGTCCCCACTGGTCAGATTTTCACTTTTAAAGAACAAGACTATTTGAAATCTAGAGATTCAATCATTCGAACGATTTTGTCCAAATAAAACTAGTCTCTAGCCTCTAATCTCTAGTCTCTAATTAGTACTGCCAGATACATGGGATTTTCCAGCATATAGCCAGATTTGCCTCTAACGTTGCCGCTAGAGCGCCCCAAAAATTGAGGCGACCGCCCCAGTCAAACTGCCCACCTGACACTGTTCCCGCCCGTTCAAAGGGCTGGGTTAGAATTCCAATACATCCAGGGTGGTATCCCAACATTGGCTCCACGGAAACTGACGTTTCCGCTTCAAAGCCTCCCACCTATCCTGTACAGAATGAACCGAAATCCAATGCCAAGCTGCAGTAAAGGTTCACGGGGTCTTTCCGTCCTGTTGCGGGTAACCGGCATCTTTACCGGTATTGCAATTTCGCCGAGTCTCTGGTTGAGACAGTGCCCAAATCGTTACGCCATTCGTGCAGGTCGGAACTTCACATTAATCCATTGTTTCCAATGGTGTAGACTATACCATCATCTCATACTTGGAGTACTTTCTTTTTCCTGAAGGATTCATCTTAAAAGCCAGTTCAACTATCTCCTTAAATCCTTCTTTAGATAGATGTTGACCGCTTTCAATAAGCCTACATATGACCGCAAATAATTGAAAATCTTTTGCTTTTGATGATTGGATAGGGTAATTCTCAAAATGAGGAATAACCTTATTTACTAAATCAGCAATGCTTCTTACTTCAAATTTAAATGTTTTATCAGACCTATCAGGCCTAATAAAGCCACATCCAAACTCTTTTTGAAACAGATGCAAGATTTCCATACGATCATAATTTTGACTAACTGAAAAGCTCGGCCGAACCTCCCACTTAAGCTTGTGCTTGGTGCTTCTTGAAAACGAAACACAGAAGCAACCTTCTCCATCTACGTAACCACTCAAATAGGATTTGATATCCATCTTACTCCTTACACGAGAGCCCAGCATTTATAGTGATTATAGATTTACCTTTTAGGCAGAATCACTATCTCCCGGTTTTCACCGAGAAGTCGTTACGGGGTCACTTAGACTTCCCACGGTATCGCCCTCACCTTATTTACTATGTTAGCAAATAATCGTTAGGGTTTCACCGTTATGAGCTGGGTTTTCATCTGAAATCACTTTCAGATGGGGCAAATATGTTTACCCGACAAGGAATTTCGCTACCTTAGGACCGTTATAGTTACGGCCGCCGTTCACTGGGGCTTAGATTCAAAGCTTCGCTGCAAGCAGCTAACCTCTCCTCGTAACCTTCCAGCACCGGGCAGGCGTCAGCCCCCATACATCGTCTTACGACTTAGCGGAGACCTGTGTTTTTAGTAAACAGTCGCTTGGGCCTGGTCACTGCAACCTCTTCAAGCTCTATTCGTAAAGAACTTCACTCTAACAAGGCACCCCTTCTCCCGAAGTTACGGGGCTAATTTGCCGAGTTCCTTAACCAGAGTTATCTCGATCGCCTGAGTATCCTCTACTCGCCTACCTGTGGCGGTTTGGGGTACGGGCACCTAACAAACTCCTTAAAAAGCTTTTCTCGTCGGTGTGGGATCAATCACTTCGTCTAAAAGCGACTCGACATAACCTCTCAATCCCGCCAAAGGCGGGACCTACAGGCTTGTCCGTGGACAACCAACGCCACGGATGATCTACCCTACCGCGTCCCTCTTTAAGTAATAACGCTTAATAGGTGGTGCAGGAATATCAACCTGCTGTCCATCGTCTACGCATTTCTGCCTCGACTTAGGGCCGACTAACCCTGGGATGATTAACATTGCCCAGGAACCCTTAGGCTTACGGCGTTTAGGTTTTTCACCTAAATCTCGCTACTCATGCCATCATTCTCTCTTCTTAATCCTCCACCGCCCGTCACCAGAACGGCTTCAATGAATTAAGAATGCTCCTCTACCGGTCCAAGAAAACTTGAACCCCAAAGCTTCGGTATATACCTTGAGCCCCGTTACATTTTCGGCGCAGGACCACTCGACCAGTGAGCTGTTACGCACTCTTTAAAGGGTTGCTGCTTCTAAGCCAACCTCCTGGCTGTTTTAGCAATTCCACATCCTTTGCCACTTAGGTATAATTTCGGGACCTTAGCTGTTGGTCTGGGCTGTTTCCCTTTCGACTACGAAGCTTATCCCCCGCAGTCTGACTCCCAAGCTCTAAAATTATGGTATTCGGAGTTTGACTGGATTTGGTAACCTGTGAAGGCCCCTAGCCCAATCAGTGCTCTACCCCCATAACAAAACGCTTGAGGCTAGCCCTAAAGCTATTTCGAGGAGAACCAGATATCACCGAGTTTGATTAGCCTTTCACTCCGATCCACAGCTCATCCACTCCGTTTTCAACCGAAGTTGGTTCGGTCCTCCACCGGCTGTTACACCGGCTTCAACCTGGCCATGGATAGATCACTCGGCTTCGGGTCTACAGCATGCAACTAATCGCCCACTTAAAGACTCGCTTTCGCTACGGCTCGGTTGCCCTTAACCTTGCTACATACTGTAACTCGATGGCTCATTCTACAAAAGGCACGCTATCACCCCGTCTCCGACAAGTCAGAAACTTAGGGCTCTAACAGCTTGTAAGCATACAGTTTCAGGTACTATTTCACTCCCCTCTCGGGGTACTTTTCACCTTTCCCTCACGGTACTAGTTCACTATCGGTCATTAGGGAGTATTTAGCCTTACCGAGTGGTCTCGGCGGATTCACACAGGATTTCTCGTGTCCCATGCTACTCGGGAAATCTCCCGCCAGATAAATTGATTTCGCCTACTGGGCTTTTACCGTCTGTGGCGGATTGTTCCAAATCCTTCGACTATCAATTTATTTTGTAACTGGCTTGCCAAACTGCAGTCTGGCTGGAAGCTCCCACAACACCGCTATCGCAACGTCTGCAGACTTTAACACGATAATGGTTTAGGCTGTTCCCCTTTCGCTCGCCACTACTAAGGGAATCACGGTTGTTTTCTCTTCCTCCAGGTACTAAGATGTTTCAGTTCCCTGGGTTGTCCTCCTACATAAATGCAGAATAATCAGGTATTGCCTGATTGGGTTTCCCCATTCGGAAATCGCCGGGTCAAAGGTTGCTGGCACCTCACCGACGCTTATCGCAGCTAACCGCGTCCTTCTTCCGCTCCTAATGCCAAGGCATCCACTATATGCTCTTAATAACTTAACCTATTGGATACTCATTTAACGCTGTGTAATTTTCAAGGTACATTTATTAGCTATTAGCTGTTAGCTCTTAGTTATTAGTTAAAAACCAACAACCAGCTAAAAAATAAGTGGACATAGCTACTTACCAGCTACATCCAAAGAATGAACAGTGCGAGAAGCTTATCGTATCGACATATAGCCTTTCTTGTAAAAAAGCTAATGCTCCTTAGAAAGGAGGTGATCCAGCCGCACCTTCCGGTACGGCTACCTTGTTACGACTTCACCCCAATCGCTGGTCCCACCTTCGACGGCTCCTTCCAAAAGGTTAGGCCACCGGCTTCGGGTGTTACCAACTTTCGTGGTGTGACGGGCGGTGTGTACAAGGCCCGGGAACGTATTCACCGCGGCGTTGCTGATCCGCGATTACTAGCGATTCCAACTTCATGGAGTCGAGTTGCAGACTCCAATCCGAACTGGGACCGGTTTTAAGGGATTCGCTCAGGGTCACCCCATCGCAGCCCATTGTACCGGCCATTGTAGCACGTGTGCAGCCCAGGACATAAGGGGCATGATGATTTGACGTCATCCCCGCCTTCCTCCCCGTTGACCGGGGCAGTCTCTTATGAGTGCCCAGCCGAACTGCTGGCAACATAAGATAGGGGTTGCGCTCGTTGCGGGACTTAACCCAACATCTCACGACACGAGCTGACGACAACCGTGCACCACCTGTATATGACGTCCGAAGACACCCCTGACTTTCGAAAGGGATTTCCATATATGTCAAGCCCTGGTAAGGTTCTTCGCGTTGCGTCGAATTGAGCCACATGCTCCACCGCTTGTGCGGGCCCCCGTCAATTCCTTTGAGTTTTAGTCTTGCGACCGTACTCCCCAGGCGGGATACTTAATGCGTTAGCTGCGGCACCGAGGGCGTCGATAACCCCCAACACCTAGTATCCATCGTTTACAGCTAGGACTACCAGGGTATCTAATCCTGTTTGCTCCCCTAGCTTTCGTCCCTCAGCGTCAGTACAAGCCCAGGAGACCGCCTTCGCTACCGGTGTTCCTCCAGATATCTGCGCATTTCACCGCTACACCTGGAGTTCCATCTCCCCCTACTTGACTCTAGCCTACCGGTTTGGACTGGCCGCCCACGGTTGAGCCGTGGGATTTCACAATCCACCTGATAAGCCGCCTACGGACGCTTTACGCCCAATAAATCCGGACAACGCTTGCCCCCTACGTATTACCGCGGCTGCTGGCACGTAGTTAGCCGGGGCTTCCTCTGAAGGTACCGTCACCTTGTGAGCTTCTTCCCTTCTGACAGGGGTTTACAATCCGAAAACCTTCATCCCCCACGCGGCGTTGCTGCGTCAGGCTTTCGCCCATTGCGCAATATTCCCCACTGCTGCCTCCCGTAGGAGTCTGGGCCGTGTCTCAGTCCCAGTGTGGCTGGCCACCCTCTCAGGCCAGCTACCGATCGTAGCCTTGGTAGGCCGTTACCCTACCAACAAGCTAATCGGCCGCGGACTCATCCTAAAGCGCTAAGAGCTTTTCTCACAAAACAATAGATTCGTGAGCTTATCCGGTATTAATCCCGGTTTCCCGAGGCTATCCCAGACTTTAGGGCAGATTATCCACGTGTTACGCACCCGTTCGCCGCTAGGTGTAGAATCCAATCCCTATCAGGAGCAAGCTCCCTTTAGTTCATGGTACACCTCGCTCGACTTGCATGTGTTAAGCACGCCGCCAGCGTTCGTCCTGAGCCAGGATCAAACTCTCCGTTAAATTAAAACAAAACTCGTTAAAAACGAGCGTTAATCCATGAATCAACGACTGGCTATAATTCGCACTGTTCAATTTTCAAAGTACAAAGTGACGCTTTTTAGGCAACAAAAAAGCCGCTTAAAAAGCGGCAACAGCTATAGGTATTCACTTTAAATACCAGCTTAACTACTCTATAACTGTCACCCTCCAATCTTTATGGAGATTATCAAAAACCAAAGAGATTACTCTCCTTTTTGTCAATAATTTCTCGACAACATTATTATTATACGTTAATCAACGTGGCTGTCAATGAAAATACAAAATTATTTAGGGCTTTGTAACTTTATCTATCTTTTTACTCATATAAGTTATATGCATAGAGAAATTAATTAAACACGAACGACTAATACTAGAGGCTTTTTTAGATAAGTCAACTGATTTTGACAAATTTTCTTTTGCCGACCTGAAGAACATCACCAGATTTAATATCAATCTCAGCATTTACATCATCAAGTGGCTTGCTGTTTAGTTTAACTGAGTTACCTTGAATTGCTCTTCTAGCTTCGCCGTTAGATGAAGCTAATCCAGTTTCCACTAATAATTTAACCACCCACATTTTATTGCTGCTGACCTTGACTTCAGTGATATCACTGGGAACTTGCTGCTCTTTAAATACTTTATCAAATTCGGCTTCGGCGGTGTCGGCCTGCTTGCGGTCATAATATATAGATATTATATGTTTAGCTAAGCTGCGTTTTTCTTCTCCGGGGTGTAGTTTTCCTGATTTTAATCCCTTTTCAATCTTTGTAATTTCTTCATCAGTTAACCTGGTGCAAAGCTTAAAATAATCGATCATGAGACTATCAGGAATCGACATTATTTTGCCGAACATCTCCTTGGGGGGCTCGGTCAATCCGACGTGATTACCTAAGCTTTTGCTCATTTTCTGGGTGCCGTCTGTGCCCACTAACAAAGGAACTGTTAGAACTACCTGGGCTTCTTGGCCGTCTTTTTCCTGTAAATCCCGGCCGGCCAGCATATTGAAAATCTGGTCAGTGCCGCCAAGTTCGATGTCGGATTTAATAACAACAGAATCGTAGGCCTGCATTACTGGATATAAAAACTCGTGCAGACCAATAGGGGTGTTTTCCTTAAAGCGTTTAGAAAAGTCGTCCCGCTCCATTAATCTGGCAACTGTAAACTTGGCCGCCATTTTAATAAGGTCGTTAAAATTGAGTCTGGATAACCAAGAACTGTTGTAAACAACTTTAGTTTGATCTTTATCTAATATCTTAAAGGCCTGTTGGGTGTAGGTTTGAGCATGCTTTCTTATTTCGCCTTCGCTTAACTGGGGCCTGGTAGCACTTTTGCCTGAAGGATCGCCGATTCTAGCCGTAAAATCCCCGATGATTAGCGTTACCATATGCCCTAAATCCTGCAATTGTCTTAGTTTATTTAACGGCACAGCATGGCCTAAGTGCAGGTCCGGAGAGGTAGGATCTACTCCGAACTTAACATTTAAGGGTTTGTTTGCTTTGACGGCTTTCTCTATCTTTCTCTTAAGCTCAGGAAGCGGCAGCACTTCTACTGTACGCTGTGTTATCGCCCGCTGTTGCGCCTTAAGGTCTTTTTCCATGAGCAAATCATAACATAAGTGGCTAGTAGTTGGGGATGATGGCTAGTAGTATAATGTGGTTAGAATAAGCAAAGTTTATTACACTAGCTATTGCAGGAAAGATACTATTTATGAGTAGAACAAAACGCCAAAAACGGATAAAAAAGCGCAGCAGTCTAAAGCGACGAGTTCTTTTAATAATTGCTTTTTGTATTATTGCCACCAGTATTTTTGCCTTAGTAACTCTGGGTCAAGCCTTGCACGACCTACCGGATCTCAATAATAAAAACCTAGGCAAGATGGCCCAGACCTCTAAGATATATGATGACCAGGGTAAGATAATAACCCCCTTGCACGCCGAGCAAAACAGGATAGTAATTCCCCTTACAAAGATTCCAAAAGTTGTCCAAAAAGCGGTAATTGCTATTGAAGATGAGCGGTTTTATTCTCATCGCGGAGTGGATTTTTTAGCTATTGCCAGAGCTCTTTATGAAGATATCAGGAACCGAAAAATCGTAGAGGGCGGCTCTACCATTACCCAGCAATATGTTAAACAGACCTATATCAGCCCTCAAAGGACTATAAACCGCAAGATAAAAGAAGCGTTTTTGGCTTATGAAATTGAAAAAAGATACTCAAAAAGAAAAATCTTGGAAATGTATCTAAATACCGTTTATTTTGGAAACGGTAACTATGGTATTGAAACTGCCGCAGAATCTTTTTTTGGCAAAAAAGCTGATAAGTTAAATTTAAGTGAAGCAGCCACTCTCGCCGGCCTGATTAGGTCGCCTGGATATTATTCGCCATATATCGACAGCAAGCGTACCCAGCAAAGACGGAACCTGGTAATAGATAAAATGTATTACCAAAAAATGATAAGCCGCCTTCAAGCTAGGCTTGCAAAAAAAGCTCCCATAAAAGCACACCCTCAAAAGTATAGCTCTACCTATGCTGCCCCTTATTTTGTGGAGTACGTAAAAAGTCTGATTATGAAGGATAAAAAGTTTGGTACCACTGAACAAGAAAGAGCTAACGTTTTATACAAAGGAGGCTTAAAAATATACACCACTATCAACTTAACCATGCAGGCAAATGCCGAAACTGCTGCTAAAATACTAAATTATCCTACTGACCCAGCCGTTTCCCTTGTAGCCATAAACCCGGAAAGTGGCCATGTAAAAGCTATGGTTGGCGGCAAAGACTTTTTTGACCCTAAGAATAAGCAAGCAAAGTTTAACCTTGCAACTCAAGGACGCAGGCAAGCGGGCTCCTCTTTTAAGGTTTTTGTTTTAGCTACCGCCTTAGATAAGGATTACAGCCCATACAAAACCTACAACTCCTCTCCCGGTACGCTATATTGGCAAGGAACCCCTTGGCGAGTAGATAACTATACTGAAGGCCGGGGCTATGGATCGATGTCGTTAAGCGAAGCTACTGTACGTTCAGTTAATGCAGTTTTTGCCCGCTTGATATTAGATGTAGGCCCTGAAAATGTAGCAGAAATGGCCCATAAACTAGGCATTGTAAGCCCGGTTGATCCCCTGCCGGCTATTGCTTTAGGCGGATTAAAATACGGTGTCAACACTTTAGAGATGGCAAATGCCATGGCTACTTTAGCTAACAACGGTAACTATAATAAAGCCATAGCTATTACTAAAATACTTGATACAAATGATAACGTTATTTTAGAGAACAAACCTTCCAATAAACCGGTTTTAGATGCCGATGTGGCAGCTGCAATTACCTCTATCCTGCAGAATGTTATTTGGAGAGGAACCGGACGAGCTGCAAACTTAGGGCGTCCGGCTGCAGGTAAAACAGGCACTGCTGAGAATTATCAGGACGCTTGGTTTGTAGGATATACTCCCGATTTAGCAGCTGCAGTTTGGGTAGGTTACCCTGACAGGCAAGTCAGCATGATTGACGTTCATGGAAGAAGTGTCACTGGTGGCTCTTTCCCGGCTCAAATATGGCAAAATTTTATGCATGAAACCCTAAAAGGCAGACCATACGTAAACTTTCAATCAAGCCCTTACCAGAAAACTAAACAATACCGGATTTGTACAGCCACCTGGAAACTAGCTACCCAATATTGCCCATCTAACCTGGTGAAAGAAAAATATTATAAACGTGGAGCGGCTCCTACCGAGTACTGTACCCTTCACCAAGCAGGAACTCAAATTCCGAATATCGTGGGAATGGATCAAAGCGATGCTATGCAAGAGTTAAATAACGCCGGTTTTGTAGTGGAGAAAAAATATTCCAGCAGTTCAGAACAATCTGCGGGTACTATTATTGGCCAAAGCCCGGCTGCCGGCACTCAAACCGATAATGGCAGCACTGTAACTGTCTGGATAAGCACTGGCCCAGCCGATAATCAGAGCCAAACTGTACCGGACATTACCGGCCTTTCAGAGTCAGCTGCCATCCAAAACCTGCAAAGCAACGGCTATAACTCTTACAGGGTATATGAAAAAGCCGCCTCAAAATACAAAGGAGTTGTTATCAGACAGGAACCAGAGCAAGGCTCAAACGCCGCCAAGGGTAGTACGGTAACAGTGTGGATAGGGTCATAAATGCTGGTCATCAAGGGTCAATGGGTAAAGATCAACGGATGTTTTGTTATTTACTTTGCCCTTTGACCGTTGTACTTTGACCTACTTCCTAGATATCCTAATAAATCCTGACGTAGTCAGGATGTTGTCAGTTAGGCCTTTGGATTGGAGTTTATCTAGTAGCAGGTTTAAGCCAATATTATCTGAGGCAATATGGCCGGCAATTACAACATTTATTTTATGTTTTTCTGCTTTTTTGCGTAGCTTATCCCCTAAATGCATTTGCACAATAGTTCCCACTCCAGCATCAGCCAGCTTCTCAATAGCTCCTACCGGGCCTTCAGTGCCGCCGGTCATGTCGACAAAAATTTCCCCCGGGCGCTTGCTGGCACTGCCAACCAATATCATTGGACCGGATCCGTCATAAGCCGCATGCTCGTATTCAGGAATTTCCCTTAATACCTTAACAATATCACCGACTGTATCTGGCTTTTTGTCATCTAAATACTTCTGGACAAATTGATTAACTTGATTGTCAGCTACCGTATGAGCAGACATGTAGTTTAACCCAAGTATTTTAGCAGTATCTACCGCCCGGTTATGGTTAATAGGCATGAGGTTTCTTTGGACTTCGGCCATGCGCTCATCTATTAGAACATCGCCGATATTTACAGGAACACCGAAATGAAACCATTCATCAGCTTGTACCTGCATAACTTCATGCAGTTTAACTAGAGCTTTTCCTTCAGGATGATGAGTTAGTAAGAGATTGATATTTTTACCTTTAGAGTTAAGTTGGTCAGCTAATATCGCTTCACTAGCCTCTAGGTCTATGCCGGTTAGAATCCCGGCGATCTCAGCCTCGGGATCTCCGGCTAAAATACGGCTGTCCGGATAAGGGTTTTCTAGTAAGTCTTTATCGTAGAACTTTTTATCATCATCACTTAACTTATCAAACTCTTTTTTCTTGTTATCCAGTACTTTCCTAACTTCTGTCTTGCCCCTAGGATCTGCTTCAATACCAATCTCAATAGCTGCTTTATATAATTCTTTTAGTTTCATTTATCCTCCACTTAGTTATTTAGACATTATACGATAAAAAGAGAGTTACTTCTTTGAAACATACGGGTTGTCTTTGAGATAAAACCTGTAGGGCAAATCGCATCCTTGGCTTATACCTATTCTGGTAGTAGTAATAATCCGACCTGATTTTTCTCCATTACTTGAGACATGAAACTGTTTACTAGTTAAGTCCATGCCGTAATAACCCTTGGTTATACCTAATGCCTGCGCTAATTTTCCTGGCCCATTGGTTAAATCTATTTTTCTGATTACCTTGGGCCTTCCTTGCCTCGCCGTAGCCTTGGCGTAGGCGGGTAGCCTATTCTTCCTCATTACATCCAAGCCTTCTACTGGTTCCACTGCTCGTATAAGCACTGCTTCCCCAACACCTTCTTTCCCGGTTACAAAATTTAAAAGCCAGTGATTGCCATAGCTGAAATATACGTAAGCATATCCGCCCGGTCCAAACATTATTTCATTACGCGGAGTCATCCCCTTGTTAGCATGACAAGCCGGATCATTTTCAGTGTAGGCTTCGGTTTCGACTATTTTGGCTACAATTTTGGACCCGTTAGAATTAACAATAATTAGCTTGCCTATCAGGTCTCTAGTAACCTCAAGCGTTTTTTGCTGATAGAATGATTTGTCCAATATTTGCATAAAATGAGAATAACATATTTGTAGGGATATATTACAATGTAGAGGCGTATTGCAATACGCCCCTACGCGAAATAATTTAACACCTGGTCAAGAGGCCAGCAATTTACAACATCATCTCTTTCTAGCCAGCCGCGCTGGGCAGTTACTACTCCGTAGAACATATAATCCATTTGTCCGGTAGTATGGGCATCGGTGTTGATGGCAATTTTTACACCTATTTCCTTGGCCCTTTTTAGATAATCATCATTTAAATCAAGCCGGTTCGGAAAAGAATTTAACTCCAATACCGTATTATTATTATAAGCCGCATCAAAAATAGCTTCCAAATCAAGCTGATAGGGACTGCGTTTGTTAAGAACAGCTCCTGTAGGATGACAAATCATTTTCACATAAGGATTTTCTATTGCCTTTATCATTCGCTTAGTTATTTGCTCTTTGCTTTGGCCAAACCCGCCATGGATAGAAGCGCTTACCATATCAAGAGCAGCCAATACATCGTCTTCATAATCAATATTTCCATCATTATCAATATTTGTTTCGCAACTGGACAATATAGTGATTTCTTTATATTTTTCGTTAAGCTCTTTTATTCTATCAACTTGACCCAATAGTTCTTTCGCACTCAGCCCTCCGGCAATATGAAGCTTTTCTCCATGGTCGTTAATAGCAATATATTCGTAACCCAACTCAATAGCTTTGATAACCATCTCTTCTAATGAATTAGCGCCATGGCTATCTTTGGTATGGACATGTAAGTCCCCTCGGATATCACTTTGCTCAATCACTTGGGGAAGCCGGTTTTCTAAAGCAGCTTCGATTTCTCCTTTGTTTTCCCTTAGCTGAGGAATAATATACGGCATTCCTAAGGTTTTATAGACTTCTTCTTCAGTTATCCCTGCTACTTTCTTATCAGTATCGGCCTCAAAAACCCCGTACTCGCTTAGCTTCAATCCGGCTTTTTTAGCAATTCCTCGCAAAGCAACGCTGTGCTCTTTAGAGCCGGTAAAGTACTGTAAGGCTGCTCCATATTCGTTTTCTTTTACCACCCGTAAATCAATCTCTAGACCACTGTGATGAATAATTGCGCTTTTTGTTTTGCCTTTAGCTAATACCCTGTTAACCTCAGGCATGGTACAGAAGTAATCCATAATCTTTTCAGTTTCTCCAGTTGCTAATATATCGATATCGCCAATAGTTGATTTAAAACGCCGTAGAGAACCGGCTAAGTCAGCCTTTTTCACAAAAGCCTGCTCTTTGAGTTTTTCTATAACCGAGATGGCAATAGGATAAGCATCCGCTAACATAATCCTTTCGTGATGTTTATAATATTGCGCAATACTATCAAGGATATTTTCTTCTGTTTTAGCTCCCATGCCTTTCAAATCACGTATTTTGTGCTCTTTAGCTGCAGCCTCTACATCTTCTATGCTGGTTATCCCCAGTTCATCATAGATTAGCTTTGCTTTCTTAGGGCCTAATCCTGGAACCCTTATCAAATCAACTAGTCCAGAAGGTACTTTCTTTTTTATTTCTTCGTAATAATCCATGTGTCCAGTAGTTACTAACTGGTAAATCCGGTCAGCTAAATGAGCTCCGACTCCGGGAAGTTTTTTTAGTTTGGAAGGACCGCCTGAGGCAAGCTCATTAATATCCTCTGCCATGCTTTCAATGACCCCGCCAGCTTTTTGATAAGCGCCTATCTTAAAAGGAATCTCGCCCAGTATCTCTAGTATCTCAGCGATTTCATATAGGATTTGAGCTACTTCTTTGTTGGTCATTTAGCTTGCTGCTGCAACTGATCAAGCACTTTGCCTAATTGGTCTATAGAAGTACCGTAACCTGCCCAGTCACCAGACTTCTGCTTATTGACAGCATCAGTAAACAACTGATTGGCCTGGTTAACTAAAGCCGATACATTTGGTTGTACCCCAGGAGTTGGAGCTTGAGGTGTTGGTTTGGCAGCAGTACTAGCCCCCGTAAAAACCTTGCTTAAAGCAGAGTCAAAAGTATCTTCCATAGCAATCTTGTTATTAAAAGCCACAATGACTTTTTTAAGCTCCGGTATTCCCCCATCAGTAGCCTCGAGATAAATCGGTTCAACATAAATCAGGCTGTCTTTTATGGGAATGACAAGCAAGTTCCCTCTGATAACATTGGAGCCACTTTGATTAAGCAAAGTGAACTGGGAGGATATAACTGGGTCTTGGTCTATGCGACCCTCGATTTGTTTGGGGCCAAATACTAACTTTCCTCGGGGGAAGCTATATAAAACTAAATTACCATAGTCGGGAAGGTCAGATGAAGCTGAAAGCCAGGTAACCATATTGTCTTTATCGTTGGGTGTAAATGGCTGGATGATTAGAAAATTACCTTTTTGCTCCTTAAGTTGTAGAGCTACGTAATATGGCACCATTTGGCCCTTAAAGGTGTTGGGTATTGACCACAAATCGGCATTGGTATAAAAAACACTGGGGTCGGTCATATGATATTTAAGATAAACATCGGATTGAATTTTGAACAGATCTTCCGGGTAGCGGATATGTTCCTTTAAGGAAGCCGACATCTTCTCAAAATCTTTAAACAACTTTGGAAAAATCTTACGGTAAGTTCTAATTACCGGATCCCTTTTGTCGATTACATAAAAATCAACTGTTCCATCATAGGCATCAATTACCACTTTAACTGAGTTTCTGATGTAATTTATTCCGTCCTTAGGCTGTGAATAAGGATACATACTACTAGTAGTGTAGGCATCAAGCATCCATTTAAGATTGCCACCTGCATCTACCACCACATAAGGATCGCTGTCGTAGTTTAAAAAAGGTGCGATTTTGTTGACTCGCTCAAAGACACCACGGTCAAAAATTATCCGGCTAGTTGGCTTCAATGCTGCAGTCAGCAAAATATTAATATCACTCATGCCGTAAGCAAAAACTAAGCGCCGCCAAAGTGAGCCGATTTCTACCCCACCAGTGCCTTTATATGGCCGGTTAACTTCGTTATTACCACGGGGAAAATCAAATTCCGACTGATTAGTGTCAACTATACAATAATCACCTGTTTGTTGGCCAAAATATATTTGGGGACGCTTTAGCTTGACATTAGTGCTGGATGTAGGCGGTAAATCCTTAATTATTAGGTTCGGCAGTCCTTCAGCTGTCTGATCGCTTACCGGTGCCATCGCTAAACCGTAGCCGTGCGTAAAACGAAGTTTTTGGTTAACCCATGTCTTCTGGGGAATATTATTAACATCAATTTCTCTAGCAGTAAGGTTGACCTCGGTTACTTTGCCATCGATTTTATACCGATCTATATCAATGTCAGGGAAAACATAATAAGGCTTGATGCCTTGTATTTGAGTATAGGTTCGGCGAACAGCATCAATAGGATCCCATAATCGAATGTTATCAACCGTCAGTTTTTGACCTTGGACATCTGAAATCCCCAGCTTTTCTGAAGCACTAAACGGCACTACATCGACATTGTCTAGCTTGTAAGCTTTCAGAGTTGCTTGGATATTTCGCTTAATAAAAGGCTTTTCTAGAATAGCCTCATTCGGTTTAACCCTAAAAGACTGAATGAGCGCCGGATAGCCTTGACCGATAACAAAATAAACAGCTATCATCCCTAATACGCTAAAGACTACAATCCGCCAACTCTTCAGGCGGCTATTTATTATAAGGACCAGCCCCACAATAATGCTTAATGCAAATAAAAACCATAGAATCGGTAAATCGGCGTGGACATCGGTGTAACTAGCGCCAACGGCTACCCCGCGGGTTGAATACAAAAGGTTGTACATATTAAGCCTAAACAAAAAGGCAACATCAAAAAAGATAAATGCCAGTAAGGTGGAAACATGAGCTCTGACATGAGGGGCAAATCTCTGCTCCGAGGAAGTAATCTTGATAGCCCCATCCAGCCAGTGAATTAAAGTCGTGGCGATTAAAGTAACAATAAATAAAGCCAGCAACCATCCTTGCAAAAACTGCAAAAAGGGCAGCTTAAAAACATAAAAACCGATATCAAGATTAAAAACAGGATCCTTGGTACCAAACTTAGAGCTGTTTATAAACATCAGCAGTTCCTGCCAAATAGAGCTTGCTGCCAGACCGGCGAAAAAACTAATAACTAAAGAGACGCCGAAGATAATCAAACGGGAAGTTTGTTCAAAAACTACCTTTATCTTCTCCCAGGGCTCAGGAAGCACCACCCGGTATTTGGGAGCTAGTCTGCGAGCTAATAAAATATTTGCCAGAATAAAGATAAAGAAGATTATTCCTGAAACTATGCCAATTCCCCACTGGCTATAGATTATCTTCCAAAATACCGATAGATAGCCTACCTCGCCAAACCATAGCCAGTTTATATAGACACCAACCAGTGACAAAAGAATACTAACAACAATAAAGGCAATAATGCCAATTATAGCCAAACGAATATTTCTAACTTCCATTCTGCTCCTTTACTGAGATTGCTTCGTCGTTTCGCTCCTCGCAATGACGTCATTGCGAGCCCCAGAGGGGCGTGGCAATCTCAAACTACTTACTGCTTAATCTTTTCCCATAACAGCTTATTTACTAACTCAGGACTGGCTTTCCCTTTCGTTAAGCGCATAACCTGGCCAACTAAGAAGCCTAAAGCTCTGTCTTTACCCTCTTTTAAGTCGGTTACTGCTTGAGGGTTTTCTTCTAAGACCATGTCTACTACTTTTTCAATTTCAGATTGGTCGGTAATTTGAGTTAAGCCTTTTTCTTCAACAATGACAGATGGCAGCTTGCCTGTGTTAAACATCTCGTCAAATACTTCCTTGGCAATTTTGCCGCTGATTGTATTGTCATCAATCATTTTTAAAAGTTGAACTAAGTGTTTTGGGGTTAGAGCACACTCATCAATTGCTAGCCCTTGATTATTCAAGTGATAAGAAAACTCACCCATTATCCAGTTAACTAAACTTTTGTAGTTCTTATAATCTTTGGCGCTCTCTTCAAAAAAGTCCCCTACCGCTTTTTCAAAACTCAAAACCCTGGCATCGTGAGGCACTAAACTATACTGATCTTCAAAACGTTTTCTTCTGGCTTCCGGTAGCTCCGGTAAGGTAGCTCTTATCTCTTCTATATAACTTGGCTTAAGAGTAAGTGGCACTAAATCGGGTTCTGGAAAATAGCGATAGTCGTGAGCCTCTTCTTTAGAGCGTAGACTAGTAGTTTTACCCCCGGCATCATCCCAATGCCTGGTTTCCTGCACTACCCGCTCACCGGCTTCAAGCAGTTTGGTATGGCGCGCTATCTCAAAATCCAAGGCTCTTTTCAAAGCCCTAAAGGAGTTCATGTTTTTTACTTCAGTTTTGGTCCCCAACTCTTTTTGGCCCACTTTTCGAAGACTGACGTTAGCATCAACTCTAAGCGAGCCTTCTTCCATGTTGACATCAGATATTCCCAAGTGAAGCGCAATGTTACGCAAAGACTGCATAAAAATCCTAGCATCATCTGGGTTTCTGATATCAGGCTCGGTTACCACTTCAGCTAAGGGAGTACCGGCCCGGTTAAAGTCTACTAAGCTGTAGTCAGCTCCATGAATACGGCCAGTGCGGCTAATATGGAGCATTTTGCCAGTGTCCTCTTCAATATGAGCCCTGGTTATCCCAATTCTTTTAAACTCGCCGGTATCGCTTTCTATGTCTAGATAACCCTTGCCGGCTACCGGCAGATCAAACTGCGATATTTGATAATCTTTAGGCATATCAGGATAGAAATAGTTCTTGCGGTGAAACTGAGTAAAATTAGCAATCTCGCAATTTAGAGCCAAGCCCAGTTTAGCAATATATTGAATAGCTTTTTCGTTAGTAACCGGCAAACTTCCCGGCATACCTAAACAGACCTCGCAAGTGCGGGTATTAGGCTCTCCGGCAAAAGCCACTTCGCAGTCACAAAACATTTTGCTTTGCGTATTTAATTCTATATGGATTTCCAGTCCTATTACCGCTTCATAGTCAGACAAAAGATTCCCTCACTCTTAAATCACAAATTCCAAATAACAAATCTCAAATAAATTCTAAATCTCAATATCCAAAAAAAACATTTGTTTGGAGCTTGGTGCTTAGTTATTATTTGTTATTTGTATTTTGATACTTGGAATTTTAATCCCTCTTTAACAATTTTGGCTTTTCCTTAAACCCAATCTCCTGCTCCAGTGCATACGCAGCTTTAATCACCGTACTCTCATCCAAATGCTTACCGATTATCTGAAATCCAACCGGTAGGCCCTTATCATCAACCCCACAAGGAATTGATATTGCTGGAAGACCTGCTAAGTTAACCGGAATTGTACATATATCAGATAAATACATCTGCAAAGGGTCAGTAGCTTTTTCCCCGATTTTAAAAGCTGTGGTCGGTGAGGTAGGAGAGACTAAAACATCATATTTCTCAAAAGCCTTCTTAAAATCATCTATTATTAGAGTACGAACCTTTTGAGCTTGTCCATAGTAAGCATCATAATAACCGGCTGATAAAGCGTAGGTACCTAGCATAATCCGTCGTTTTACTTCATCGCCAAAACCTTTAGCCCTGGTCTTTTTATAAGTATCAACCATATCTTCGGCTTCTTCGCGCAGACCATAGCGAACACTGTCAAAACGAGCTAGATTGGAACTGGCTTCAGCTGGCGCAATAATATAGTAAGCTGATAAAGCGTATTCTAAGTGAGGCAAAGATACCGGACCAACACTAGCCCCCATTTTCTCTAATAGATTAAGGCCATGATCAGTTAACTCTTTGACTTCTTTTTGAATACCCTCAACCATCAGCTCTTCAATTAAGCCGATTTTTAAGCCCTTAACCTCTGCGGATAGTGCTTGCCTATAATCTGGAGTATTAACACCCAGGGAAGTTGAATCCTTATTGTCATGACCGGCAATAGCCTGGAGTGAAATGGCGCAGTCGGTAACATCCTTGGTAATTGGCCCTATTTGGTCAAGAGAAGAAGCAAAAGCTACCAGACCATAGCGCGAAACTAAACCATAGGTTGGCTTCATGCCTACCACTCCACACAAGGACGCTGGTTGCCTGATAGAGCCCCCGGTATCTGAGCCCAAGGCAGCAATGCACATATCAGCAGCTACTGCAGCCGCGCTTCCCCCGCTGCTGCCACCAGGAACTGTTTCTAGATTCCAAGGGTTTCTAGTTATTTTAAAAGCCGAGTTCTCAGTAGAAGAACCCATAGCAAACTCATCAAGGTTAGTTTTGCCGACCATTACGTAGTTTTGTCTTTTTAGCTTATTAACTACAGTAGCATCATATACCGGCAAGTGATTGTATAAGATTTCTGAGCTACAGGTGGTAAGCACACCTTTAGTGCACATGTTGTCTTTCACTGCTATGGGAATACCGGCTAGTGGATTATCAATTTCCGTTACATTTTTTGAATCATCGAGAAGATTGTTGTTTAAACTAACATAGGCATGGATATCTTCTTCTACCCCATCTACATGGGACAATACATCAGTAGCCACTTCAAAAGGACTAATTTCCTTCGCCTTAAGTTTCTTATGAAGTTCTTTTATAGTCAGTTGATTTAATTTCACTATTTCAGCCTTCAGCTCTTCATCCTTCAGACTATTTTGGGTACCACAAAACTTCCCTCTTCTATTTCTGGAGCGTTACTTAAGGCTTCTTCCTGGCTAAGAGAAGGTCCTTTAACATCTTTTCTTAAGACATTTTTAGTCTCTACCGCATGAGAAGTGGGTTCCACTTTTGAGGTATCAAGACTAGCGATTTTACCAGCATGTTCTAATATCTGGCCTAACTGGTTTACTAATTTATCCTTTTCTTCTTCGGTAAGATCAAGTCTGCTTAAAAGAGCAATATGCTCAACATCTTTTTTAGTAATCATGAAAGTCAGTTTATCAGAAATAAGCCCCTACTTCCTAACCAAAAAATAAATTGCCAAAAAAGAGACGAAGTTATTCATAGCATGCAACATGATGGAAGCCCAAAGAGACTTATAGCGCTCATAGACAAAAGCCAACATAACCCCAATAAGAATAAACAAAGGTAGAACTACTAGCATGCTAAAGTGAAATAAGGCAAAAACGATTGCACTTACCCACATAGCCTTGCTAATGCCATAATCACTTTTTATAGCCTGATACAAAAACCCCCGGAAAAACATTTCCTCTACAATGGGAGCAATAACTACAGTGATAACAAATAACAAAATCAAGCTGGATAGCTTTGTTCCAAAAAGCTTAAGTAATTCAGCTTCTTGGGAAGGGATTTTAATATTAAAAACCCTTAAGATAACCTGATAAAATATTGTGGCGATGACAAAAATCGCCATTAAGCCTAGATCCAAAAAGAAGCTGGAAATAATCTTTAACTTATTAAAACCAAGAGACCTAACCCCGGTGTGATATTTAACCCTTAAGTAATATAAAACCGCTAAAAGAACAACTGTATATATAGCTAAGTAAAAGAAGAAGATAAACAAAGGGGAGGGTAACTTTAATACCTTAGCACCTAAGAAGTAACTTAAAACAAAAATATTGGCCAACTGTAAAAAGATAATAAGAACGATGATTTTGATAGAATCGACGATTAGAAAAGGCCTAGAAGTAGCTATTTTATCATCCTTTCAAACTCTTCCTCAGTAATTATCTTTACCCCTAACTCTAAAGCTTTATCGTATTTGCTTCCCGGGTCAGCTCCGGCTACTACATAGTCGGTATTACTGCTAACCGAAGAAGAAGAATGTCCTCCGTATTTTTTAATCAAGCTCTCAATTTCATCCCGCTTAAAATGCTCTAACTTGCCTGTAACAACTATCATTAGACCATCTAATTTGGCTGGAGCTAACTCTTGGGGTTCCTCGAAGTTAACTCCAGCTTCTTCGAGACGATTAATTATCTCTACATTGCGCTTTTCGGCAAAGAAATCGACAACCGATATTGCTATCCTTGGACCGATAGTAGGAATTTCAGTTAACTGCTCTTCTGTCGCTTCAGCTAATTTATCTAAACTAAAAAAATGCTTAGCCAAAATATCAGCTACTTCTGAGCCAACATGGCGAACTCCTAGCGCAAAAAGCAAACGGTGAAGTGGTTGGCCTTTTGATTTCTGAATTGAAATATATAAATTACTGACCGCTTTATCCTTGAAATTAGTTAACTGATACAAATCGTCTTTTTTTAGATAAAAGATGTCGGAAACATTCTTAATCATGTTTTTTTCTAACATTTCAGCAGCTATGGCCTCACCTAGCCCCTCGATGTCCATAGCGTTCCGGCTAGCAAAATGAACGATTTCAGCAAATTGTTGAGCTGGACATCCCAGTATATTGGTACACCTAGCCACCGCTTCTCCTTCAATCCGCTCTACTGAGGCACTGCATACAGGGCATTTTTTGGGCATTCTAAATACCGGCAGCTCTTTTTGTCTCCGGCTGACAATGGGGGCTACCACTTCCGGAATTACATCCCCAGCTTTTTGGATAATGACATAATCTCCAGCTCTGACATCTTTTCTATGAACTTCATCCTCATTATGCAGAGTAGCTTTGCTGATAGTAGAACCGGCTACTTTTACCGGCTCAAGAACAGCAAAGGGAGTAAGAGCTCCCGTACGTCCAACGCTGATTCTAATATCTAACAATTGGGTTACTTGTTGTTCAGCCGGATATTTATAAGCAATAGCCCAACGAGGAGCCTTGGCTGTTTGGCCCAGAGCTTGCTGCTGCTTAAAGGAATTGACCTTTACCACAATACCATCGATTTCATAAGGTAAATCATTACGTTCTTCCTGCCACCCACTTATATATTCGATAACTTGTTTCTCAGTATCAGCTAATGAGGCCTGGTATGAAGTCTTAAAACCAGCTTCTTTTAAGAACATTACAAAATCCCACTGGCTTTTAGCCTTAACTCCCTCTGCATATCCTATGCCATAAAACAAGGCATCTAATTTCCGTGATGCCGTTACCCTGGGGTCAAGTTGGCGCAATGAACCAGCCGCTGCGTTACGAGGATTAGCAAATAAGGTCTCCCCTTTATCTGAGCGGGCCTTATTAATGGCTTTAAACTGATCTTTGGTGATGTAGGCCTCCCCTCTAACCTCCAAGAAAGGAACACTAACACGCAGCTTCATTGGAATTGAGGCGATGGTTTTAATATTACTGGTGATATCTTCGCCTCTTTTGCCATCACCTCTGGTTACCCCTCTTATAAACCGGCCATTTTCATAGGTTAGAGAAATAGCGGTTCCATCTAGCTTAAGCTCACATACATAATCCAGTTGATTAGCTGGAATAACCTTTTTTACCCTGTCAAAAAAAGCCAGTAATTCCTCGGTGGAAAAAGCGTCTTGCAAGCTAAACATCTCTTGACGATGCTCATAGGACTTAAAAGCCTCAGCAGGTGCTGCTCCTACTCGTTGGGTTGGAGAATCCGGTGTTACTAAATCCGGATACTTAGTCTCGATACTTACCAGTTCTCTGACCAGGCCGTCATATTGTGCATCTGAAAGCTCAGGAGAATCCAGCACATAATAACGATAGTTATGGTAATTAATTTTCTCTCTTAGCTCTTCGGCACGCTTTTTTAGTTGTTCTTTTTCCATAAATTAATTGTAGCAATTAGAAGAAAATAATTCAGGCTCGTTTACCATTAAACCATCGGCTAGCCGAGTTTTGTCGAGAATAGCACACTACGCGATTGCGGCCCAAGTGCTTGGCTTTGTATAGTGCTTCGTCACTACATTGAACCAGGCTTTTTGCATCTTTGCAGTCATTAGGAAAACATGCCAGTCCAATACTTATAGTAACCCCTATCTTTTTTTTATTTTGTATATAAAACTGTGAACGCTCAACAGCTCGCCTTATCCTGCCTGCTACCCTAAATCCTTGCTCTTGGGTGGTCTCGGGTAAAATTAACGCAAATTCCTCACCGCCGTAGCGGGCCGCGGCATCTGATACTCTTAAGAACTGCCTAATAATAGCCGCCAGATGCACTAAGGCAACATCGCCTGCAGGATGGCCGTATTCATCATTGAAATCTTTAAAATGATCGATATCTAATAAAATTAAAGTAAGAGGCCGTTCATATCTAACAGATCGATAAACTTCTTGCATGATAAGCTTATCAAATTGACGCCGGTTAAAAAGCCCCGTAAGAGGATCAGTCACAGCTTTTTCTTTTAAATCTTTGGTATGAGTATGGTGAAAAGATTCTATGGTTGCTTTTAAAATGTTTGTTAAGCAGAAATTAATGCGTTCTTCGAGCTCAAAAACATTGATATTTTTATACTGCAAGCGTTCGCGCAAAAGCTGCCAGGTTTCCTTTCTAAGTATCAGATACTCGCCGAGAACTTCTTCGAGCTCATAACCTTGAGCTCTCCTTAGCTCACCTAGTATTTTAGCTTTATTGAATGCAGCGCCATGAGGCTTAAAAAGAGATTGCTTTTCTTTATCAACCAGTACCAAGCACATCCCGTTGAGAATTTGATAAATAACCTTGATTACTTCTTTTTCGCAAACCAGTTTTTCTTCTTGAGGTTTTTTTATCGCATTCAACCATTTATCGGCAAGATAATCGATGTTTTGTTGAACAATTTCAGCAATTTGATTGCTCATTAGCTTGTTACATTGTACCATGCCTGGTGACTGTAGGGGCACACCTCCGTGTGTGCCCTCTTCCGTTTGTTTAATAATATAACAAGGGCGGACACAGGGGCCTGCCCCTACATTAGAATTTGTTAATCACCAATCCAGACAAGGGCTTTGGATAAAAATAAGTAGACTTTTGTGGCATAGTCTGATGAGCTCTAGCTACCCTTTTGAGAGCTTCGATGGGTGTAGGGTTAAGAAAAAAAGCTGCAGTTCGCGGAGCACCTGCCAGCTTATATGCTTCAGAAGGCTCTTTAGTAAAAACCACTCTTTCCTCTATCATAGAAGAGTCAATTCTTAAAATATCCTCTAAAACAAACTTATGCAGGATTGTCACATCAAAATCTAAATCAGTTAACTCCCTAGCGTTTCTAAAGGAAAGCTGATAGAACTTATCTTGAAGAAGCATTACAAACCCATGAACTGACTGGCTATGATGTAATAAATCCAAAACTTTGTCTATGTCTTCATCAATTGGTTTTATATCAAAAAAGTATTTTAATTTATCAAGCAAACTATCGTCACTATAACTACCAAGGGAAACTACGCGGTGAGCCGGTAATACAACTAACCCCTCATCTGACATCTCGATAAGCATCATCATTACATATGCCGCCGATTCAATATCGGGATGATTTTTGTAAAAGTTTAAAGCCGTTTCATAACGGTGGTGGCCATCGGCTATAAAAATATCGTTTCCTTGTATAGCTTCAGTAATCCTTTGAACCTGGGACGGCTCGTCAACTACCCAAATCTTATCCCAAATGCCACGATCATCAACAATACTAATATCAGAGGGCCTGTGCTTGATAGACCTTAGCAATCTGGCCACATTATCTTTAGATTCATATAAAGCAAAAACCGGACTGAAGTTTGCTTTGGCAGCTTCAGTTAACTTATACCGGTCAGCCTTGGCTTTAGGCATAGTCTTTTCGTGAGGATATATTCCATCTCCAAGCTCACGCAGCTTAACCTTAGCAATAACCCCTGTTCTAATATAGGTCTGCTTGTGCCAATTAAAAGTTTGCTCATAGACATAATAAGCTTCTTTCTCATCGGCCTTAAGCACCCCTTCGTCGAGCCACTTATGAAAATCAGCCGCCGACCTTGTATAACGATTATCTTGCTCATTATCAGCAGGATTTTCTTTGCCCAATATTAAGCGGACGACATTGTTAGGATGAAGGCAAAATAGTTCTTCCTGACGTTTTGGTGAGATAACATCATAAGGCGGAGCTACTACTTTTTCTAGCGGTACTTTGCTTTGGTTATAACGAATTGCTTTAAAAGGTACTGTAGTCATATTTCCAATTTAGCAGGTGCAAGGCTAAAGCTGCAACACTTTAACTAGAAAATTTTACATTTACTATGATAAGCTAACTTTTATTAACATCTCTTTGTCAGCCAATATCTTCCTTGTTTCCCCTTCGACTACAATTCTTCCCCCAGCTATCACCATAGCTTTAGAGCAAAGAGCTGAAGCAAAAAATAAATCATGAGTAACAACAAGCTTTGTTACCTCCAATTTCTTTAGTAAATCTAAAAGCATTTTTTTGCCCCTGGGATCTAACCCGCTGCTGGGTTCGTCTAAAATCAGTACTTGTGGACGCATAGCTAAAACAGAAGCAATGGCTACTCTCTTTTTTTGACCCAAGCTCAAATGATGTGAAGATTTTAGCGCCAGCTCACTAACCTCCATTTGTTCTAACATCTCATTAACAGTTTCTTTAACTTCTTCTTTACTTAAACCTAAGTTTAGAGGACCAAAAGCTATATCTTCGAAAACAGTTGGACAAAAAAGCTGGTCATTTGGATCTTCAAAAACCAAGCCTACTTTTTTTCTAACATCAGTAAGATTGTCATAAGACAAATTTATACCGCAAATCTCAATTAGGCCTTCTCCCCTCAGCAAACCATTCAAATGATAAAGCAAGGTTGTTTTGCCGGAGCCGTTATGCCCCAGTAAAGCCATATTTTCTCCGGCATGAACTTCAAAACTAACATTATTTAAAACTTTTGTGCCGTCTGGATAACTAAAAGACAGATTTTGAACTTTTATTGCATTATGGTGCACTTTGTCTCCTAATATTGGGTAGTGAAAAGAATCGAAAAAATAAATATCGGTAACATAATTCCTGTTGTAATTAGTATGAAGCCGACATCGGTTTGCATAAATCTTAAATCCGAATAAGTATTTATTTCTCCCTTGAAAGCTCTTAAGAGCATGGCCTGATAAACCCGTTCCCCTCTTTCATAGGAACGGACAAAAAGATTCCCGGCAATATGGCCTATCGTTTTAAGATGCTTAAGTCTTGAGTTGCCAAAATCCCTTAGCTTTCTAGCTTTCTGCATCCTAGATACTTCTTCACTTATCAGAAACAAAAAACGATAGGTAAAACTTAGCAAGGTAATAAGAACTTGAGGCACTCTTAGACTTTGAGCACCCTTTAGAAGCAATTCAAAAGGAGTAGAAGCGGTCAGTAAAATTGATGCTAGCAAACAAAGCCAGGCCTTGGCAGTAACATTAAAGATCAATAACAATTTCTGCTCTAAGCTGCCTTTAAAAATAGAAAAGAATGCTACCATCAACACCATGGCAACAATAATCAATGATTGCTTAAACACCACTTTTAAGGGGATTTTTGCTAATCTGATTAAAACAAATACTGCCAGCAAATATAAAAGAAATGCCGTGTATGCTTGTGCAGGTGTTAGCACCACCACCAGAATGAAGAAAAACATCCACAAGAGCTTAGCTCTAGGATCGAGTCTGTGAAAAAAACTATCTACTTGCCTGTATCTGTCAAAATAACTATGCCCCATCTTCTCTGCCTCTTAATACAAGAAAGAATCCTGAGCCTACTGCTAAAACTGCCAATACACCAACTCCTGCTGCTATTGAAGTAGCAAGACTTTTATTCTTGACCCAAGGAAATTGGTAATCCGATATAACCGAAAAGTTGCTAGGAGCTTCTTTGCTAATAAATCCTAGATTATGTGCTACTTTTTCTAAGCCGTCTGGCAAAGAAGAAGCAAAAGGGGACAAAACCAAAGCCGCAAAAAATGCAGTTATCAATAAACCTGCAACTAAACCAGTAATTTTCTTGGAAAAAGCTTTTTCTTTTAAAAGATCAGGTCGGGCCATAAAAATAACCGACAAAGCAGCTACGGTAATGAACCCCTCACCTAAGCCAATTAAACAATGAAATGAAACCATGGCCGTTAATGACTGAATTAAGGGAGTTGTCCCCGATATTGCCAATTCAAGAGCAGTAATTCCGGCAGCCATAACTACCGAAGCCCATGAAGCAATAAAAGCACTTATTGATAATTTGATTTTAAGCCTTCTTAGAAAAAAATAAATTAAGAAGCCTGCAAAAACACCGACGACTCCCATATTAAAAATATTTGCTCCCAAGGCAGTTAGGCCGCCATCTTGGAAAACAAAGCACTGGATTGATAATACAAGAGTCATTACTAAGAATGCCTCCCAGGGACCTAAAAGAATAGCAGCAAAAACCGCCCCCAGAAAATGACCGGAAGTCCCTGCTGCAATCGGGAAATTAAGCATTTGAGCAGCAAAAACAAAGGCTGCCACAACACTTATCAGAGGAATCTGCTTATCTTCTAGATATGCCTTTGTCTTCTTTAAAGACACCGTTAAAATACCGGCTGAAGCCGCCGAGGTAACTGCTATTGTTTTTGCATCTAAAAAACCGTTGGGAATATGCATTTTTGTCCAAAACAAAAAACCACGAAATCCTTAAGTGCTCATTCTTTGAACACATAAGACCTTCGTGGTCCTTAATGTTTAATTATATAACATTTTAAGCAGTCAAGCAAACATAAATAAACCAACTTTGGGGAAATAATAAAAAAACATTAAGGAGGAATAATGGGTCATTGGCATACTCATCATCAGGGAAAATATCATATGGGACACGCTAGGAAAGGGATGTGTCCGGGTTGCGGCGAAGGCAGGCATTTTTACACCAAAGAAGAAAAGAAAGCGTGGTTAGAAGATTATGTTGAACAATTAGAAAAAGAATTGCGTGGTGCTAAAGAACGATTAGAAGAGCTATAAGCTCTTCCACAATCTGTGGACATTGCAATAGACTCTAATGGTAAAGCCGTCAGCTTTTTTGCAAAATCGGGCAGTTGGCTCTTGGCCTGGTTTTAAAAATCTCATATAAGACTTCTCGTCGGTTACTAACTCAATCCATTCGATATAGTGGTTTTCTTCCATAGGATGAGCTACAGAACCTACTTTTATGTTAATTCCCTTCTCTGTTTGCTCAACTACCGGTACGTGTTTTTCATAGCCCTCATCTTCTGTTTTCTCAACTTGTAACTCCATTGGCGCTCCGCAACAAACAAGATGGCCTTTCCCGCCGTGCACCATCTCCACTATATTTCCGCAGATATTACATTTGTATACTTGATTTAGTTCAGTCACTTCTCCCCCTTTAAAAACACTCGCATTTTAATTCATAATAAGCTTGGTCGTGATCACATGATGGGCATTTTTGTGGCGGCTGCGTACCTAAGTGAACATAACCGCATTCCCGGCAAACCCACTGAACTTCTTTTTCTTTCTTAAAAAAAGTTCCTGCTTCCAGCTGGCTTAATATCTTTTTGTATCTTTCTTCATGATGCTGCTCAGCCTTAGCAATACTACGAAGTCTTTTAGCTATGTCAGTTAAGCCTTCTTCCTCTGCTACTTGAGCAAACTGAGGATACATAATAGTATGCTCATAATTTTCTCCGGCAATGGCTGCTTTTAGATTAGTTTTTGTATCGGCAAGGACGTTTGGCACTGAAGATTCTATCACTGTTTCATCAGAAATCTCTGGATTCTGACTCTTCAACTGATTGATTAAACGCAGCAACCATTTAGCATGTTCTTTTTCATTTTCAGCACTTAACAAAAAAGCTTCAGCAACTTTTTCCAGTCCTTCCTCCTTAGCAATTTTTGCATAAAAAGTATAGCGATTACGTGCTTGTGATTCCCCGGCTAATGCTTTGCTTAAGTTTTCTATAGTTTTGCTCAATTTTCCTCCAAATAATTGGTTAGTAGTTTCATGCGCTTGGTTTTATTTATTACCCTCATTGGATTTTTCTAAAACCACTTTATGGTCTAGGAGTTGAACTTCCTTTATCTTTGCTTCAACAAACTTTTGCGCACCAAACAAATCTACCAGTAACAACTTATTGCCATCGGGTTTTATCAGTACACAATTTTCCATAATTTCATCTTCCTTGTTATCGCTTACCAAAAAAACATGAGCTTCACACATAATCTCTCCTTTGGAAATCGTTATTCGAACTTCGTTGTTCGTTGTTCGATTAATACTTTTTCAATCACTTCGTCCATTAAATGTGGCAGAGGGTTTTTAGTTAACCCTACTACCTCAATATCTTCGCCAGTTATCGGTATTAATATTTTTTTAGATGGTGAGTTAGCTATTGTCTCAGCCATCTGAGGTGTTAGCTCACCACTATAAGAATTAGGAATTACAATGCTAGTTGGGCCAATAATTAACTTAGCCTTAGGAATGTTTACAAGAAAAGCATTTTCGCCGCTAGCCGCTAGGTTAGCTCCGCTTTTAAGCATCTTGGCTGAAGCTACTGCATTAGTGGCAAGGGCAGTTATCTTTATTTTATTGCCAAGTTCTTGGCGCAGTCTGGAGATAATCTCAGCCCCAATGCTACCACCTAACCCATCTACAACTGCAATCATGGAAGTAGTTTAGCATAATAGCATAAGACAAGATATATTCGATAAACTTTAATCAAAAGGCCTAGTTGTTGACGCCCCTAAACCGTGACAAGGATAAGTTCCTGCACCATATGGAATATTTACCGGAGTGTCACAAGATACCCGGTGCGAAGAACTAGTCCCCGGCCATTCTACATAACCGGTAGACCAAATATTATAAACACCAAGTCTATTAGTCTGAGAAGTATGGGGTCTATGACAGAAAGTGCAAGGAAGTGGCGCATGCGGGCCTTGACTATAGTGTAGGAATCTACTTACAGATGAGCCGCCCCAATTATAAGCCATCTCTTCATGGCATTTGTAGCATAGTTTGTGAACACTCTTAGTTTCTGTATTATCAGCATAGTTGTAGCCGTCAGAGTTATGATCCCTGTCTTTACCCCAAGAATAAGTTATTTTATCGTTATCTGAACCATGAGGCCCTTGTGGTGAGCCATACCTGGAATTATTCCAAAAAACTGCTTCTAGACCACCAGCAGAGGCAACTACAGGAAAAGCTTGTTTTTGACCGTCATTGCCGGCAACTCTAACATTAGCGCCTTCTTTTGCTCCGGCTGCCCCTATTGTCTGACTGTAAATGTTAGGTTGCTTATTTACTCTATCGTCTTGCCAGAATATCTTAAATTTATCTCCTTGAGCTATAACTTTCGGATTGTCCTGGGTACTTACAGAATTGGTTACCTCAATAACAGAACCAACTTTAACACCAGCTGCTGTTAGCCGTTGAGCGTATACGGTATTTTTACCTGATGTAGTATCACTCCAAGTAAGTAAGTACTCGTTTAAGCTAGCATTATATGCAACCGAAGGTTTTGTTCCCACAGTAGCCGGTCCAACTTGGACTTTTGTGCTAATTACCGTACCGTTATTGTTCAACCGATAAAAGTAGATTTCTCTTTCTTTTGCTTCCCCCTCATTGGGAAGCGGTTTTGCTTGAGTTTCATACGTGCAGGGATAATAAGTAGTTCTTACAAAAGCTACTCCATACTGATTATTATCACCATTATAGGCAACTGCCGGATAATCCAGAGCAGCTCCGTCCTCATAAGCAATAGTAAAAGGCCAGCTATTATTACTAGGTACGCCATCGTTATTTATCAACCAACCGTTTAATGTTGCTATTCTTCTATATGGGTGTTTGATTGGCTTACCAGTATTAGGATCTATAGTTGTTGAGCTTCCACTATTCGTTGGATTGCTAAATACAGCTAAAAATCTCTTGTCATTTTCACTTGGGGTAGTATTGGTCGTTACGGATAAACTATTAAAATAGCCGCCTCCAATCATAGACCAATTACTTGGTGAAGCTAAATTAAAGTTACCACTGGCATCAAGCCTTGCCATATACATAAGAGCCCCGTAGTTAATAGGCCTGCTAACATAGAATACAACGTACGGATATTGGCTGTTATACGGATTATAAGCTACTGCTGGAAATCTTGCTGTAGGATATGCACTACTAATGTTTTGCTCAGAAGCCATGCTGCCATCGGCATTAATTGTTCTGGCGAATAAACTATATTTAGGATTAGTGCCATTAGAATAAGTACCATTTAGAGCTTCTCTGATTACCAAATAACTGTTATTGCCTGTATTGGCAGCAACCGCTATAGTTTCGTCTGGTTTGCCGTCTAATGAAACATCAATACTTACCGGATTATTTGCCAGCTTAGCTTTTACATCCACATACTCTTCTTTATCATTAGTGTGGCAATCACTGCAAAAAATCTGGCTTTCTTCGGTCAGCCCTCGTTTTAAAATATGAGTAATACCTTTATCTTTACCCTTATTTACAACCGGATGAGCCGAATTAGCATTCTTAAATGCTTCCCTGATGTCATCGTGACATTTAAAGCATACTTCATATTCATACCTGGCAAACTTAACCGGTTTACCGTTAATGTCTACCCCGCTAACACCCTTTAGAGAACCTTTAACGCTAGGTGCAGTTGCACTAGAATCATCAGCTTCGTGAGAATTGTGGCAATCGGCACATTCGGCATGACGATCTGTTTGAAGCTGGCCTAGGTTCTCTTTATTGCTATGTTTGTTCTCTGTTTCAACCGGATGTTTATAGGTTTTCGCCATAAGTGATTGGATGTCATTTTGGGACTCTCCGCCGTTTTTATGGCATTGATAACATAGCTTTTCTTCGTTATAAGCAACACTATCGTCTCTGTTAAAAGCAATTAAGGTATCATTTGCTGAGCCATGAGGATGATGGCATTTCTCACAAGTATAGTTTGATTTACCATGGCTGGCATTAGGATATGGACTCTTATCAAAACCGGCAAACAAGTTGGTGTAAGCTTCGGGGAATTTAATAGTATATGGCACAATAACACCATTTGGATGCGTTGCATCAGGCCGGCTATGAGCCTCATTAGGTATGTCGCCATTATGACATTTTAAACAGAAACCGGTTCTTGAGCCTTCCCATCGGTTAACAGTGTTGCTAGGGTCAGCAACTTCTTGGCTAGGCTCGACACAGAAGCCATGACAACTAACACACTCTACTTTAGCCCCGGTAACCGAGAACACATCGTGTTTTGATTTCTTTGCATTAAACTGTTGGTAAATATTCCAGCCCTTGGGCCCTGTAGCCCGTTTCGGATTAGAGCCAACACTTAAATCATCGTGGCAATCAAAGCAAAGTTGTTCTTCTTTTTTCGGGGTAAGCCAAGCATTTTGCTCTCCATGAGTACTTGTATGGCAACCCATACAGGTAATTTTGGTGCCAGAGGCTGGTTCTAAATCTTTTGTTCCATCGCCATCACTATCGGCAGTATTATGAGTACTAAGCTCAAAGCCTGTTAAATCACCGGCAACTTTATTGGAGTGCAGGCCATGACATGCATAACAAAAGTCATTGTTATTAAGACGGCCTTTAACTACACTTGGCCCAGGATCATCTGGACCGGATGGAACAACATATCTCATCTCATCGTCACTAGTATTATCCGGAGTACCGTTATTATCATGTGCTGCAAGTAACTTCATAGAATAACTTTCGGTACCCGGTATTTTATAACCATGAGGATCGTGACAACTGGTGCATTGAACTGTCGGTTTAGCCGGATCTGCATTATAGTAAGCCGACCATTTAGCATCCTTAACCGGATGATGCGACATGGTATCATCAATTAAAGTCTTTATATTAAACTTACTTCCCGAACCATCATGGCAGACATAACAAAAATCCGACATAGTAGCGATATTGGGATCAGCAACTAACAATCTAGGTAGAGTTGCTGTATGGGTGCCATGGCAATATGCACAAAGTTCAGTATCTTCGGTATATGCAGAATGCGGGTTCGTTATATTAGTACCAGTCGCATTAACAAAAACACTCGATGTCGACTGATTGCCCGCTTTATCGACTACCGTAAGTCTAATAGTAGTTGGACCAACTGTATGTCTGGCTGATATTTCCGCTAAAGCACCGTTGCTTACATTATTGGTATAGTTAGTCCCAATCTTTTTCCAGGAAGTTGGAGTTTGGCCTTCTCCTACCTCAATATAATAGTAGTCAAGATTAGTATCACTTGCCGTACCAGAAATTATGACATCTTTTAGTATTGTATCGCCAGTTAAAGGCGAGGTAATTTCAGCTATTGGAAGAGTATTATCTACAGTAACAGTTACCGATTGATCGTCATAGGTTGCAAGCGACCATCCGGATGGAATTGTCTCGCCGTCATACAACATCATCATGTTAGCCCCACTGCCGGTACCTGCAGCTGTTTTCTTAGCAAAGATAACATCTATAAACGGGGGCGGCTCAGCGCTGCTTGTTGTTAGATTAATATCATGATAGTGGTCGGCTGAACTAACAGTCTGTAAGCTACCTGGCTGCATATCAGCTGCGCCACCATCAGCAGTAGTTTGCCAGGTGCTGCTATGGCTAGTATTGCTTGTTCCGCTTTTAGCACCATAAGCAGAACTACCCTTAATAAATCTGCCATCGAAATCTCCACCGGCGCCACTAACTACGTTCCATCCGCCTTGAGGGGTCCCGTTAAATATTCCTATCAAACCATTCGGTACAGCAATATCACTATTAGCTTTAGCTAGTACCACACTAAGATTAGATGGATCGTTGTTAGAAGTTAGCGGCATAGCCGGCTGGCCATGCCAGTGATAGTTCCATGATGCATAATTATGAAATCCTGGAAATGGTGAAGTCCAGGTAGCGCCAGTAGTCGTTGTCCAAGCATCATCATGCATAGCCACATTATAAGAGGGGCCGCTGTGAGTATGGCTAGCTGCTCCTGAAACAACCCCAGCCGAAGCTGAGCTCATTACATAGTAGCCGTTTTGGGCTGCATACTGAGCCCAGCCCGAAGGCAATGAGGAATCAAAGATAGCAATAGCCCCTGCTGGAATAGTGTCAGGAATTCCATTGTTATACTTAATCACTTTTAAAGATTTATTAAGAGGAACAGAGCTTTCAGTGCTAAAACTGCCAGAATAAGAGAAAGCATGGCTGTGTTCAGGTGTAACATTATAAGCCCAGCCGCCATTGCCTCCACTGCCGGTGCCAATAGTGCCTGTAGCAGCTCCAAAACTCATTGAATAACTATGGGTATGAGTAGCTGTTCCGCCCATTGCTCCATATGTTGAACTACCCCTAAGTAGCCTTTGGAAAAATGGATTTTGAATAAGACCACTGGTATCAGTAGCCCTTGATTGCAAGTTGTATTCGCCGTCAGAAGGTAATGCCCAATCATAATACCAGATTTTTATTGCTCCCGAACTTAAAGAAAGCTGAGCTTGTGTCCAATCCACGCCCCCGTTGGTGGAAACATCAACGTTATTTACGACAGCATCATCATTATTGCTAACAGCTCTACCCTCAATCCTGTAAGTACTTCCCTTTATATAACTATGGTCTTCTGGATTACTTATAGTCGATTTAGGATTTTTAGCTGAAGCCTCATTTTCGATTGTAAAATAAGGTCCGTAAGCTTCAATTGGATGCCTATCACCTAAAACCTCAACAATCAAATGGATGCGATACTTTCCGTCTGGGACATTTTTGCTGTTAAGCTGGGTTAGCACCCCGTTAATTACCGGATAATCTTTCTCATCCAAACGAGTGGCAGCTCCATCCTCATGCACTATTTCCACAATGTATTTAGTAAGGTCTAAGTCAAATGCCGAGCCTTTAACATCCACTGTTCCTTGCACTCTTGCATTTTCTATAGGTTCAGTGACATTAACTATCGTTTGCTCGGTTTGTTCATCCAAACCGTAATAATAGGGCCCGATGTCAACTTTAACAGCTGTGCTGCTGTCGGTGCTGTGAGCAACCAGATGCAGATACCAACGTCCAGCTTTATTAGAGCTGGTAGTAAGAGTGCCTGAGCTCCAAACTGGATTACCAGTGCCCTCGATTTCGGCTTGAGTTCTAGTTTGGGCTTGATCCCAAATCCAATGATAATGGTCTAGGTGGCCAGGGCCAAAAGTAGCATGGCCACCGGCATTATTAGTAAAGACAAACTGCTGTTGGCTAAAAGTGCCAGCTCCAGGAGTTACATCAGGCGTCTCCGGTAGAGTGTAAGAGGAAATCTGGTTGGAAGCCAGACTTTCACCAATAACATTTACAGCGTGAACATGTCTTGTGTAATTCATATTTGGACTTAAACTTATTTCGTCAAAAGTATAATCTGGGCTGCCATCTACATTTGCCGGAACCAAACTTATCAAATTATTGCTAGCGTCATGGACAAGATAATAGCTAGCATTCTCACTTGCCATCCAAGACCAGCGAATGCTGTTTGCCGATAGAGCTTGGCCGCTAAAGTTAGTGGGAGCGGAAGGCTCAGCAATAGTAGCGGTTACTTCAATATAGTCAGGATTTACTACATCATCCTCGTTAACACTGTACACTCTATAAGTATAGGAGTTGCCTGATGTTAAGCCCAGCTCGGTAAAACTTCTGTCTGTCCCCGAATAAATTGGGACACTAAAACCGTTTGAACTAGAATACAGGTTATAGCTATAGGCTGTACCGCTAGCCGGGGCTTGCCAATCTACTTTTATTGAGTTACCACTTAAAGGAACAGCTGTTGGATTTCTTGGTTTATCAGCCAATGTATAAGTTGGGCCGGCAGTGACGTAATTAGAACTACCGCCTGAGCCATAGCAATTTACTCTAAAATAGTAAGCAGTATTGGGGTTAAGAGATAAAGCGGTATATGATGTACTATCAGCTGGTAAATCAGTTACAACCGGGGTAAAAATCAAACCGTCAGTTGATTGTTCGACAGAATAATAATTTTCATTGTCTGCATTGTCAGCCCATGTTAATTCGAGTCTATCGGTGCCAACAGGATTAATTTGTAGGTTACTGGGATTAGCTGGTGCATTGGGGTTTACTACCGTAACTTGAGTTGAGCTTCCTTGGAGATAAGTTTTAAGCTCGATAAAACCGAAATCATCATAAGCCCGGCTCTTTATATTATATGAACCGTTAGGCGGATTCACCCATTGATAAGTCCAATTACTAGTTCCGCTAGCCAGATGCCAGGTTAAACCATTATCCGTTGATACTTCAACTTTGGATATATTGTTAGTAGCCGGCGGAAATGTCCCTTCTTTATAGACTTCATTAGCCATCGCTGTTCCGCTAATAGTAAACTCAGTGCCGTTTAGGGTTGAACCGCCTGTAGGCTGAGTAATAACCGAACTTGGTAAATTGGGCGGGTCTTTAGGAATATGATAAGTTAATTCTATCGTTGGAGTGCCGACACTCAACCAACCATATTGCCATTCAGAATAGGCATCACTATACGCATAGCCGCTTATTTGAACACCGAAATAATCTGATTTAGTGGTGAGCCAATCTTTCGCTGCCTCTGTAATATCAATGCCTGTTGCAACATTGCTTTCAATTTCAAGCCCAAAATCTTCAGGATCACTATATATAGCTCCTAGATTTCTGCCTAAGTTCGGACGGCTGTTCCAGGTTTCTTCGCTATCCCAACCCCTTGTTATCTCATCAAACTGCGCATATCCATCAGGGTATACACCGCTAAAACTACTGGCCTTAAGTACCGCTTTATCAATAACCGCATTCTTTGGAATATTAAAGATGTCAAAATAGACTAAAGAGCTAAAGGCTTTGTCGTTAATACGGCTAATATTAATTCCTGATAACGGAGGATTATAGATATAATTCTGCGATTTATCGGGTTCTCCCTCGTAGATATAATGATTTCCGGTAACATTTGTAGAACCGGATTGGAGATTTTCCGGCCAAGATGGATTAGGAGTATCAAATGGCTGCTGGCCTGGATTATCCGTTAAGAATGAACCAATAACATTAGAAACTTTTTCGTTGCCTGCTTTGTCAGTTACTACAATCCTAAAATTATAATTGCCGTTTGTTAATTTACTGGTATTTAAAGATCCCAGCATATTATTGGTAACATTTTGATTGGCAACTGAGGCAAAAGTCGTCCAATTTCCCGGATTATCAGGCTTACTATACTGCATTTCATATTTGCCGGCATTAGCGTCTGTAGCTGTCCCGTTAAAAGTTATTAAGCCAGTTTGGTATGGTCCAGATAACGGCTCAAGAAAGGCCTGCGGAAGCGTATTATCAATAATAAAATAAGGTCCGTATCCGCTGGTGGGATAACGCCTGGTTGCTTCTTCAACATCTACTTTAATACGATACTTGCCATCAGCCACACTGGTTGTATCAAAGCTGGTTAGAGTATCATCGGTTACCGGATAATCTTGCTCTTCTATTCTGGTACCACTCCCGCCAGCTGCCGAAAATAAATCAAGCGTATATTTGGTGAGATTTTCATCATATGCCGTACCAATAACAGGAACCGTCCCTCTGACATAATTTAATCTGCCTGGTGACGTAACCTTTGCTACATTTGTTGCGCTGTAATTAATGGTAAGAGTGGCATTGCTGTCAGCCCAGCCATACATATCATAATTGTAGTCCCAATAAAGTGTTTCATCAGGATTTAGGGCTTTAATATAGAGTTGCCTGTCGCCTGCAGCATGTTTATTAGAAATAAAAGAAGTTATATCTTGGGTTACATTACCACTAGCATTTTTTAAGTTAACATTTATGTTGCCTCCGCCGCCAATACCCCAATCCGAAGTATCGAGGCTACCGTAATTACTAATATCTGTTGCGTATAAATTATGGTATATAAAATCGATTTCGTCTGTTTCCACATTAGGAATTGTCAAGGTAGCTGAGTTAATAGTGGCCCCTTGCGGAATATTGTCAAAATCAAAACTGTAGTAGCCATGATATAGATTGCAATAATATTGAGGAGGGTTCCCTGGTACGGAAATACCTGGAGAGGTACCGAAATAAAATTGGTCATTCATTACTGAAATCCCGTTATGCCAAATAGAGCTGTTGTATTTAAGATATTGGCTCCTCAATGAACCAACATTGTAAGCATTACTGGTAGTAGTATAAGAAACCGGTGTTTGGGCAACCGCCGGATTGATACCGTAAAAATAAGGTCCGATATCGGCTTTTGTGCCCTGGTGCAATGGATTATGGGACACTAAATGCAGATACCATTTGCCGTTCTTTGTCGAATTGGTAGTAAGGGTACCTGATGACCAAACCGGGTTAGAAGAGCCTTCAATTTCGGCCTGAGTTCTTGTTGGGCTTTGATCCCAAATCCAATGATAATGCTCCAGGTGACCTATACCAAAGAAAGCATTGTTTCCTGCATTATTGGTAAAAACAAACTGGTCATCTTTGCTATAAGTTCCAGCTAGCGGCCAAACAAAAGGATCTTCTGGATAAGTCATAACTATGGCTTCCGGCGAAGGGCCGCTTCGGCCTTTGGAATTAACTGCATGAACATGCATCCTATAGTCAGTGTTTGGAGCTAATCCTGTTAAATCGTAAGAGTAGTTTTGGCTTCCATCGGTATGTCTTGGTATAACGATATCTGAGCTATTAGTCTGGTAGTCAACTGACCAATCCAATAAAGATGGATTATTTCCATCGGTTGGCGAATAGAAATCGGCCCTTAATTTTATAGCTGTTATGCCATCTAACTCCGGCAAAGTACTTAAATCAGTTTGGCTGGCTACATTTGCCTTAAGAAGCGTTCCACTGCTGTCTAATACATCAATCTTTACTGTAGAGTTTGCCGGGCCGCCATTTGTACCATCATTCTTAGTAAAGCTTAAGTATCCCCATTTGTTTAAATTAGTTGGCTGGATTAGAGTTGATGTAATTGTACCGGTATTAGTAGGGATAGTATGTATGGTAGACATGCAATCAAATTTTGCTCCATTCCACAGAGTATCTTGACCATTATAAGTACCTTGGCCATCTAAATATCCGGAATCCTCATAAGCAGGAAATAACTGACCGTCTGGCCACGGATAGGCTTCCCAGACATATGTACCAGGATTTTGAGTGGCAAAACTAAACGTAGTGCCAGTATTTTCGGTTTGATAAACTATAGCCCCGTAATAAGTATCCTTGCGCAATACAAACGACCAGGATTGGGCCGGCAGTGTTATCTTGTTAAAAGGCAAACCTGAGTTAAATGTCTGGCGCAGTGTATTGCCCGCAGGAATATCTGCTATATGCTGACCTGAAGCCGTATTAAAGGTAGTATAGTTGCCAAAAACATCCATTTGTACTTTGGCCGGTTCCCCAGTTCCAACTACTTTAGTATTATTTTTTGTATCTGAATTAAATTGCGTATCAGTGGTTTGCTGCCAAATCTCATATTTTGGCGGAGCTTGGTTATTTTCATTATGGAGGACATAAGATTCTGCATCAGGGGTTCCCGTCCATGTCCAGCGAATGCTATTTTTTGACAATGGCTGGCCAGAAAAATCAAGCGGCTCAGAAGGTACTGAAATCCTACCAATAACAGTTACATAATCTGGATTTTTAACCCCGTCACCGTTCACGCTATATATTCGGTAGACATAATAAGTACCTGCCGTAAGTCCAGGCTCGATATAGCTTCTAGATGGATCATTATGTTTAGCATCTAAATAATTATCGCTGCTTGAATACACTTTATAATTAGTAACTGTACCAGTTGCCGGAGCCTGCCATTCAACCTTAATAGAGGTATCACTTTCAGGAACAGCCGTTGGATTTTGGGCAACATCTGTTAATGTGTATTTCGGCCCTACTTGAGCATAATCAGAACTGTTAGTGGTACGCGAACAACTAACTCTAAACCAATACCTAGTATTAGAGTTAAGTGAGCCTACAGTATAAGAAGTAGTGTTAGGTGGCAAAGTAGCCACTTGAGTAAAGCTTGTCCCGTCAGTTGATTTTTCAACCTTATAAGCTGTTTCATTAACCGCTTCGTCATCCCAACTTAAATCAGCTGAGTCTTTGGTAATAGAATCAATCGCCAGATTAGAAGGTGGCCTCGGACCGTTTAGAGTAACTTCATTTAGAGTTGGGGTGCCATTATTTCCTTCTAATCTTACAACGACATCAACAAAACGCGAATATTGGATACCTGAGATTATTGTGTAAGGGGCAGTATCTCCATAGGCCTGACCAAAATAATTACCAGTACTACTTGTCCAATCAATAGGAGCACCGTCTCTACCAAAAGGCCCACTCCAATTAAGCCCATCGTTAGAGGTTTTAATAGCAAACTTAATTGCCTGGCCTTCGACTAAAGAAGCTGCTTTATATAAAAGAAGTGACCATTTTTGCCTAACTCCAGCGCCTGAATCATATCTTAGACCAACCGAACTGCTTTCCCCGCCAATCGAACCATATGCTGGTCCTATTAATAACGTTCTGCCGAGACCGCCAGACCCACCTGCTGCTCCGTAATATGAGTAAGGGCTGCCAAGGCCGCCAAGACCACCGTTTACATAAATATTACTTGAGTTAACAGTTGTTGTACCGGAAATAATTGTTACACTGCCACCAGAGCCTCCACCGCCTGCTCCATGGTAATCATAAGTACTGCTACTTGTTCCGTTAGCTCCATTGGCTCTGATTTGGCCATTAATAACAATAGAGTTGGCTTGAATTTTTATAGCTCCTCCGCCTGCACCTCCTGATAAATTACTACTTCCGTTATCATCGAAATAGTCGCCCCCATTACCCCCTCCAGAACCAAAAGCCGGAAAATCACTATATGTATTTCCGCCGGCTCCGCCAGAAGTATATGTAGCGTCAAAACCTCTTTGTCCGGCAGTACTATATCCAGCACCACCTCCGCCGGCAGTTGCTTCATAATACGCAGACCCACCGGCACCGCCTGCCCCGGGGCCAGTCCCAGCACTGTAGCCACAACTACTGGCATCTACATAGCCATTAACCGTTAATGTTTCCTTAACCTTAAACTCCAGCCTAACTCCCGGAGAAGTGGTTAGAGTACCATTGACTGTTAGGTTATTGAAATTAGGAATTATCCCCGTATCGGGATTGTAACCGCTGATATATTCATTAATATTATGCGTTCCATCGATTACTATATTTCCCTGAGCCCCTGTTCCCTTGTCAACAGCGTTGGTTAATCTAACATCACCAGGATCCGATACCGTAACATTGCTTCTATCCGTTACCTGTCCTGTAGTTCCGGCATTATTTTCAAAGTCTCCCTTGGTTGTCCAGGTAAGAGTATTGGAATCTGTTTCTACAGTAATAGAGGTTGACGCAGTTGAATAATCGGAACTTTCTACTCCATCACCATTTAAAGTGTAGATTCTATAATCATAGGAAATATCCTGCTGAAGTCCTGATTCAGTATATGGGGCTGCTCCTTCATGCTTGGCTGAACTAAAATTATTGGATAGAGAATATACTCTATAATTCGAAGCAGTTCCGTTAGCGGGAGGCTGCCAGTCTACCTGGATAGAGTCAATGCCTACCGCCAAAGCAGTCGCCGAAGCCGGCTTATCAGCTAAAGTATATTTGGGAGCAGCACTTGCGTAAGTCGAACTGCCATTTGAGTTAATTGCTTTTACCCTGAACCAGTATCTGGTATTTGGGGTTAAAAGATCCGCCCTATAATTAGTAGTATTAGCTAACAGATAATCTATCTGATTATAAGTAGTCCCATCAGTTGATTTTTCGACTACATAAGCAGTCTCATTACTGGCATTATCTACCCAATTTAGATTAACAGCATTCTTTTCTACTACGCTTTCAATATTTGAAGGAGCTAATGGCACCCCTGAGTTAAGTAAAGAAACATCTTTTAATACTGGAGTACTTGAGCCATTGCCTTCAAGCCTAACTAATACTTCAGCATACCTAGTTAGAGGCAAAGAAGAAGCTGGTATGGTATAAGCTGACACATCAGTATATACACGACCAAAATAATTGCTTTCAAATCCTTGTTCTAAATCGGTAACCTCACTGCCGTCTCTTCCATAAACAGTCCAGTTTTGCCCATCGTCAGACAGTCTAATAAGAAACTTAATTGCCTGGCCGGAAGATAAGGTATTATACGTAGAAGTAACCGACGACCATCTAGCTTTATCCACTCCGGAGTCTACTTTTAAACCAACCGTTGTACCGGATTTGCCGATACTGCCTGAAGTTAAATAAGAGCTGTGTTGGCTATTAGTATAAGTGCCAGTTCCTCCATTTTCGCCATTGCCTATATAAGAACCTTTTGTCCCTCCATTTCTAGAAGCAGAGCCAGTAGTTACTCCAACAACAGCAACTCTTCCTCCGGCTCCGCCACCACCACAACCGCTATTTCCTCCATAAGAGCCACCATTTCCGCCATTACCGCCATTGGCAATAAGATTGCTGGCATTAACAGTGCCACTCAAACTAATAATCTCTATAGCTCCAGCAGATCCGCCTCCTCCGCCACCGCCATAGGTATCACTATATCCGTTTGCTCCATTAGCAATAATTTGTCCGTTAAGATTAAAATCCTTTGCTTGTATTCGAATAGCTCCGCCGCCGGCACCGCCACGACTACCACCATATATATAGATGGTTCCGCCACCACCGCCGCCAGAGCCAATAAAAGGAACTTGCGTATAGGCATTACCGCCGGCACCGCCGGCATATGTATATACTATCGGGAACCCTTTATAGCCGCTGCTACCTTTGCCGCCAGCTCCGCCATATCCGCCGCCGCCGCCGCCGCCGGCACCATCAGCACCATTTCCATCCCTTTCTCCATTACTGCCGCCGCCAAACCCCTGTCCACTGCTGCCCGATGTCCCGCCTGATGAGCCTTTACCGGTTAAATCAATCCTAGAAGAACTATCAATTGAAACCGTTTCTTTAACCCTTAGCTCGTGGATTGAAAAATCCGAGGTTGTTTGAGACGAATGAGTTAATACGGCTCCGTTTCGCAAAGTTATACTGTTGAATTTATATATTTTGGAAGAGCGAGGGATTTTGGTATCTATGTTATAAGGATTGGTTGAATTAAAAGGACCGCCGTTAATAAGATAACCGTTAAGAGTTGAGCCGGTTGCACTGGTACCGTCTATAATCAAATCGCCATCAGCTCCGGCATCACTATCTATCGGGATAGCGGGAAATAATTTTACATCCCCGCCCTCAGTTACATCTAAGTTTTCAACCGTTGTCTCTTCGTTAGTAGTTGAAGCATTGTTTGTAAAATCATTTTTTGAGGTCCAGGTGGTAACATTAGTGGATGTCCCCACATTAATGGTAGCCGATGCAGTAGCATAATCGGTACTCTCTATGTCATCCTCGTTTAAACTATATATCCGGTAAGTGTAAGTAGTTCCTTGCGATAACCCTGATTCTGTATAACCAGTTAGTGGGCCAGTATATATTAAATGATAACTGCCGCCTGAGTTTGAATACAGCCGGTATCTTGGCAAAATCCCGTTTAGATAATCTTGCCACTCAACTTTTATGGAGTCACTTCCTACTACAGAGGCCCCAGCTAAAGAAGGCTTATCAGCTAAAGTATAAACAAAGGAGTTTGTAGCAGCATAAGCAGAACTTCCATACATATTTAGCGCTTTAACTCTAAACCAGTACTTGGTATTAGGGCTTAACAGATTAACTGAATAAGCATTACTATCAGCAGGCAATATAGTTACTTGGTCATAAGTTAGTCCGTCAGTTGATTTCTCTACAATGTATGCCGACTCATTAGAAGCAAAATCAACATTGGTATCTGTCCAGGTTAAATCAGCACTAGTTTTGCCAATTGAGCTAACTTGCAGATTGCTGGGAGCCTGAGGGATAGTAGCCAGTCCTACTGCATACTCATTACTTGGCAAGCCGTCACCATTAAGCGAGTAGATATGGTATGTGTAGGATGAATCTGGTAATAAACCTGACTGTACTGTTAAAAGGCTTGTACCTTCATATATGGCAGAAGCATATCCATCTAAACTGGAATAAACTCTGTAACCTGAAGCCGTGCCTGCAGCCGGAGATTGCCAGCTAATCTCAACTGTATCGCTATCAGCTTGAAAAGTAGTTACAGAAGTAGCTTTGTCAGCTAATGTATACCGGGGAGCAGCATATGCATAGTCTGAGCTTCCATTTAAATTAGAACACTTAATTCTAAACCAATAACGGGTGTTGGCAGAATAGATATCGGTCGGATTTGAGGTACTATCATAAGAAGTGCTGTCTGGAGGTAAAACCGCAACCTGTGAAAAGTTTAAGCCATCAGTAGATTTTTCAACGTAATAAGCCCCTTCGTCTGTAGCCATATCTGTCCAGATTAAGCTCATCGAGTTTTTGTCAACTGAGGTAACATTTTGACCGGTGGGGGCTTCTGGCAAATTATTTACATTAAAGCTAAGCTCTTTTAAAGCTGGAGTATTAGTCCCATTACCCTCAAGCTTTACTATAGCTTCAGCATATCTTGTTAGAGGAAGAGCAGTAGTTGGAGTAGTATAAAGACTGCCACCGAACGCCTGACCGAAACAATTACTGGAAAAACCCGCATTAATATCAGTTACTATGTTTCCATCTCTGCCATATATTTCCCAAGTTGAACTATCTGGACTATCGCCGACCCTAATAAGAAACTTAATAGCCTGTCCTGAGGAAAGAGCATCTATTTCCGGAGTTGCCGGATTTCCATCGATAACAGGATTGATTGAAGACCATCTGGTAGCATTTCCAGCTCCTGAATCATAACGAAGGCCCACACCTGTACCGGTTCCGCCCAGGGTTCCGGATTGAACATAAGAACTAACTTTCTTTGCTATTACTACATCGATGTAGGGCGGAAGACTAGTAGCTGTATTATTGCTTATTGTCCCACCATAAGAATGGCCGTGAGAACTTGAAGCATAAGTATTTGTAAATGAATATGTGTTATATGGGACAAAATTAGTCCCCGAAGGTCCTCCCGTTGTAAGTGAGAGAGGGTGATTGTGAGTGCTTGTATCAGAAGATGCCCCATAAGTAGCCTCTGCTTTAAGAAATCTTTGGTAAAAAGGTTTTCCACTAGAATTACTTGCAACACTCCAAACCGCAGAAGGTGAACCGTCAAACATACCTATCAAACCAACTGGGTAGGCAGTGTTATCATTATTAACTTTAGCAAGCATTACTGCAATATAGGGAGGAACACTACTAGCTGAATTACTTGAACCACTAGCCGTATGAGAGTGAACACTGGCAAATGAGCCACCTGTTAACCCACCATAACTATTACTGCCTGCTGTACTAGTGGTAGCACTTGCTGAATGAGTATGTGTGTTTGAACCACCAGTTGTACCAATATTTGAGGTGTCTTCGCCTCGGACAAAATATCCATTTTCATTATTATATTGAGTCCACTCTGATGGAATTGCCGAATCAAAAAGAGCTATGGCTCCCTTGGGAATAGTGGCAGGAATTCCTGAATATTTGATAACTTTAAGATTTTTATAAAGCGGTAGGTTTGAGGCTGATGCCACCGAACCTGAAATCGAATGGGTATGACCACTAAAATTCATAGCACCTGTGCTACCTGAACTGGTGTAATTGTAGGTATAGTTACTGTTTGATGTTCCGGTAGTTCCACTGAAACTCGGGTGGATATGCGTAAGTGCTCCCTGGCCTGAAGCAGCAGAATAACTAGCTGCTCCTCGAATAAATTTTTGATAAAATGGCCCACCGGAATTAGAAACTACCGTCCATCCAGCAGGTAAAGTAACTGGATTCCCCGAAACATCTTTATCATCCCACAGGAGTATAAGATTAGCCCCAGATCCATTTTGCGTAAGCCTTACGTCTCCACTATCAGTTACCTCAAGATTGTCTCTAGTAGTTGCCTGCCCAGTAGTAGAAGTATTATTTTCAAAATCACTAGTAGATGTCCAGTTAATAGTTCTAGAGGCAGCTTGTAAAAGCAGTGGGGCAAAGATAATCAAACCTAAAACACAAGTTAGCAAGCAGAAAATAAAAATAGGCTTAGCAAAGCAAGCGCTAAGGCCATTTTTATTCTTTTTTGGGTTGGTGTTATTACCCAAAATCATGCCCTAAATCTCCCAGTAATACCTATTAACTTGTACTTTAATTATCGGCAACAAGGCAAAAAAACATTAACCGATAGCTCTTGTTCTGTAAAAAAACACGGAACAGTTCATTTTACTACTTTTAAAGGTACTTTAGCAAACGCTTAGAATGGTTTGCAGCTTAATATGCTAAGTTTTTAGTAGGAACCATTGCTATGATTAACTAGTGCATTTTCTCACTTACTATTATAGCAAACTTTTTGCTAGTTGACCACTCTAAGTACACGCTAAATAGCACATAAGTAGCTAGTGCTTACATACTCATTTTCTCAGATATTTGTTAATTTTTAGAGAAGGAATTGTGAAGAAATTAATAGTGAATGTGGATTTTTAACAGCTGTCATTCTATAATACTATATGTACAATATTAGTAATGATAATCAGCCGTTTATTTTTTATTTTTAAGCTTTTGCTTGTCAAGCGAAAATTATTTTGCTAATCTTTTGATATTAAGTAATTAGTTGAATGAAAAAACGAGGTCAAAAGCATTATGGCTGAAAAAAATTCTGTATCTGAAGAAAGTACGAAAAAAGAAGTAGAGCAAATTACCATCAATCAAGAAGCCATTATTCACAGCTCCCCTTACACACTCATTCGTCAGAAAGAATCAGAAATAAGCCAAAAAGTACTACTTAGTAAAAAAAAGGCTGAGGAAGAAGTAGCTACAGCCCGTCAAGAAGCCTCTAAGATAAAAGCAAATACCGAAAAGACAGCTGTCAAACAAGTGGAAGAGTTAATTCAAAACAGCATAAAAGAGGCAGAAGCCCAAGCAAAAGAAATAGCCAAATCAAGCCCTAAAAAAGTGGAAGAAATATTTAAGGTCGGGCAAAGCAATTTTGACAAAGCACTTACGAGGTGCAAAAAAGTAATCTTCGGTTAGTGCCAAATTAAGGGAGTGTGAAATAATGTCTCTGGAAACCATGGCCAAGATTGAAATTATTGGCCCTAAAAAACATTTCTACAACGTAGTATCCCTCCTTCACCAAATTGGTTACTTACATATCGAAGACTTATCCAAAAAAAAGAGGCAAGATGGTGTTACCATTCAGAAAATGGCTGCCGACCCCGAAACTGAAGCTGCTAAAGAACAACTTGAAGACCTGCTAAGACGTATTAACGGCATATTGGAAACCCTCAGACCTTCTGGTGGTACCAAGCTCGATAAATCTAAAGCCAAAGATTACTATAGCAATCTTTGGGAGAAAGATGTTGACGGCTTAAAAGCAGAAGCAGAAGAGCTGGTGCATAGCCTGGAAGAAAAAACCAGGGAAATGGCTAACAAAAAAAGCAACATGGAGCTCGACCTAACCTCACTTAGCCGTTATCGCCAAATAATGGAAAAAGTCGAGCCTTTAGCTAAACAGATAATAGACGTTGAAGGTTTTGAAACAGTAGCTTTCCTGCTTGAACAAAAATACAAAGATAGTATAGATATAATTAAAGAAGAAATTGGCCGTATTACTGACGAACAGTTTGAATTAGTTTCAGAAGATGTTGATGAAAATACTACTGCTGCCATTGTGGTTTTCGCTAAAAGGTATTCCGGACCAGTCCATGCCTTCCTAACGGATAACGTCAATGAAGTGAGGCTTCCAAGCGAGCTCAAAGACAAGTCATTCGAAAAGGTAATGGAACACATTTACAAACAAAGCGCAGACTTACCCAAAGAGATAAAAAAAGTTGAAACCAACTTACAAAAACTTACTAGCGAATGGTACTTAAAACTGAAAGCCGTTTCTTCTGCGGTAAGCGACAGGCTAGAAGAAATAAGCCATATTCCTGAATTTGGTGCTACAGATTACACATTTATCATAGAAGGCTGGCTGCCCTTAAATAAGCTTGACAGCCTCAAGAAAGAAATTATGGGTAAGTTCGGTGAAAGAGTTGTTGTAAATCAACGCGAGTTAAGTCATGAGGATATTGAAGAAGCTCCGGTTGTTATCAAAAACCCTAAGATATTTCAGCCTTTCGAGATGATTTTAAGGGTGGTTCAGCCGCCCCGATACGGTACCATCGATCCCACTCCCATGATAGCCATATTTTTTCCTTTACTCTTCGGTTTTATCGTTGGAGATATGGGGTACGCCATTGTAATTTTCCTAGTTGCTACCTTGATGAAAAGAAAGTTTTCGGGCAACGTAATAGCGGGGTCAATTTGTTCAATATTTCAAATAGGAGCTAGTGCTGCTTTTATCTTTGGCCTACTTTACGGCGAGTTTTTTGGAAATCTGTTGTTCTATTTCAAGCTAATTAAACCAGTAGTTCTACCTTTTGATATTCCGGGATTCGTTCATCCCAATAGCGTCCATGCAAGTGAATATTTAGAGCACTTGGAGCACCTAGGTTACCATGTTGAAGGATTTTTCGGTCACACCACACTACCCCTGGGAAGAGAAACCCAATACCTTACTCCGTTTCTCTTTATATCTCTGGGTTTTGGCGCTCTTCATTTAACCGTGGGCTTAATTGCCGGGATGATTAACGCCTTCAGGGAAAAAGCTAAGAAGCATATGCTTGAAAAATTTGGCTTGATACTTGTTCTTCTTGGAATCGTAGCAATTGCCGTTGTCAAATATGTAGTAGGCGGAACTAATACCACCCTGGGCATGACTGCTTTGCTGGTGGGAGTGGTTTTAGTATTTTATGCATCGGGACCGCTTAACGCCCTGGAGCACATTTTCGGCACCCTATCTAACTTCTTTTCTTATATGCGTTTAATAGCCTTAGGAGTTGCCGGCGTTATTATGGGTAATGTGGCCAACCAACTGGGAGCCAAGTTTGCCGAAGGTGGAGGCGAAGGCATAATAATTGGGATTATTTTAGCCAGCTTGCTACATATAATAAATATTGTAGTAGCTGCTTTCAGTCCCACTATTCATACAATTCGTTTAAATATCATAGAATTCTTTAACCGCTTTTACGAACCTGGCGGTAAGGATTATAAGCCCTTTAAAGTGAGGAGGTGATTAAATGTTTGGAGCAGCAGCAGCAGCTATAGCCTGGAAGGCTATAGGAGCAACTATAACTATTGTTTTTTGTGCTTGGGCAACCGCTTTCGCGCAAGCCAGAGTAGGTACAGCCGGCGCAGGAGCAATCGCTGAGAAACCCGAGGCAGCTGGTATGATTATCGCTCTCGAAGCTTTACCAGAGCTTGTAGTAATCATGGGATTTGTAGTAGCGGCTATGATTATCACTGCTAAGTAAGTTTTCACTTATTATTTAATAAAAAACATTTAGAAAGAGGTAGGATCTGTATGGCTTTAGAAGAAATGCTTAAAGCGCTTGATGAGGCCGGGCGGGAGGACTGCAAAAAATTAAAGGCTGACGGCAAGCGCATTGCAAAACAAATAATTAAAGAAGCAGAATTAGAAAGAGACCGCTTTATAGAGCACCATTTAGAAAAAGCACGAGTTACGGCTGCTCTAAAAAAAGCAAAAATCATTAACAACGCCAACTTTGAGCTAAAGAAAGACCTGATTAGGGCAAAAGAAGATATGATGAGCAAGTTGTTTGCCAAAATCGGAGAGGAAGCAAAAAAAATTCGGAAATCTCCAAACTATAAGGATGTTTTCGAAAAGTTGGCAGCTGAAAGCATTTCTTCTCTAAATAGTAAAGTAAAAGCATATGTTGATCCTTCAGATGAGAGCCTTGCCCGTCAGGCTCTCTCAAGGCTTGATGTTGAGTATCAGATACTGCCGACGATTAAAACTGTTGGCGGCCTTAAAGCAAGCAGCGAAGACGGCAAGATTACTGTAAACAATACGTTGGAATCGCGTCTTAAGAAAGCATCTTCTTTATTGAAAACAGAAGTTTTCAAACTACTTTTTGGTGAGGCCTAAATAATGTCGGATTATGGCTATGCCAATACTCGGGTAAGAGCAATGAAAAGTACGCTGTTCACAGCTTCGTTTATAGAACAGCTGCTAAGCGCTCCCGACTTAAATCAATTTCTAACCTTGTTACGCAAAACGCCTTATCAAAAAGATGTCGAAAAAGGAATGGTCAAATATCCCGGAGTGTTAGGGGTTGAAGAAGGATTAAAAACAAACATGGTAAATACTTTTCGCCATATTATGACCTATAGCGAAAACAATAAACAAGGCGAGCGGCTTATTCAAGTGATTTTAAGCCGTTGGGATATTCACAATCTAAAAACAATTTTTAGAGGTTTGCATGCTGATGTGCCAAAAGACGAGGTAGTTGAGCAATTGGTGCCGGCCGGCGAGCTTGACGAAGCTCACCTTCACGAACTTGCTCAGCAAGGTGATGTTAAATCATGCATTGATCTTTTAGCAATGTGGAAAGTGCCGTATTCTGAACCCTTAAACGAAGGTTACCATGAATATATTGAGACCAGACACCTGGCCAATTTTGAGTTAGTTCTGGACCGTTTTTATTACTTGTATGCCTTAAAGAAATCACGCGGCCGGACCTTAAACCACCGGTTGGTACAAACAATAATTAAGAGAGAAGTTGACCTTACCAATGTGATGACGTTGCTTCGTTTTTCCAGAGAAACCTTAGATAAAGAAGAATTCGATCCCGAGCCATACTTTATTAACGGCGGCTTAGAGATAACTAAAGAAAAGTTTTTAGAATATTTTGCATTAAATGAAGTTGAAGACATAGTAAATGCATTAGAAAATACACTCTATTATCCTGTACTGAAAGCTGGTTTAAAACACTTTTATGTCCTAGGAACAGTATCGGCTCTTGAAAGAAAGATAGAAGAATACATTATTCAAAAAACGGTGGCTTTATTTAAAGCCGACCCCCTAGGCATTGCCATAATAACCGCCTATATATGGGCTAAGTTTAATGAGACAGTAAACCTTAGGATAATTGCCAGAGGCAAAGATGTTGGCATGCCGCAGGATCAAATAAAGGAGGCGTTGGTACTTGTATAAATTACTGGTATTAACTAATCCGGAAACCGCTCACGGCTTTAGGCTAGCCGGCGTAGAAGTACATGAAGCAGCCTCAAGCGATGAAGCCAGAAAGAAATTAGGCGATTTCCTAAATGATGACCGTTCAGGAATAATCGCCATCGACGAAGATTTAATGGCTCATATTGGTGAGCGTCTAAAAAATAAGATAGACCGGATATACCGCCCTATCGTTGTTCCGATACCGGCTAAGAAAAAGATAATTATCGGAGAAGAAAGGGCCGAGTATATAAGAAGCTTAATTCGCCGGGCAGTAGGATTTGATATTAAGTTAGGAGGATAAATTGTTAGAGGGAACAGTATCTAGAATAACCGGACCAGTTGTTGAAGCTAAAGGAATGACTGGCGCCAGAATGTATGACGTAACTAAAATCGGAGACAAAGGCCTAATCGGAGAAATTATCCGCTTAGAAGACGACAAAGCTGTTATTCAGGTCTACGAGGACACTTCCGGTCTCAAAGTAGGTGAACCGGCCTTAAGTAGCGAGGCTCCTTTAATGGTAGAGCTAGGCCCTGGTTTGCTTACATCGATATATGATGGTACGCAAAGGCCTCTGCCAGAACTACAGAAAGCTGGTGGTAATTTTATCGAGCGGGGATTGACAGTTTCTTCCCTTGATAGAAAGGCCAAATGGGATTTTAAGCCTACTGTTAAAAAGGGAGATAAAGTTAAGACTGGTGATATCTTAGGAATTGTCAAAGAAACAAGCTCAATTGACCATAAAATTATGATGCCTCCCAATACAAGTGGAAAAATTGAGTCCATAAATGCCGGAAAATACACCATAGATGATATTATCGGCAAATTAGATGACGGGACTGAGCTTAAGCTGGCTCACAAATGGCCGGTTCGACAAGGCAGGCCTTATAAACGTAAATTAGACCCGGAAATGCCTCTTTTAACCGGGCAAAGAATATTCGATACTTTCATTCCTATCCCCAAAGGTGGCTCTGCTATCATTCCCGGTCCTTTTGGTAGCGGAAAAACAGTTACCCAGCAATCCCTGGCCAAATGGGCAGACGCCGATATAATCGTTTATGTTGGTTGCGGAGAGCGCGGTAATGAGATGACTGAGGTATTAGATGAGTTTCCGGAGTTAGAAGACCCCAAAACCGGCAACCCTTTAATGGACCGCACTATATTAATAGCTAATACTTCTAATATGCCGGTGGCTGCCCGCGAGGCATCTATTTATACCGGCATTACCTTGGCTGAGTATTATAGAGATATGGGCTATGATGTGGCTATGATGGCCGATTCAACATCGCGTTGGGGAGAAGCTTTGCGTGAAGTTTCCGGCCGCCTAGAAGAGATGCCTGGCGAAGAAGGCTACCCTGCTTATCTAGCTACCAGGCTAGCTGCTTTTTATGAAAGAACCGGCCGGGTAATATGCAATGGCACAACTGATGAAAATATTGGCTCAGTTACGGTAGTAGGAGCGGTATCACCTGCCGGAGGAGATTTCTCTGAGCCGATGACCCAGAACTCTTTACGTATAACAGGTGCTTTTTGGGCTTTGGATGCATCGCTAGCCCACCGTCGTCACTTCCCTGCCATTAACTGGATTAAAAGTTATTCTCTATATTTAGGACAATTAGAAGATTGGTACAGCGAAAACTTATCACCCGAGTTTAAAAAATATAGAGAGCAAGCCATGGGGCTTCTGCAAAAAGAATCTGAGCTTCAAGAGATTGTACAGTTAGTCGGCCCAGACGCGCTGCCTGAATCTGAAAAAGCCATTCTAGAAGTCACCCAGATGTTAAGGGAAGATTACCTGCAACAGTTTGCGTTTCACGAAATAGATAGCTTTTGTCCTTTAGAGAAACAGTTATGGATGCTTAAAGCAATTTTAAGTTTTTATAATGCCGCCGATGAGGCCTTAAAACGAGGCGTAAGCTTGCAACAAATACTGGAGCTTCCTTTTAAAGAAGAAATCTCCAGAATGAAAGAAGTTAAAAATGATGACTTATCTTCAATTCAAGCGTTAGTTGAAAAAATAAATAAAGAAATTATTAATTTAGAGGTGTTGTAATGGCTATTGCTAACAAAGAAAAGGAAACGCCAAAATTAATTTCACTGGTAGAAACGGATTACAAAACGGTAAATTACGTTTCTGGCCCACTGCTTTTTCTTAAGAATGTTAAGGGGTTGGCTTATAACGAGATGGTGCATATTTTATGCGGTAACGGTGAAATTAGAAACGGTCAGGTACTGGAATGTACTGAAGATTTTGCCGCTATACAAGTGTTTGAAGGTACTCAGGGAATTGATGTCGACCAAACATCCGTTAGGTTTTTAGCAGAAGTTGCCAAGATAGATGTATCTATCGACCTTTTGGGAAGAGTTCTAAACGGCCGGGGGGACCCTATCGATGGTGGCCCTAGAGTACTGCCGGAAGCCAGATTGGAGATAACCGGTTCGCCCATTAATCCGTTTGCTAGAGAAAAACCGGAAGATTTTATTCAAACCGGTGTCTCCTGCTTAGATGGGTTAAATACGCTGGTGAGAGGCCAAAAACTACCCATATTTTCCGGCGCTGGCCTGCCAGCCAACGAGCTTACCGCCCAAATTATCAGGCAGGCAAAAGTAAAATCAGGTGAGCAGTTTGCGGTAGTATTTGCTGCTATGGGAATTACCCACCGGGAAGCTTCGTTTTTCCGTTGGGATTTTGAGAGAACCGGAGCGTTGGACAGAGTTGTCTTTTTCTTAAACTTAGCTGATGACCCTACAATCGAGCGTATCATCACACCAAGATGTGCCTTAACCGTAGCTGAGTATTTAGCATTTAACTACGACATGCATATTTTGGTTGTGCTAACCGACATGACTAATTACTGTGAGGCCTTGCGAGAAGTCTCTACTGCCCGCGAGGAAGTGCCAGGTCGCCGAGGTTATCCAGGTTATATGTATACCGACTTAGCTGAGATTTACGAAAGAGCCGGGCGCCTAAAAAATAAAAAGGGCTCTATTACTCAATTGGTTATTTTAACTATGCCAGACGATGATATAACCCATCCCATTCCTGACTTAACCGGGTATATCACCGAGGGTCAAATTGTTCTTGGAAGGCACCTGCATCGCCGGGGTATTTTCCCTCCAATTGACGTATTGCCTTGTCTTTCCAGGTTGATGAATCAAGGGATAGGAAGCGGCAAAACCAGGGAAGATCACCGTAACGTAGCCGATCAGCTGTACGCTTCTTACGCCAGAGGCCGCGATTTAAGAAAGTTAGTATCAATTATTGGAGAAGAAGCCTTAAGCGAGGAAGACCGTAAATATTTAAAGTTTGCTGATGACTTCGAGCAGGTATTTGTTTCCCAAGGAGACGAAGATAGAGAAATAGAGCGTACTCTAGAAATAAGCTGGGATCTGTTCTCAATGTTGCCGAAATCTGAATTAAAGAGAATTAAACATGAGTTTCTGGACAAGTACTTAGTTGAAAGGGAAGGAACCGAAGAAGAAGTTGCCGGATCCGACTCCGCTTCCGCTGACGCTAAAGCTACGCCGGACAAAGAAGCTGCTAAAGAGGAAGCTATGGCCGAAGAGACAAAAGAACAAAAGCCAGCAGAAGCTCCAAAAGAGACAAAAAAAGAATCTGATTCCGCTTCCGCTGACGACAAAGCAACACCGGACGAGGCTGAGGGAGAAAAAAATCTAGCTGAAATAGTCGAGGAAATGAAAGATGAAGTCGAAAAAGAGAAGGTAGAGTAATTGGAAGAAGTTCATCCCACTCGAACAGAGTTACTTTCTAGAAAAAATCAAATCGGGTTAGCAGAACAAGGTCGTGACCTGCTAAAGGAAAAGCGGGATGCTCTATTAATGGAGTTTATGTCAGTTATGGACCAAGTGCTGCTCTCCTCAGAGCGTCTCCAAAAAGCATCAGCTGCCGCCAGCTATTCTCTAGCAATAGCAAAAGCTGTCGACGGCAGTGTGACCTTGCGCTCAACTTCTATGGCAACTAAAGGTGAAGTTGAGGTTGAGATTTCCGGTACTCATATAATGGGTGTGCCAGTCCCTGAGGTTGAGAAAAAGAGTGTTAAAAGAACTGCTTTAACCAGAGGATATAGTTTAACCGGCGTTACCAGTCGTATTAATGAAACCGCTGAGAAATTTGAACGTGAATTGGATATGGTTATAGAGATTGCCGCCGTTGAGACAAAGCTAAGACGGCTAGGTGACGAGATTCAAAAAACAAGGCGCCGTGTTAATGCCCTGGATTATATAGTTGTTCCTAGTTTAAAAGAGCAAGTAAAATAC